>JBBIIA010000029.1:0-34253 GCA_037446775.1 Deltaproteobacteria bacterium
ATCGCATGCCACGACAGCCGCGTACCGGTTGGGATTTATGCGCGATTGCCCTGTGAGGAGATCCGGTTGCCCTTGACCTGTGCGGCCTTCTCCGCTACATGTTCCTCGACCACCAGAGTCAACAACACGACACCGGGAGGATCCCATGCCCTGGCAGCTCGAAACCCTCGCCCTCCACGCCGGCCAGGCCCCCGACCCCGTCACCGGGAGCCGAGCGGTGCCGCTGCACCAGACCACCAGCTACGTCTTCAAGAGCGCCGAGCACGCCGCGAACCTCTTTGGGCTCAAAGAGTTCGGCAACATCTACACCCGCATCATGAACCCCACCACCGACGTCTTCGAGCAGCGGATGGCCGCCCTGGAGGGGGGCACCGGGGCCCTGGCCGTGGCCTCGGGCCAAGCCGCCGAGACCCTGGCCCTCATGAACATCGTCGAGGCGGGCCACGAGGTGGTGGCGTCGGCGAGCCTGTACGGGGGCACCTACTCCCTCTTCAAGCACACCCTGCCCAAGATGGGGGTGACGGTGCGGTTCGTCGATCCCGCCGACCCCGAGAACTTCCGCCGGGCGATGACCGCCAAGACCCGGGCGGTCTTTGCCGAGGTGGTGGGGAACCCCAAGCTCGACACCCTGGATCTACGCGCGGTGGCCGACGTGGCCCACGGCGAGGGGCTTCCCCTGGTGGTCGACAACACCATGCCCACCGCCTACCTGCTCCGGCCCCTAGACCACGGGGCCGACGTGGTGGTGGCGTCGGCCACCAAGTTCATCGGCGGCCACGGCACCTCCATCGGGGGGATCATCGTGGACGGCGGGCGGTTCGACTGGGGCAACGGCCGATTCCCCAACTTCTCCGAGCCCGACCCCAGCTACCACGGCTTGAACTTCTGGGAGACCTTTGGGAACTTCCCGGGCCTCGGCAACGTCGCCTTCATCCTCAAGGCCCGGGTCCAGTGGCTGCGCGACACCGGCGCCTGCGTCAGCCCCTTCAACTCGTTTTTGTTCCTCCAAGGGCTGGAGACCCTGCACCTGCGCATGGAGCGCCACAGCCAAAACGCCCTGGCCGTGGCGACGTTTTTGGAGAACCACCCCAAGGTGCGCTGGGTCCGCTACCCCGGCCTGCCGAGCCACCCGACCCACGACCTGGCCCGGCGCTACCACCACCGGGGGCTTTTTGGCGCCATCCTCGGCTTCGGCGTCGCCGGCGGGCTGGAGGGGGGGAAGCGATTCATCGACGGGCTCAAGCTCTTCAGCCACCTGGCCAACATCGGCGACGCCAAGAGCCTGGCCATCCACCCCGCCTCCACCACCCACTCCCAGCTCAGCCCCGAAGAGCAGGCGGCCACCGGCGTCACCCCGGACTTCGTGCGCCTGTCCGTGGGCCTGGAGCACGTGGACGACCTTTTGGCCGACCTGGATCAGGCCCTCGCGGCCGGGTAGCCCCGCTCCGAATCCAGTAGCCGTTGCGGAGGGGTCCCCCGAACCCGTCGCCCCCCCGCCCGTGGATCCAGGTCCCGCATCCGCAATTGACCCCCCCGGCGGCCGTGTGGTACCTAGGGCGCTCGTTCCAGGCGGGAAACCCCCAGCCGGAGGCCCTGGCTCCCCTTGCTCTCGCGCCCCCCTCCAACCCCCAAGGAGCAGGTCCCCCTGCTTGGCGTGCGCGCTTGCGCCCGGGGCGCCATCGAGGCGGGGGCTCGCCTCGCCATCGGCTACCCCGGCACCCCGGCCACCGCCGCCATCGAGTACCTGCTCGCCCAGGCTCCGGACCAGATGCGGGTGGAGTGGGCCCTCAACGAGAAGGTCGCCTTCGAGATCGCCGCCGGCCACAGCTGGGCCGGCCAGCGGAGCTTCGTGGCGATGAAGATGTCGGGGCTCAACGTGGCCGCCGACGCCCTGTTGTCCGTGGCCACCTCGGGCACCCGGGGTGGCCTGGTGGTGTACGTGGGGGACGATCCGGGGATGTACTACGGCATGGTGGAGCAGGACTCTAGGCTGTACGCCCGCCTGGCGTTTCTGCCCATGGTGGAGCCCGGCACCCCCCAGGAGGCCAAGGACCTGACCGCCGCCGCCTTCCTCGCCTCGGAGGAGGCCCAAACCCCCATCCTGATCCGGGGCACCACCACCACCGCCAACGCCGCGGCCGGGGTGAGGCTGGGGCCGGTGGACCGCCACCACCGCCGCAGCGAGGTGCCCTTCGACCTGGACCGCTACACCAAGGCGGGGGCCGCCCGGTGCCTCCAGCAGCACGCGGACAGCCTGGCCCGCCTCGCCCACGCCGGGGACCTCCTGGCGTCCTGGAACCGCTTCACTCCCTCCCCGTCGCCCCTGGGGGTGATCGCCTCCGCGTCCACCTGGGGCTACGTGGAGGAAGGCCTCCTTGGGGGAACCGAGCCCTCCCCCAACCTCCTGCGGGTGGTGGTGATGAACCCCACCCCCGAAGCCCTCATCCTCGACCTCTTGCGCCGGTGCCGCCGGGTCCTGGTGGTGGAGGAGCTCGAGCCCCTCCTCGAGGAGCGGGTCCGCGCCCTGGCGGCCACCCTGCCCCACCCGCCCCAGGTGCTCGGCAAGGGCGACGGTCGGTTATCCCCGGTGGGCGACCTCGACCCCGACCTGGTGGCGGGGGCGCTGGCGGCCCTGGCCGGGCACCCAGCCCCGGCCCGCCCGGCGCCCGGCCCCAGCCGCTGGGCCCCCCGCTCCCTCACCTTCTGCCCGGGGTGCCCCCACCGCTCCACTTACGTCGCCCTGGAGCGGGCCATCGCGAAGATCGGCAAGACCCCCGAGGAGGTCATCGTCACCGGCGACATCGGCTGCACCATCGTGGGGATGAACCCGCCCCACAGCCTGTGCCGCACCGAGGTCGCCATGGGGTCGAGCATCGCCCTCGCCCAGGGCTTCGCTTACGCCGGAGTAGACCAGCCGGTGGTGGCAGCGATCGGCGACAGCACCTTCTTCCACGCCGGGATCCCGGCGCTGCTCAACGCCTCCGCCCAGGGGGTGAACCTGACGGTCCTGGTGCTGGACAACGGCTACGCGTCCATGACCGGGTACCAGCCGTCGCCGACGAACTTCCGGGACTTCCCCGGGTCGGTCCCCAACCCCCTGAGCATCGAGGAGCTCGCCCGGGCGGCGCGGGTCCAGCGGGTCCGCAAGGCCCTGCCCTACTTCACCCGGCGCCTCACCCGGGTGCTCGCCCAGGGCATGACCAACCCGGGGGTCCACGTGGTGATCGCCGAGGCCCCCTGCACCGCCCGCCTGCCCCACCGCACGGTGATCCCCTACCGGGTGCGACCCGAGCGGTGCACCGGCCCCGAGGCGTGTTCCCCCTCCTGCCTGCAAGCGGTCGGCTGCCCGGCGCTGGATGTGGACGAGGGGACCGGCAAGGCCGTAGTGGACGTGGCCCGGTGCCTCGGCTGCGGCTTGTGCGCCGAGGCGTGCCGCCCCAAGGCGATCCGCCGGGACCTCAAGGCCCGCCGGCGGACCCGATGACGCTGGATCTGGTGGTCGCGGGGGTGGGGGGCCAGGGGGTGGTCACCCTGGCTTCGGTACTGGTGGCGGCAGCCCTGCGGGAGGGCTACGAGGCGCGCTTCCTCGCCCAGTCGGGCCTCGCCCAGCTCGGCTCCCCGGTCTTCGCCCACGTCCGCCTCGGGACCCCCGTCGGCCCAAGCCCCAAGATCCGCCGGGGCGGGGCCCACCTCGCCCTCGGGCTGGAACGGCTCGAGGCACTGCGCCTCGCCCCGTACCTGGGGGCGGGGGGCACGGCGCTCCTCTCCGACGAGGCCATCCGCCCCTACGAGGCGCGCTTCCGCCGGGCGAGCTACCCGGCGGTGGCCGACGTGGACGCCGCCTTTGGGGAACTGGACGTGCGCTGGGTACCCGCGCTGGCCCTGGCCCGGCGCCACGGGGGCCCGTCCCTGGTGAGCGCGGTAATGCTTGGGACCCTGGCGGGGTTCACCGGAGCGGTGGAGCGGGACCTCCTGGTCACCTGCCTGCGGGAGGCCCGGCCGGAGCAGGCGGACGCCGAGGCCGAGGCGTTCTTCGAGGGGTACCGGTTCATCACCGGCCGGGACGACTGACGGCGCCGGGAATCCCCCCGGGGCCGCCTTCACGCCGCCCGGCGGTCTGCCCCGCCCACCAGGACCGCCTCCACGTCGATCCCCTCCTCCTCCGGGTCCAGGGTCGCCACCACGGTGCGCGCGAAGGGCTTCTCGCCCCGGGGGTCCGGCGCGCCGAGGTCCACCTCGCTGGGGCGTAGCAGGGGCACGCCGCCGGGCCCCTTGGCGAGGCGCACCCCCGGCCGCAGGAGCTGCCCGTGGTTCTGGCGGCACACCACCCCCACCTCCCCGGTGTCCAGGCGCACCACCGACCCGATCGGGTAGATGCCGAGGCTCTGGATGAACTTCTGCACGTAGATCGGGTAGAAGTCGTTCTTCGCCCACTCGTAGACCTTCTGGACGGCCTGATGGCTCGGCATCCCCCGGTGGTACACCCGGTCCGAGCTGATGGCGTCGTACACGTCGACGATGGCGGCGATGAGGCCGAACTTGCCGATGGAGAGGCCCGCGAGGCCCCGCGGGTACCCCTTGCCGTTGAAGCGCTCGTGGTGGTTGAGGGCGACCGCCGAGCACTCGTCCGGGACGTCGGAGGTGCCCATGAGGATCTTCGCCCCGTGGAGGGGGTGGGTCTTCATCACGGCGAACTCCTCGTCCGTGAGCCGCCCCGGCTTGTTTAGCACCTCCTCGGGCACCCGCATCTTCCCCACGTCGTGGAGGATGGCGCCGATGCCGAGGCGCCGCAACTCCCCCTTCACCAGGCCGAGGTGGCGCCCCAGGGTGAGGGAGAGCACGCTCACGTTGAGGGAGTGCTGGAAGGTGTAGTCGTCAAAGCTCTTCAGCCGGGACAAGCTGGCCAGGGCGTCGCGGTTGCGGAAGATCGAGTCCACCATGCCGTCCACGGCGGCGGCCGCCCGCTCCCCGTCGATGCTCTTGCCGAGGCGGACGTCGGTGAGGAGCTCCTTCACCATGCCCTTGGCCTGGGAGTACACCGTCTTGGCCCGGCGCAGCTCCTCGGAGAAGGGGGTGGTATCCCCGGCCGCCAGGGGCTCCTCGGTCTCCTGCGGCGCCAGGACCTCCCGGTCCATCTCCTGGCGCACCGCCTCCTGGGCCTCCCCGCTCGGGACGGCTCGGCTGCTGTCCCGCCCCCGGTCGGTGTCGATGTACACCTCACGCACCCCGTGTTTGACGAGGAGGTCGATCTCCTTGGCGCTCTTCAGGGGCTTCTTGTTGGTGAGGAACGGGTGGTCCATCCACGGCACGTTGAAGTCGTCGACGAACATCCCCACTTCCAGGTCCTCGACGCGGATCTTCTTGATCATCGGCTTCTCCGACCCCCCTGCCTGACACCGGCTTCCCCTAGGATCGGCCGATCCGGACCGATCTTGAGCCCCGGGTCGGAGCTGTCGGCGGCCGACGTGCCGGGCTGCCCCCGGGCGGCGACCCAGGCGAGCTCGTCCTCCCGCGTGCTCACGGCGCCGTCGAGGCGAGCGGCCAGGAGCCCCTGGAGGAGGTGGCGGTAGCCCGGGCCCGGGGGAATCCCCAAAGCCTTCAGGTCGCGCCCCCCCAGGAGCGGCCGGGTGCCGGCGAGGTGGGTGAAGTAGCGGCTCACCAGCCGCCGCTTGTGCTCGTCGGGGGTGCGGGCCATCAGAAAGAGCAGGGCCTCGACCCCGCAGGAGTGGAGGATCTCGTAGGTCCGACTGTTGGGGGGGTCGCCCCGGGAGAGCTCGTGACCGAGGTGCAGGAGGGCCCGGTGGGCCTCCAGGCGGCTGGCCATCAGCTCCTGGCCCTCCCGCGCCGCGACCCCAAAGGTGGCGCCGAAGCCGGCGAGCGCTTCCTCCCCCAAGGGCTCCAGGATCGCCAGGAGGTAGACGAACCACCCCCGCACCGGGGTGTCGAGGTACAAGAGCCGGTACCAGGTCACCACCTCCCGGACCCGCTCCAGGAGCTCCCGCGCCCGCTCATCCAGGCGCAGCCCCGGGTGGAGGGCGGTCAGGACCCCGTGCTCGCCCAGGGCCTCGAAGGCCGCCAGGGGGTCTCCGTCCTCCAGGAGGGCCACCCACTCCCGAAAGAGCCGAGCCCCCCGGGCCTGGGTCAGAAACCCCACCTCCACCGCGCTGCGCAATAGTTTCTGGGTCTGCCGCCCGAGGCGAAACCCGAAGCGGAGCTGGAAGCGCAGGGCTCGGAAGACCCGGGTGGGGTCCTCGACGAAGGACAGGTTGTGGAGGATGCGGAGGGTGCCGTCCTTCAGGTCCCGCAGGCCCCCGAAGAAGTCGATCACCTCGCCGAACCGCCCGGGACCGAGGCGCAGAGCCAGGGTGTTGATGGTGAAGTCCCGTCGGTACAGGTCGAGCTTGAGGCTCGACCACTCCACCGTGGGCAAGGCGGCGGGGCGGGTGTAGTACTCGGTGCGGGCGGTGGCGACGTCGACCCGAAACCCGTCGGGGCAGATGATCTTCGCGGTCCCGAAGGCCGGGTGGGTGCGCACCCGCGCCCCCCACCGACGGGCCACCGCCCCGGCGAGCTCCACCCCGTCCCCCTCCACCACCACGTCGACGTCGAGGTTGTCCCGGCGCAGGAAGAGGTCCCGGACCAGGCCTCCCACCAGGTACGCCTGCATGCCGAGCTCGGAGGCGACGCCCCCGAGGTCGTGGAGGCGACCGAGGACGTCGTCTTCGACCCGCTCGGCCAGGAGCCTCCCCGCGGAGCGCTCCTGGGGCTCCCGCGGCACCTCCCGCGCCTCCTCGGGCGCGGCCCCCGCGTCCATGGCCCGCAACAGGTCGGTGCGGGTGACGGCGCCGACCAGCTGGCCGCCGTCGAGCACCGGCAAGAAGCGCTGGTTGCCCCGGATGATCAGCTCCCGCAGGGTCTCCAGGGAAGCCCCCGGCTCGACGGTGGCGAAGTCGGTCACCATGTAGTCGTCCGCCGGCACGTCGGTCAACCCGTGCTGGAGCGCCCGGCCCACCAGTAGGCGCGAGACGATGCCGACCAGGCGCCCGCCCTTGTGCACCGGCATGGCGTTGATGTGGTAGCGGTCCAGAAGCCGCCCGACCTCCCCCAGGGGAGTGCCGGACTCCACCCCCTTCACCGGGGTGGTCCAGATGTCCCGGGCGGTGATCGGGGGCCGCACGCAGCCGGGGAGCAGCTGGAGCACCCGCTCGCGCACCTGAACCAGGGTCCGGTTGCGCACGGTGGCGGAAGCCGCGTCGGGGTGGCCGCCGCCCCCCAGGGCCCGGGCGAGCTTCCCCACGTCCACCTCGGCGGCGCGGCTGCGCGCCACCACCTGCACCCGGTCCTCCATTTGCACCACCAGGACCAGGGCGTCGAGGTTTTCCATGTCCCGGATCTGGTGGGCGAGGACCGCCAGGTCACCCACGTAGTCATCGATCGCCGCCTCGGCCACGGTGATCGACACCCCGTGCACCACGTGGACGGTGCGGGCGTGGAGCAGCTCCCCGAGGAGGGACACCTGCTCCACGGTCAGCTCCGGGGTGATCACCCCGTGGACCGCGGTGACGTCGGCGCCCTGCGCCAGGAGGTACGCTGCGGCTTCCAGATCCCGGGGGGTGGTGGACGCGAAGGTGAGGCATCCAGTGTCTTCGTAGATGCCGAAGATCATCAGGGTGGCCTCTTCGGCGGTGAGGGGGATCTGGCGCTCCCGCAGGAGCTCCACCAGCAGGGTCGTCGCCGCCCCCACCCGGTCCACCACCCGCAGAGCGGCGGGCACGTCCTCGGAGGTGGGGAGGTGGTGGTCGTAGACGTGAAGCTCCACCCCCGGGCGCGCCACCAGGGCGGAGAAGCGGCCGATCCGGGAGGCCTGGGCGACGTCCACGAGGATCAGCCGGGTCACCTGCTCCAGGTCTACCTGTTTGGCCTTGCGCACGTCCAGGGCCCACAGGGCCGATTGGACCAGGAACTGCCGCAGGGTCTTCTCCTGGGACCCGGGGAAGGCGAGCACCGCGTCCGGGTACAGCTTCTTGGCCCCGACCATCGCCCCCAGGCTGTCGAAGTCGGCGTTGACGTGGGTGGTGATGACCTCCACTACCGCCCCCGGGGGTGGCGGGTTCGCACCACGTCCCGCAGGCGCTGCTCCCCCACGTGGGTGTACACCTGGGTGGTGCCGAGGTCGGCGTGGCCGAGCATCAGCTGGACGCTGCGGAGATCGGCGCCACCCTCCAGGAGGTGGCTGGCGAAGCAGTGGCGCAGGGTGTGGGGGCTCGGGTCCTCGGGCAGGCCGACGCGGCGGCAGGCGGCCTTGACGAGCTTCCAGATCGACTGGCGCGACAGCCGACGCCCCGAGCGGTTGAGGAACACCGCGGGGTTTCGGCGGCCCTTCAAGAGCAGGGGTCGGCCCCGATCGAGGTAAGCGGCCAACGCCTCCTGGGCCGCCCGCCCGACGGGGACGACCCGCTCCTTGGTGCCCTTGCCCAGGGGTCGCACGTACCCCACGGTCAGGTCGAGGCGCTCCAGGGTCAGGGCCGAGACCTCGGAGACCCGCAAGCCCGAGCCGTAGAGGAGCTCCAGGATCGCCCGGTCCCGCAGGCCCTGGGGATCGTCCCCGGGGGCGGCTCCCCCGACCAGGGCGGCGGCGTCGGCCCGGGTGAGGGTGCGGGGCAGGGTCTGCCACAGCCGCTGGCCCTCGAGGCGGGCGGTAGGGTCGGCGACCGCAAGCCCCTCCCGCACCAGGAACCGGTAGAAGGTGCGCAGGGCCGACACCCGCCGGGCGACCGTGCGGGCGGTGAGGCCTCGGCCCCGCTGGGCCTTGAGGAAGGCGAGGACCTCCCGGCCGGTGACCACGGCGAGGGGCCCCGGCCCGGTGGCGAGGAAGGCCCGGAGGTCCCGGCCGTAGGCGTCGAGGGTGTTCTTGGCGAGCCCCTTCTCCACCAGCAGGTGGTCGAAGAAGAGGTCGAGGAGCCGGTGATCCTCGGCGGTCCCCTCCCCGGGGGTCACCGGCTCGGCCACGGGCCCCGCCTCACCGGGCCGCACCCGGAGCCCGGGGCAGCGAGATCGACACCCGGGTACCCCGGCCCTGGTCGCTCTCGATGTCCACCTCCCCCCCGTGCCGGGTGACGATGCGGTGAACCAGGGTGAGCCCCATGCCGGCCCCCGCCATCTTCGAGGTGTAGAAGGGATCAAAGACGTGGGGCAGCTCGCCCCGGGGGATCCCGCGGCCCGTGTCCTCGACCTCCAGGCGCACCCCGTCGCCCTCCCCCGCGGCCGTGACCGTCACGGTCCCCCCGGGCGCCGTAGCCTCCAGGGCGTTCTCCAGCACGTTGCCGAGGGCTAGCTTCAGGTTCTCGCGATCCCCTTGGAGGAGAGGCAGGTCCGGATCGATCCGGGGAATGACCTGGAGCCCAGCCGCCTGGAAGGCGGCCCCCCGCTGCCCGAGGAGCTCCCGCAGGACGTCCCCCAGCTCCACCGGCTCGTACGGGGCGATCATCAGCGCCTTGAAGCGGACGATCTCGTTCACCATGGCCTCGAGACGCTCCACCTCCTGGATGATGTGCTCGGCGTACTCCCGCAGCGGGTCCTCCGGGGCGGCGCGGTCGCGGATGCGGCGGGCGAACCCCCCGATGGTCACCATCGGGTTGCGGACCTCGTGGGCCACCCCCTCGGCCATCTGCCCGAGGGCCCCGAGCCGCTCCTCGGTCACCCGCTTGGCGTGGAGGTTGCGCAAACTGAGGAGGCTGCGGACCCGCGCCACCAGTTCATGGGAGTCGAAGGGTTTGGTGACGTAGTCGTCGGCTCCGAGGTCGAGCCCTCGAACCTTGTCCGGGGGCTCTCGCTTGGCGGTGAGCAAGATCACCGGGATCAGGCGGGTGCGCTCGTCGGCCTTCAGCCGCCGACACACCTCCAGGCCGTCGAGCTTGGGCATCATGATGTCGAGGATTACCAGATCGGGCTCCTCGGCGGCGACCCGGGCCAGGGCTTCCTCGCCGTCGTAGGCCTGGAGGGTGCGGTACCCCAGGGACTGGAAGCGCTTGATCAGGAGCTCCATATTGTCGAGGTTGTCGTCGACCACCAGGATCTTCGGGGCGCTCTTCACGGTCGTTCCCCCCGCAGGTAGGCCGCCACCTGGTCGGGCAGGCGCCGGACGTCGATGGGCTTGGCGAGGTAGCCGTCGCACCCGCTCGCCAGGGCGCGCTCCCGATCCCCAACCATGGCGTAGGCGGTCAAGGCCACCACCGGCACCCCACCGAAGCCGGGCTCTGCCTTGAGTCGGCGGGCGACCTCGAAGCCGCTGGCGCCCGCCAGGTTCACGTCCATCAGCACCAGGTCTGGGGGCGTGGCGCGCGCCGCCGCCACCGCCTCGTCCTCTCCCGCGGCCTCCACCACCTCGTAGCCCCTACGGCCGAGCACCTTCACCACCAGGGCCCGGTTGTCCTCGTTGTCCTCCACTACCAGCACCCGGGGGCTCACGGCGCGCCTTCCTGGGGCGTGGGGACGCGCCGGGGCAGCCAGCAGATGACGCGCCTGCCGTGCCCCACCCGGCTTTCGGCCCAGCTGCGGCCACCGTGGAGCTCGACCCGTCGCCGGGCGATGGAGAGGCCTAGCCCGGTCCCCCCGTGGGCCCGGGTCGCCGAGCCAGCCAGCGGTTTGAACGCCACGAACACCTCCTCCAGGCTGTGGGGCAAAATCCCGACGCCGTGTCGGTCACCGCCACCTCCACCCCGTCTTCCTCGGGCCGGGCCGTCATCGCCACGCCTCCCTCGGCCGTGAACCTGGAGGGCATAGACGACCGGGTTGGCGATATCGCCCCCAGGACGAAGGCGACGGCCCGCCCCTAGCGCAGGCGCCGGGGAGTGATGGGGGCCGCCACGCCCCTCAGCTCCCCGCCACGGCCCCCAGGCCCTGGGGCGACGGGGTGAGACGGTCCACGCCGTGGGCGGTCACGACGTAGGTGTCCTCCACCCCGACGGCTCCCCGGCCGGGCAGGATGAACTTGGGCTCCAGCGCGAAGACCATCCCCTCCTCCAGGGGGAGGTCGAACCCCCGGGCGAGAAAGGGAAGCTCATCGACCTCGAGGCCGATGCCGTGGCCGACGAAGCTCACCTTGTGCGCCTCGCCCATGAACCACCGGCCGAAGGGCGTGGCGGCCGCGGCTTCCAGGGCGACCCGGTACAGGGCCGCGGCCGGCACCCCGGGGCGGGCCGCCGCGACCACCGCCGCCTGGACCGCCAGGGCGGCCCCGTGGACGGCGATTAGTTCGGGGCTCGGCTCGCCCAGGGAGAAGATCCGCGTCTGATCGCTCAGGTACCCCTGCCAGTTGCCCACCAGGTCCACCACCACGGGCTCGCCGACCTGAAGGGGCCGGACGCTCGCCCCCTGGGGGAGGGCGGGCCCGAGGCCGCGGCCCCCGGTGGGGGCGTCGAGGAACGACACCTCGGCGGCCGTGGCACCCCCCATGACGTGGCCAAAGAACATCTCCTGATTAAACCCCCGCATGCGGGTCACGCCCCCGTGGCCCCGCAGCCGCAGTTCGCACTCCAGGCGCGCGGCGAGCTCCAGCTCGGTCACCCCCGGCGCCAGGTACCGGGGCACGGTGGTGACGGCCTCGGCCACCGCCTCGGCGGCGCGGCGGATCTGGGCGAGCTCCCAGGGACTCTTGACCGCCCGGGTGCGTTGGATCGCCGGGCTGGCATCCCCGAAGGACACTCCGGCGAAGAGGCCGTGCAACCGCTCGACCTGGCCCACGGGCAAGACGTCGAGCTCCAGGCCAAGCGGGCTCGGCAGCTCCCCCAGGCGGCGGCGCACGCGGTCGGCGACCTCCTTGACGCTCCCCAGGGGCTCCACCGGAAGCGGCGTCTCCCGGGCGGCGCGTTCGGGGTCCCGGCGCACCAAAACCAGGGGATCTCCCGCGGGCGGCACCACCACCATCCCCGCTTGCATGGTGCCGGCGAAGTAGTACCGGTCGACGTTTTGTACCAAAACCGCCCCGGCCAGCCCGTCCGCGGCGAGGTGGCGCTGCAGCCGCGCGGCCCTGGCCCGGAGATCCTCCACGGGAACTCCCATCATCGCCCACCCCGTTCGTCGGACCGGGTGCGCTGGCGCACCCGGATGGTGAGGGGCACCCCTTCGAAGCCAAAGGCGTCCCGCAGGCGGTTGACCAGGAACCGCTCGTAGGCGACCGGCAGCCCATCCGGGAAGCTCGAAAAGGCGGCAAAAACCGGCGGGGCCGCCTGGGCCTGGGTCATGTAGTAGATGCGGGCGCGCTTGCCCCCAACCACCGGGGGCGGCAGCTCCCGCAGGGTGCGGGTGAGGAAGTCGTTCACGGCCGAGGTGGAGAGCCGCTTGTGCCACTCCTCGTACACCCGATCCACGGCGTCGAAGATCTGGGGGACCCGCTGCCCGGTCAAGGCGGACAGGCTCACCACCGGCGCGTGGCCGAGGGGCCCGAGGCGGTGGCGGATCTCCTTGACCGCCCGATCGAAGGTCTTGGCGTCCTTTTCCACCGCATCCCACTTGTTGAGCCCGATGATCACCCCGCGGCGGCCCCGGTGGACCAGGTTGAGGATGCGGGCGTCCTGGTCGGTGAGGCCCTCGGTCGCGTCCAGCAGCACCAGGCAGATCTGAGCCCGGTCGATGGCGCGCAGGGCCTTGAGCACGCTCCAGCGCTCGACGCCCTCTTCGACCCGCGGCCGACGGCGAATCCCGGCGGTGTCGATGAGCAGGTACTCCTTGCCCCGGACCGAGACCCGGGAGTCGATGGCGTCCCGGGTGGTTCCCGCCACGGCGCTCACCACCAGGCGCTCGGCCCCGATCAAGCGGTTCACCAGGGAGCTCTTGCCGACGTTGGGCCGCCCCAGCACCGCCACCCGCACCGCCTCCTCGGCCGTCGGCGCGGGGCTCTCCCCGGCCGGGATGCGGGCCTCCACCGCGTCCACCAGGCCGTCCATCCCCCGCCCGTGCTCCGCCGAGACCAGGACCACCTCCCCGAAGCCGGCCTGGTGAAAGTCGTACCCCGCGGGCTCCCAGCGCTCGCCGTCCACCTTGTTGACCACCACCACCACGTCCTTGGCCCGCCCCCGCAGGTACCGGGCCACTTCCGCGTCGGCGGGCAGGTAGCCCTGGTGGGCGTCGACCACGAAGAGGATGACGTCGGCCTCCTCCACCGCCACCTGGGCCTGGTGCCGCATCTGGGCACCCACCTCGTCCACCGCGTCGAAGTCCAGGCCGCCGGTGTCCACCAGGGTGAACCGCCGGTCGCCCCAGTCGGCCTGGGCGTAGTGACGATCCCGGGTCACCCCCGGCACGTCTTCCACGATGGCCACCCGGCGCCCGACCAGGCGGTTGAAGAGGGTGGACTTGCCCACGTTGGGGCGGCCCACGATGGCTACCAGGTTCACGATCCCGCCTCGTACCCGAAGCGCCGCAGCGCCCGGGGATCCTTGGTCCAGTTCTTCTCCACCCCCACGTGGAGGTCCAGATACACCCGCGCCCCCAAAAGCGCCTCCAGGTCCCGTCGGGCCCGCAGGCCCACCTCCCGGATCACCGCCCCCCCCTTGCCGACGACGATGCCCTTTTGGCTCGCCCGCTCCACGTGCACCGTGGCGTGCACCACCACCAGGTTCTGGTCGGGCTTGTCTTCCCACTGCTCCACGGTGACCGCGACGCTGTAGGGGATCTCCTCGCCGGTGAGCTCGAAGACCTTCTCGCGGATGAACTCCTGGGCGATGAAGCGTTCGGTTCGGTCGGTGGGCACGTCGGGGGGGTAGTACTCGGGGCCCTCGGGCAAGAGCGCCGCCAGGGTGTCGAGGAGCCCCTCCAGCCCCTCCCCGGTGAGGGCCGAAATGCGGTGCACCGCGTCGAAGGGCAAGAGGTCACGGTAGGCCTCGGCGCCGACCCGGCCCACGTCGATCTTGTTGACCGCCAGGACCATCGGCACGCCCCGTCCCTCGAGCCGCCGGGCCAGGGCCCGGTCGTCCGGGCGGGGCCCCTCCCGGCCGTCGGCAAGGAAGACCACCGCGTCCACGTCGGGAAGGCACGCCATGGCCTCCCGGACCATGTAGCGATTGAGCAGCTTCTCCCCCTCGTGGACCCCGGGGGTATCGAAGAAGATCAACTGGCACGGGCCCCGGTTCACCACCCCCGCGATGCGGTTGCGGGTGGTCTGGGGCTTGTCGCTGGCGATCGAGACCTTCTGCCCTAGGATCGCGTTCAGGAGGGTCGACTTCCCGACGTTGGGGCGCCCCAGGAGCCCGATGAACCCCGAGTGGGTGATCGACCCGCTCACCGGACCCCGAGCCGCGAGGCCGGTTCGCCCTCGGCACCTCGGTGGATGAAGAAGGTGCGGCTCGCCGAGATGTCCTTCTGGTCCCGGGCGGCGAGCACCAGGCGATTGGACCCCTCCTCCAGGGGCACCTCGAGGGTGACGGCAAAGGTCTTGCCGCTGCCGCGGTTGCGCTCGTAGCGGATCTTCTTGTCCCCGAGGTAGGCGTAGAAGTCCTTCACCGCCTCGTCGTCGGACACCTTGACCTTGAGGAGCACCTTGGGCGCCGTGGTCCGCAGGGGCGGCGGGGACTCCACCTCGAAGCTCGGCGGCACCCGGGCCTCCCGGGCCGCGTAGGGCTTCCCCACCGGGAAGGTGAGGTTGTCGCTGAGAAAGGCGCTGGCGTCTCGGTCGGCCACCGACACCCCGAGGAGCACCTTGCCCTCCTCGCTCGCCTTGATCAGCCGCAGGGCCATGACCGCCGACTGCTCCTCCCCGGGGCCGAGGGCGTCGAACCGGTGCCGCGCCGCCTCCAGATACAGGTCTTCCTTCTCGTCGCCGCGGATGTTCACCTCCACCGACTTCGCCGGGATCGAGCCGACGTTTCTCACCCGCAGGGTGAGCTTGGCGCGCTCGCCCTCTTCCAGCACCCCATCCCCGGACTTTTTGGGGTCGGCCGGGTTCTCGTCGGCCAACTCGTAGCGGTAGATGAACTCGGGCCGCGGCCGGGCGGCGCTGCGCACCAGGGTGCTCCCCTCCCCCGCCTCGGCGCCCCCCGCCACCTGGAGCAGGATCTTCACCCGGTCCAGGCGATCCACGGACGCCTTGGGGAGCTCCACGGTCGCCGACCAGGAGCGCTCTTCGCCCGGCCCGATCCGGCCAAAGGCGAAGTCGAGGTTCTTCAGGGCCGGGTTGTCGGACTCGGTGCGCCCCCACACCCGGTAGGCCGACGCCGTCCCCCGGTTGCGCACGGCGATCGAGAGGCGCGCCTTCTCCCCAGCCGCCAAACGGATCTCCGGGCTCGGCACCACCTCCAGGAGAGGGGCGCCGACCGCCCCGGCCGCCCCCGACCAGTCCAAACCGAGGTCCGCAAAGGCGCGGCGGACCTTCTCCTCTTCCTCGCGCCGGAGCTCCTCGAGGACCGGCGTGGCGGCCGTCAAGAGGCCGCTTCGCGCCTTCGCCGGGTCGAGAACGCCCACCCGGGCGAGCACCCGGCGGGCGAGGCGGACCTCGAAGTCCTCCCGCAGCCGCTGAAGCTTCTGCTCCCGCCCGAGCTCGGCGAAGCTCTTCTCTTCCTCGTCCTTGGGAGGCTCCAGAAACGGCACCTCGGCCAGGGCCTTCTCCGAGGCGTTGCCCCACCCCTTGAAGGCGTTCTTCAGGTCGGCTTCTTCCACGTGGCTCGGGGGCGGCCCCACCCGGGCCTTGCCCGCCTCCACCCGCGCCGGATGCACGGCCACGTCGGGCTGGATGCCGATGGATTGGATCGACACGTCCCCGGGGGTCAGGTACTGGGCGACGGTGAGCTTGAGCGCCCCCCCGTCGGTGAGGGGGTAGAGCTTCTGCACCGAGCCCTTGCCAAAGGTCTTCTGCCCCACCACCAGGGCCCGGGACTGCTTCAAGGCACCCGCCACGATCTCGGAAGCCGAGGCGCTCCCCTGGTTGATCAGGACGACCAGGGGCTTGCGAGAGATGATGCCGTCCCGCGACGCCACGGCCCGGGAGTTCGCGTCCTCCTCGGGCCCCTTGGTGGCGACGATGGTGCCCTCCTCCAAGAAGCCGTCGGAGAGCTCGATGGCCTGCTCCAGGAGTCCGCCGGGGTTGTTGCGAAGATCCAGGATGATGCCCTTGAGGTCCTTGTGGGCGGCCTCCGCCGCGGTCACCGCCTTCTTCAGCTCGGCCGTGGTGTCCTTTTGGAAGTTCTTGATCTTGGCGTACAACACCGGGGCGTCCCCGTCCCCCTTGAGCACGTAGCTCTCCACGCTGTCGACGTGGATGACCTCCCGGGTGAAGGTGATGGCCCGGGGCTCGGCCCACGCCTCCCGGCTGATGGTGAGGGTGACCTGGGTGCCGGGCTCCCCCCGCATCTTGTTGGCGGCCATGTCCACCGGCATGTTGATGGTGGGCTCGCCGTCGATGTACAGGATCTTGTCGCCGCTGCGCAGCCCGCCGCGATCCGCTGGCGTCCCGTCGATGGGGGTGATGATGGTCATGTCCCCTTCGCGGATGCCAAACACGAAGCCGATGCCGCCGAAGCTCCCCCGGGTACCGATCATGAACTCCTTGAAGTGCCGGGGGCTAAAGACGTTGGAGTGGGGGTCGAGCCCGCCGAGGGCCCCGTTGAGGGCCAGGTAGTAGACGTCCTTGCGCTCCACATCGGGGGCGAGGTGGTTGGCCGCGAACTGGAGCACGGTGTTGAGCACCTCGCCGGCGCTCGCGAACTTCTGGGCGGGCCCGAGATCGAAGGTCCGTTCCGCCTCGTCCACCCGTACCCGGGCGGTGCGGCCGCTCTCGGCCAGGTCCACGATCACCTGGGGGTACTGGGTCTCGAGGGCCCGCAGGGCGCCCTCGACGAGCTTTTGGGGCGAGGCGCGCTCCGGCTCCACGTACTTCTTCTCGAGGTGGTAGAAGACCTGGCCGACGATGCGCGGGTAGGGATCCCCGAGTTGCTGGTGGAAGGAACCGGCCCGATCGGTGCCGGAGAACGCCCGCACGAGGCCGCCGAGGGCGACGGCCGCCACGAGCCCGGCGATGAGCTTTCGGCGCAAGGGGACTCTCCCGAGGAAGGCAGGGAACATGGGTAGAAACGCTAACACAGGTAGCCCGGAGGCGAAAGCCGAATCCGGTCGGGGGTCGGGGGTCGGGGGTCGGGGGTCGGGGGTCGCGGGTCGGGGGTCGGGGGACCACGGACCACGGACCACGGACACAAGAGGGGCGGCCCTAGGGCCGCCCCTCTTGAACGTTCGAAGCGTCAGCCGATCACTTCTTGACGTGGCACTCCGCGCACTTCATCTTGTTCTTCGCTTGGTCCCCGAAGTGGCACTTGGAGCACTTGCCAATGTCCTTCTTGTGGTAGGCGTCCTTCAGCTCGTCCTTGGTCTTGTGGCACTCCATGCAGGAGTACTTGCCGTCGGTGTTGTGGTGGCAGTCCACGCACTTCATGTCCTTGTGCGAGGTGTGCTTGAAGGTGACGGGTTCCTTGCTCCCCGTACCCTTCACCACGATCGGACCCTTGGGGGCATCCGCGGCCACCCCGGCCCCGAGGCCGAGACCGAAGGTGAGCAAGGCGATGCTGGCGATGACGATGACCTTCTTCACGAGACTTCCTCCATCTGGGCAGTTTGGTTTTCGGGGCTCCCCGCTGGGCCCCCAGAAGAAAACTCGGGCGCTTATACCATGGGAAAGACGCGCTCCGCAAGCCGTGGCGAAGGAGGCTCGCGACCGGCGCGGTCAGGCGTGGGCTGGCACCAGGGGATAGGACGGCCGAAAGCCGTGACGCCACGGGGGGGGCGCCGTCTCCAACTCCTCACCGGACTCCAGGACCCAGGCGTCCGTGCGAGCGAGCAGGGCCTTGACGAGCTCGACGTGGACCCCGTGCCCGGCCTTGTGGGCGACCAGGTGCCCCCGGATGGACCGCCCGGCCAGGGCGAGGTCCCCCACCGCATCGAGGATCTTGTGCCGCACCTGCTCATCGGGCATGCGCAGCCCCTCGGGATTGAGCACCTTGCCGCCATCGATCACCACGGCGTTGTCGAGGCTCCCCCCCTTGGCCTTCCCCAGGGTCCGCAGGTACTGCACGTCCTGCAGAAACCCGAAGGTCCTCGCCTGGCTCAACTCGGCCGCGAAGGAATCGGCATCCACGTCCAGGTAGTAGTGCTGGCTCCCGGGGATGCGGCCGTCGAAGTCGATGGTGTAGGTGACCCGCAACCGGGGCGCCGGCATGAGGATCGCAAACTTGTCGCCGACCTCCACCCGGACCGGCTTGAGCACCCGCAGCACCTGCCGACGAGCCCGCTGTTCCCGGAGCCCAACGGCGAGGATCGAGCGGACGTAGGGGCCGGCGCTCCCATCCAGGATCGGCAGCTCGGGTCCGTCCACCTCCACCACCGCGTTGTCGACCCCGAGCCCGGCCAGGGCCGCGAGGCAGTGCTCCACCGTCGACACCGAGACCCCGTCCCGCGCCAACACAGTGGCCAGGGAGGTGTCTACCACCCGTTCGGCCCGCGCCGGGATGTCCACGGGCGGCGAGAGGTCGACGCGCCGAAACGAGATCCCCGCGTCGCTCGGCGCCGGCAGGATCGACAGCCGAATCGCTTCCCCGGTGTGGAGTCCCACGCCAGCCAGCGTTACGGGCACCTTCAAGGTCATCTGAAACGCCATGGATCGCTCCTCGTGGGCGCCGCCGGCGGGATGTCGCCGCAGCCCTTGCCCTGGCCAAGCAAGAGACGTGCCGCGGCCGCCCGACACCCTCCCAAGCGCCTTGAAAACCCTAGGACCAAGCCGTTTCCGACCGATCCCCGGGGCCGCCGCGGCCGACTAGGCGGTGGCCGTTTCTCCACTCCGCCCCGCCCGGGTGGCCGAAACACCACTCCCGCCGCCGCCCCCGGGGCAGCCTCCGGCCCGATCGCATCGGCGGCGGCCGGGAGCCGGCGCTCCGACTAGAAACCGCTTTACAACTCAACCCCTCGATGGTATCGTCCGCCCCTTCGGCTGAGTCTGCTGGCAAGTGGGCAACATCGCCCACTTTTTTGTTTTTCCATGAGCGCAAGCACCAAGAAGACCGCTGCCGTGGCAGCCTTGCTCACGCCCGTCGCCGAGTCCCTTGGGCTCGAGCTGGTGGATGTCTGCGTCCGCCCCGAGGGTGGCCGCCTGGTGGTCCGGCTGTTGGTGGATCGCCCCGGGGGGGTCACCGTGGGGGAGTGCGCGGCCCTGAGCCGCGAAGCGGGCCCCCACCTGGACGTCGCGGACCTGTTCCCCGGCCGGTACGCCCTGGAGGTGTCGAGCCCCGGGGTACAGCGCCCCCTCAAGAGCGCACGGGACTTCGAGCGCTTTCGGGGGGAACGGGTCGTCGTGCGTACCCGAGAGCTGACGGACGGCCGCAAGACCTTTCGGGGGGAGAACCAGGGCGTGGATGCCGACGGCAACCTGGTGGTCGATGACCGCGAGACCCGCCGGCGCCACGTGATTTCCGTTGCCAACATCCGCGAGGCAAGCCTCGACCCGGAGCTCCGGTTCTGAGGCGTTTTGAGGCCCCATAGCCACGGCGAGACGACCATGAAGGACCTCAATCGAGTCATCGACCAAGTCGTACGAGAGAAGGGCATCGAACGGGAGACCCTCATCGACGCCCTCGAGCAGGCCATGGCCACCGCGGCGCGCAAGGAGCTCGGCAGCCGCAAGCTCGAGGCCCATTACGACGAAGAAAGCGGCCGCATCAACGTCTTCGAGTACATGACCGTGGTGGAGGACGTTCAGGACTCCTACACCGAGGTCACCCTCGAGGAGGCCCGGGAGAAGTACGACCCCGACTGCGACGTCGGGGACGAGCTCGGCATCCCCGTCCCCCTCGGGGACTTCAGCCGGATCATGGCCCAGGTCGCCAAGCAGGTCGTGATGCAGAAGGTGCGCGAGGCCGAGCGCGAGCAGGTGTACAACGAGTTCATCGGTCGCCGGGGCGAGGTGATCAACGGGATCGTCCAGCGCCTGGAGAAGGGCGATATCGTCGTCAACCTCGGTCGTACCGACGCGGTCCTGCCGGTGAGCGAGCAGATCCGGAGCGAGAGCTACCGCCAGGGGGACCGGATTCGGGCTCTCCTCTTCAAGGTCCAAAAGGAGTCCCGGGGGCCCCAACTGCTCCTCTCCCGCACCCACCCGGAGCTTGTGAAGCGGCTCTTTGAGACCGAGGTCCCGGAGATCCGCGACCACATCATCGAAATCAAGGGGTGTTCCCGAGAACCGGGAGAACGCGCCAAGATCGCCGTGCTCTCCCACGACCGCGACGTCGACCCGGTCGGCGCGTGCGTCGGCATGCGGGGTAGCCGGGTCCGGGGCGTGGTGCAGGAACTCCGGGGGGAGCGGGTTGACATCGTCGTGTGGAGCGAGGACGACGCGATCTTCGCCGCCAACGCCCTCTCCCCGGCCCAGATCTCCCGGGTCCTGATCGACGAGGACCTGCACGCGATGACGGTGATCGTGCCCGAAGACCAGCTCAGCCTCGCCATCGGCCGGCGGGGGCAGAACGTGAAGCTCGCGGCCAAGTTGACCGGCTGGCGGCTCGACATCATCAGCGAGGACGAGAGTCGGCGACGCGAGGAGGAGCGGCGGAAGATCTTGCGGCTGCCGGGCATGGATCCCTTTAAGGTCGCCCGCTTGACCCGGGCCTCGATCCACTCCCTGGAGGACCTCGCCAGGGCGCCAAACGCCGTGGTAACCGAGAGCCTGGCCTTCACCCCCGAGGCGGCCGACGCCCTGCGTCTCGCCGCCCGGGAGGCCTTCGAGGCCGAGGTGATCGCGGCCACGGGCGGCGCCGGCACCGGGGAAGACGACGCGGCCCCCCTGTCCCCCGAGGATTCCACGTCGGAGGCGTAAGGCACGCGGTCTCCCCCCGTCACCCACCCGGCTCACGGCAGGAAGAAGGGCATGGCGAACATCCGAGTTTTCGAAGCGGCAAAGCAACACGGCCTGGAGGTCCAGGACCTCCTGGGGGCCCTGGTGTCCCTGGGGGCCAAGGTCCGGAGCCACATGAGCCCCGTGGACGAGGCGGACGTCGCCAAGGCCCTGGCGAGCCTGGGTGGGGTCGCGCCCGCCGCGCCGGCTGCCCCGGCCGAAGCGGCGGCGGCAACCCCCAAACCCCTGGTGCGCCGCCGCAAGAAGGTGGAAGAGTCGGATAGCGCGGACGAGGGCCCGGCGGTCGAGGAGGTGGTACCGCCCGTGGCGCCCGAGACCCCGCCGGAAGCCGAGCTGCCGCCCCCTGCCCCGCCGGAACCCGAACCCGCCGAGCCCGAGCCCCCGACCCCGCCGACCGAAGAGGCGCCGGCCGTCGAGCCGCCGACCGCTACCGTACCCCCGGCCGAGGCAGCCGCGGAGCCCGGCCCGGAGGCGACCCCGGAGGCGGTGGCCGACGCCCCCGCCGAGGCGGCGACGGAACCCCCGAAGGAGGAGTTCCGCCTCAAGGTTGTGCGCTTCATTCACCCGCCCCTGGAGGACCGCGCCCCGCCCCGAAGCCCCGGCGGGGGCGCCGGCGCACCCCGGGGCGTAGGCGCCCCGCGCCCACCGACCCGCGCGCCCAGCGCTCCCGCGCCGGGCGCTCCCGGTCCCGCGACCGCGCCCGGGGGTGGTGTCGGGGCCCCTCCCGGCGGCCCCTACCACCAGTCCAAGCAGGAGCGGGAAGCCCGCAAGGCGGAGAAGAAGTCCAAGAAGAAGAAGGGCGTCCGCAAGGAAGAGGTGCGGCCAGACGGCCGCCGCGCCCCCCAGAAGACCCAAATCACGGTGCCCAAGGCCATCAAGCGCCGCATCCGGATCGCGGAAGTGATCACCATCGCCGATCTCGCCCACCGCATGGGCCTGAAGGGCACGGAGATCATCCGAAAGCTCATGGGCCTCGGGGTCCTGGCCACGATCAACCAGACCATCGACGTCGATACCGCCGCTCTGGTCGCCTCGGAGTTCGGCTACGAGGTGGAGAACGTCGCCGTAGCCGAGACCGAGATGCTCGCCCAGGTGGAGGACCGCCCCGAGGACCTGGTGCTCCGGCCGCCGGTGGTGACCGTGATGGGCCACGTGGACCACGGTAAGACCTCGCTGCTCGACGCCATCCGGACCACCCGGGTGGCGGCCGGGGAAGCCGGCGGCATCACCCAGCACATCGGCGCCTACGAGGTCACCACCAGCCGCGGCCACGTGGTGTTCCTCGACACCCCGGGGCACGAAGCGTTTACCGCCCTGCGGGCCCGGGGGGCCAAGGTTACCGACATCACCGTGCTGGTGGTGGCCGCCGACGACGGCATCATGCCCCAGACCGTGGAGGCCATCGACCACTCCAAGGCCGCGGGCGTCCCCATCATCGTCGCCATCAACAAGATGGACCGAGCGGATGCCGACCCCGACCGGGTGAAGCGGAGCCTCCTGGAGCACGGCCTCGCGCCCGAGGGCTGGGGTGGTGACGTCATCTGCGTCCCGGTGTCGGCGAAGAAGCTGACCGGCGTCGATACGCTGCTCGAGATGATCGCGCTCCAGGCCGAGGTGCTGGAGCTTCGCGCCAATCCCAAGAAGCCCGCGGCAGGCACCGTCATCGAGGCCCGGGTCGACCGGGGCCGGGGCGTGGTCGCCACGGTCCTGGTCCAGGCCGGTACCCTCCGGCCCGGCGACATCGTCCTGGCGGGACAACACTACGGCCGGGTCCGGACGCTCCTGAACGACCAGGGCAAGCGGGTCAAGGAGGCTACCCCGTCGATCCCGGTGGAGATCACCGGGTTGAGCGGGGTCCCCGAGGCAGGGGAGCCCTTCGTGGTGGTCGACAGCGAGCGCACCGCCAAGGAGATCGCCGGGCGACGCGGCGAGAAGGCCCGCGAAGCCGAGATGGGGAAGGCCCGCCGCGCCTCCCTGGCGGATTTTGCGAGCCGCCTGGCCGAGGGGGAGGTGAAGGAGCTTCCCCTCATCATCAAGGCCGACGTCCAGGGCTCGGTAGAGGCCCTCACCCAATCCTTGGGCAAGCTCTCCACGGACGAGGTCAAGATCAAGATTATCCACGGCGGGGTGGGCGGCATCACCGAAAACGACGTGAACCTCGCCGCCGCGTCCCAAGCCATCATCGTCGGCTTCAGCGTCCGACCCGAGGCCAAGGCCGCGGCCCTAGCGAGCCAGATCGGGGTCGACGTTCGCCTGTACAAGGTCATTTACGACGCCACCGACGACGTGAAGAAGGCCCTCGAGGGCCTCTTGGCACCCACCCGAGAGGAGCGCGTTCTCGGCCGCGCCGAGATCCGGCAGATCTTCCGGGTGCCCAAGATCGGCGTCGTCGCCGGCTGCCACGTCATCCAGGGCATCATCCAGCGCTCGGCCAGGCTACGCCTGTTGCGCGACAGCGTGGTGGTCTTCCAGGGCGAGCTCGCGAGCCTCAAGCGGTTCAAGGACGATGCCCGGGAGGTTCGCGAGGGCTTCGACTGCGGCCTCTCCATCCATAACTACAACGACGTCAAGGAGGGGGACGTCTTGGAGTTCTTCGTGGTGGACGAGGTTCAGCGCACCCTGTAGCCCCGGGAGGGATTCCCCGTGGTCGTCGGCGCCGCCACCATCGAGCTGTACCTGCCCGAGGCCCAGAGCCTCAAGGACAAGCGCGGGGCGGTGCGGCGGGTGGTGGCGAGGACCCGCACCGCCTTTGGGGTGAGCGTGGCCGAGGTCGATCACCAGGACTTTCCTCAGTCGGCGACCATCGGCGTGGCAGTGGTTACGAGCAACCACCGCCTCGCGGAGTCGATCCTGGGCAAGGTGCTCGACTTCATCGAAGACACGCACCTGGCCCAGGTCACCCGGGCCGAGACCGAAATCCTTCACCTGTGACGGGAGGCCTACAGGGTGCAGTCCAGGAGGGCCCACCGCGTGGGCGACGCGCTCCTCGAGGAGATCGCCCAGATCCTGCAACGGGAGGTGACCGACCCGCGGGTCGGCTTCGTCACCCTCACCGCGGTGCGGGTCTCCCCCGACCTGCGGATCGCCAAGGTCCATTACTCGGTCCTCGGGGACCAGGCCACCCGCGCCGCGTGCGCCGAGGGCCTCGCCAGCGCGAGTTCCTTCATCCGCCGCGCGGTGGGACACCGGTTGAGCCTCAAGAACGTCCCGGAGCTCCGGTTCGTCCACGACGACTCCCTCGACCGAGCCTTTCGCATCGACGAGCTGATCGAGGACGCCCAACATGAGCCGGAAGACCCGCGTCGCTGAGGTTCGGCAGGCCCTGCTGTCGGGCCAGCGCTTTCTCATCGCCTCCCACCAAAACCCCGACGGCGACTCCATCGGGTCCTCCCTCGCCCTGGCTGCCGGTCTCACCGCCCTGGGCAAGGAGTGCACCGTCGTCTCGGCCGACGGGGTACCCGCAAACCTCGCCTGGCTGCCCCTGGCGGAGCAGGTGCTGCTCGCCCCCGCCGAGGGGGAGACCTTCGATGTCCTGGTCCTCCTGGACTGCGGGAGCCCGGACCGGACCGGCTTCGGCGACCGCCTCCTCACCCGCGCGCGCCGCCTCGTCAACATCGACCACCACCCCGGCACCGGTCACCCGGGCGCCGCGAACCTCGTGGACCCGGAGGCGTGTGCCACCGCCGAGCTCGTCCACGAGGTCCTCCAGGCGCTCCCCGCCCCCGTAGGCTTTAGCGCCGCGACGGCGATCTACACGGCGATCCTCACCGACACCGGCAGCTTTCGGTTCTCCAACTCCACCGCCCGGGCCTTCGAGGTCGCGTCGCGCATGGTCACCGCCGGGGTCGACGCGGCGTGGGTCGCCCAAATGGTCCACGACCAGCAGCCGGTCGGCCGCTTGCGGCTCCTGAGCCGAGTCCTCGATACCCTGGACCTGTCCCCCCGGGACAAGGCGGCCGCGGCCGTCGTCACCCGCGCCATGCTGCGGGAGACCAACACGGGGATCGAGGACGTGGAGGGCTTCGTCAACTACCCGCGGTCGATCTGCGGCGTCGAGGTGGGGCTGCTCTTTCGCGAGGAGGCCCCCGGACGCTACCGGCTGGCCCTACGGTCCAAGGGCCGGGTCGACGTCTCCCGGATCGCGCGGGAGTTCGGCGGTGGCGGGCACCACAACGCCGCCGGGGCCAACGTCGAGGGGGTCCTGGAGGTCCTCAAGCGAGACCTGTTTCGCCGCGTCGAGGACGCCCTGGACGAAGACCTCCTCCAGCGCCGCAAGGCGGGATGACCTAGCCTTGGACCACCGCTCGGGACTCCTCGTCCTCGGGAAGCCCGTCGGCCTCAGCTCCCACACGGCCGCCCGCGTCGCCCAACGCGCCCTGGGCGCCGATCGGGCCGGTCACGCCGGCACCCTGGACCCCCTGGCCTCGGGCGTCCTACTGGTGGGCCTGGGGCGCGCCACCCGCCTCCTGGAGTACCTGGTCGGCCACGACAAGGCCTACCGGGCCCGCATCCGGCTCGGCGAACTGCGCGATACCCTGGACCGGGAGGGTCGGGTGCTGGCCGAGGGGCCGGTGCCCCCCCTCACCACCGCCCAGGTCGAATCGACCCTCGCTGCCTTTCGCGGACGGATCGTTCAGCAGCCCCCCGCCTACTCGGCCATCAAGGTGGACGGGGTGCCCCTGTACCGGCGGGCCCGGCGGGGGGAGACCGTCGAGCCCCCCCCCCGGGAGGTGGAGATCGCGGCCCTGGAACTGGTGTCCTGGGAGCCTCCGGACCTGGTCGTCGACCTCGCCTGTTCCAAGGGGACCTACGTCCGCTCCCTCGCCCGGGATCTCGGCGAGGCCTTGGGCACTTCCGGGACCCTCTGGGAGCTCGCCCGCACCCGTTCGGGCCCCTTCGGCGAAGGGGAGTCGATCCCCCTGGAGCAGGTCCGGGCCGAGGGACCCGCGGCGTGGACCCGGGTCTTGCCCCCCTTGCGCATGGTGGACAGCCTCCCCCGGCTGGCTCTCCCACCGGAGGCCGTCGCCGCCGTGACCGCAGGCCGCACGGTCCCGGCACCCTCGAGCCCCGGGGGCCCCCTGCTCGTCGGCCTGGATCCTGCTGGGAACCTGGCCGCCGTGCTGCGGCGGCAGGGGGATCGCCTCGCGCCGGTCAAGGTCTTCTGCGACCCCGCCGGTCACCGCCCGCCCCGCCCCGGCGCCCCGGTCTGACCCGCCCGGCGGCGCCTGATTCGGGCCGCCGCGAACCGCTTTACGCGCCCGACCCGTTGTGTTACAAATGCGGATCGGCCGTCCCCGGAGGGGGCGACCTTTTGTGCGTACAGACGAGAGAGACGAGGAGGATACAGACCATGGTGCTGACCCCGGAACGCAAGCAGGAAGTGATCGACCAGTACCGGACCCACGACGCCGACACTGGGTCCCCGGAGGTGCAGATTGCGCTGCTGAGCGAGCGCATCGGCTACCTCACCGAGCACTTCAAGACCCACAAGAAGGACCACGCCTCCCGCCGCGGGCTGCTCAAGCTCGTCGGCCAGCGCCGCCGGCTGCTCGACTACCTGAAGGGCAAGGAGATCGAGCGGTACCGCGCCCTGATCGAGCGCCTGGGCATCCGCAAGTAAACCCCGGGGCGCCCGCGGTGCCCCGCCCGTTTGGCAACCCAAGAGATCGGAGAGTGCTACGTTGTTTGATGTCAAGACGGTGACTTTGGACGTGGGGGGACGTACCCTCACCCTCGAGACGGGCCGCATGGCCCGACAGGCCCACGGGGCCGTGCTGGTGACTTACGGCGAGACGGCGGTCCTGGTGACCGCGGTGTCCGACGCGGCGCCCCGGGAGGGCGTCGACTTCTTCCCCCTGACCGTGAACTTCCAGACCAAGACCTTTGCCGCGGGCAAGATCCCCGGCGGGTTCTTCAAGCGCGAGGGGAAGGCGCCGGACTCCGACACCCTGGCCTCCCGGCTGATCGACCGTCCCATCCGCCCCCTCTTCCCCAAGGGCTTCGCCTGCGAGACCCAGGTCATCGCCACGGTGATCTCCCACGACACCCAGAACTCCCCGGACGTGGTGGCCCTGGTGGGCGCCTCGGCGGCCCTGAGCATCTCGGACATCCCCTTCGCTGGCCCCGTGGCCGCGGTCCGGGTCGGCTTCGTCGACGGCCAGTACGTGATCAACCCCACCCTGGCCCAGCTCGAGACCAGCCGGCTCAACTTGATCATCGCCGGCACCAAGGGCGCGGTCACCATGGTGGAGAGCAGCGCCAAGACCCTCACCGAGGAGCAGGTCCTCGGCGCCATCGAGGCGGGCCACCGGGAGATCCAGCGGATCGTGGCGGCCCAGGAGGAGCTCGTCGCCCAGGCCGGCAAGACCAAGCGGGCGTTCGTGGCCCCGGCGGCAGCCCCCGCCGCGGTGGCCGCCAAGGCCGCGGCGGCCTTCGCCGAGGCTGGCGTCGCCGCCTACGCCGAGCGCTCCAAGCAGGTGCGCCAGGAGGCGCTCCGCGCCGCCAAGGAGACCCTGGTGGCGGCCTTGACCGAGGACGAGCGCAAGGCCGAGAAGGAGGCCAAGGCCGCCTTCGAGTCCCTCGCCAAGAAGCACGTCCGGGAGATGATCCTGAGCGAGAAGGTCCGCATCGACGGCCGCGGCCTCGAGGACATCCGCCAGATCGACTGCCAGACCGGGGTACTGCCCCGCACCCACGGCTCCGCCCTCTTCACCCGAGGGGAGACCCAGGCCCTGGTGGTGGCGACCCTTGGCACCTCCAGCGACGAGCAGCTGATCGACGCCATCGAGGGCTCCTACTACAAGAAGTTCATGCTCCACTACAACTTCCCCCCCTACTCCACGGGGGAGGCGAAGTTCCTCCGGGGCCCCGGCCGCCGCGAGATCGGCCACGGCGCCCTGGCCGAGCGCGCCCTGGAAGCTGTGCTCCCCTCCCAGGAGAAGTTCCCCTACACCGTGCGCGTCGTCTCCGAGGTGCTGGAGTCCAACGGCTCCTCCTCGATGGCTAGCGTGTGCGGCGGCAGCCTCGCGCTGATGGACGCCGGGGTGCCGGTGGAGACCAGCGTCGCCGGCATCGCCATGGGCCTGATCCTCGAAGGAAGCCGCTACGCCGTGCTGAGCGACATCCTCGGCGACGAGGACCACCTGGGGGACATGGACTTCAAGGTGTGCGGCAGCCGCGAGGGGATCACCGCCCTCCAGATGGACATCAAGGTCCAGGGCATCACCCCCGAGATCATGAAGAACGCCCTGGATCAGGCGCGCCGGGGCCGGCTCCACATCCTCGGGTGCATGGAGAAGGCGATCCGCGCCCCCCGGGCCGAGCTGTCGCCCCACGCCCCCCGGATCACCGTGATTTACGTCCCCACCGAGAAGATCAAGGACGTGATCGGGCCCGGCGGCAAGAACATCCGCAACATCATCGCCACCACCCAGACCAGCGTCGACATCGAGGACGACGGCTCGATCCGCATCGCCAGCACCAACGAGGCCCAGACCAAGGCCGCGATCAAGATGATCCGCGACCTCACCCAGGAGGCCGAGATCGGCAAGGTGTACCAGGGGACGGTGCGCAAGATCATGGACTTCGGCGCCTTCGTCGAGATCTACCCGGGCACCGACGGGCTGGTGCACATCAGCGAGATCGACCGGGAGCGGGTGGCCAACGTCTCCGACTATCTCAAGGAAGGGGACATCTGCCCGGTCAAGGTCGTCTCGGTGGACGGCAACGGCCGCATCAAGCTGTCCCGGCGGGCGGCCCTGTACCCGGACGATCCGGGCAGCGCGCCCCGGGAAGAGCGCCGGAGCCCGCCGCCCCGGCGGGACCGCCCTGGCCGATAAGCCAGGTGATCCAGTAGCCCCGAGGGGGCGCGGCCAACCGGTCGCGCCCCCTCTGGTTTTCGGGCACGGCTCGCGGCCGCTGCCCGGTCCCCAGACGCAGCGACACCCCCCTCCTCGGCGAGGAAGGGGGCATCCGGCTGGCGGGGGGCGCGAGCAACTCCCCGCGGGGACCGACCCTAGAAACCCTTGAGGGGCAAAGATCTTCGACGATGCGTCACGTTCCGTCTTCAGCGGGCGCGTCGGGGAACGGGGGTCTTGGAGTCGGATTACAGGATGTTCCGGATGCCAGATGGAGGCAGACCCGGAGAGTCCTGTCCATCCTGTCGAAAAGATCTCCCTCCCGCACCTCGACGGCCTGAGGCGGAGCCTCGCTAGCGGTTCTTCAGTTTGGCCCGCAGCAAGTCCCCCAGGGTCCCCATCGACGTGGGGGCCTCCGCGGTCGCCTCCCGGTACTCCCGGGCGACTTCCGCTTCCTTGTGCTCGATGGTCGCCTTGCGCGACAACCGGATGCGCCGACCGCCCTCCTCCACGTCCAGGACCACCACCTCGAGGGCATCGCCGGGCCTAAACATCCGGGCGTGGTCGGTGCCCCGGGGAGTCGCCATCTCGGCGTTGGGCACGAGCCCCGTGTGCCCCGAGGGGAGCCGCAGGAAGACCCCGAACTCGGCCACGTTCTCCACCGTCCCGCTCACCACCGAGCCGGGCACCGGCAGATCGCCCAGGGACTCCTGGTGCCGGTGGTCCAGGGACAAGGCGATGCGCCGGGCTGCGATATCCACGGTTACCACCTCGGCCTCCACGGCCTCCCCCACCGCGACCACTTCCTTGGGGTGGCGCACCCGCCGGCCGCCCCCCAGGGCGGAGATGTGCACCAGCCCGTCCACCCCAGGTTCCAGGGTGACGAAGGCCCCGAAGTTGGTGAGCCGCGCCACCGTGCCCTGCACCCGCTGGCCCGGGTGGTACCGGCTCGCCGCCACGGTCCAGGGGTCGCTCTCCAGGGCCTTGAGGGAGAGGCTCACCCGGTCGCGCTCCCAGTCCACCGCCAGCACCTGAGCCGTCACCACCCGTCCCACGGGGAGGAACTCGGCGAGATCCTCCACCCGCCGCCAGCTCATCTCGGACGCCGGGACCAGGGCATCGACGCCCCCGAGGTCCACGAAGGCCCCAAACGCCTGCACCGAGCGCACCGTGCCGGTCACCACCGCCCCCGGCACCACCGACGCCAGAAGCTCCTCCCGCTGCTGGGCGCGCTCCTGCTCCAGGAGCGCCCGGCGCGACACGATGATGTTGCGGCCCTTCTCCTTGAACTCCACGACCTTGAACAGGTACACCTGCCCCAGGTACTCCTCGGGCTTGCGCGGCCAGCGCAGGTCGATCTGGGACAGGGGGCAGAAGGCCCGAAGGCCCGAGATGCGGACCTCGAAGCCCCCCTTCACGGCCTGGGCGACCCGCCCCTCCACTGGGATCCCCCCCTGCCACGCCTCCTCCAGGGCCGACAGGGACGCCTCCCGGCGCCCCACCCGGGTGGTCAGCACCACCTCGCCGCCGGTCGCCGACAGGACGTAAGCGTCGAGCTGATCGCCGACCGCCGGGATGCCCCGGGGGGCGCTCCCGCCGTCGGCGGTGGCGGGAGCCGCGAACTCGTCGATGCGGATGTTCCCCTCCTCCTTGCCCCCGAGGCTGACGAACACCCAGTCGGCGCTGACGCTCACCACCGGTACCGTCAGCTTCTCGCCCTTCTTCCAGCGTCGGCGGGGCTCACCCCCGGCCTCCGCGAGCAGGTCGGCAAAGGCTTCCGGGGTCTCCGCCGCGGCGGGCGCGGGCGCCGACAGGGCGTCGCCGTCGGCAGCCGCGGCGAGGGGACGGGGGTGCTCGGTCTCGGTCATGGTCGAAGCTCCTCCTCTGGCGAAAAACCTAGCAGAGAATACACAGGCGACACCGCAGCCGCAAGCGGAACGCGGTTTCGCCGGCGCCCGTCGGGTGGTGCTCCGTTCACCGCGACCCGAGGCACGCCCGGATCAAGTTGCCCTTGGTGAAGTGCAGACCGGTAGCGTAGCTGGTCAGATCCTCGGGCCCCAGCAGGCGCCGAGCGATGGCGCCCTCCGGGACCCCTCGGAGAGCGAGTTCGCGGGCTCGGGAGCGGAGCTCCTCCAGGTAGGCGAGCTTCTCCTCCAGGGCCCTTTTCCCCTCGGCCACGGGGCCCCGGTGGCCGCAAAACACCACCCCAAAGTCCTCGGCGAGCACCGCCCGCAGGCTCGCCACTTGAGCCGCCAGATCCTCGTCGGCCCGCAGGTAGCGGGGTCGGGTGCCCACGTACAGGTCGCCGGTGAAGAGCCACCCCTCCCGGGGTTCCAGGTAGCACAAGAGGTCCGGGGAGTGCCCCGGTACGTGGATCGCCCGGAAGCAGTAGCCGTCCGCCGTCTCCACGGCGGCGGGCGTGGGCCGGGCGGCCACCGGCGAGGGGCGGCCGAAGAGCACCCGCTGGTAGGGTCGCATAGCCCAGCCCTCCCGGAGGGGCTCCAGGCCGGCGGGGTGGACGAACACCGGCGCCCCGGTCGCCGCCGCCAGGCGGGACGCGTTGCCGCTGTGGTCCTCGTGGTGATGGGTGAGGAGCACCCGGGCCACCCGGCGCTCGGCCGCGAAGGCCGCAACGGCCGGGCCGGCGTGGGGCATGCCGGCATCCACCAGGGTCTCCCCCACCCGGTAGACCACGGCCGTGGTGTTCAGCCCCAGGGCGAAGCGACCGACCCGGAGCGCCTCCACCGGGCCCCCGCGAAAGCGCCCCCTCCCCTTCCCTGCCCCGAGTGCTCCCGCAGGTTCCGCCGTCACGACCACCTCCGCCCCCCGTCCGCCCCCCAGCCGAGGCGGTAGGCTACCAGGATCGGCGCTCGGGTGGAACCGCCAGGGGACGCCCCCGGTTACGGCCCGTCGGTCCGGCCCGGGGGGGCGCCCGCGCGCCACCACCGCCCGGCGGAGCCGGCCCTACCGGATGGTGAAGCCAACCGTGGTGACGCCCAGGGCCGGGTTGTACTTAAACCCGTTCTTCAGGACGTCGGTAACGACCCCCGAGTAGGTACCGGCCGGCTGTCGGCGGCCGGTCCTCCAATCCACCGCGGCGATCCCCGCGGCGTCGGAGAAGCCCTGGAGCGAGGTCACGACCGCTCCAGACCCGTTGCGAACCTGGAGGAACACCTGGGCCCCGGAGAGGGCGGCGCCTGTTGCGTCCACCACCCTGGCCTTAAAGCGCACCACGTCCCCGGCGCTAAAGGTGCTCGCCGGGCTCTCGGCCCCCTTGCTACCCAGGGCCCAGGTGGTCAGCGCGCCCACCGTCAGGTCGGGGGTGGGCGGGGCCGGCGCCGTGCCCCAGGTGGCGGAAGCCATCACGTAGGGGGCGGCCATGCCCGTGTTGAGCCAGGCCTGGAGCATGTTCACCCCTTCGTCCTTGAGAAAGGCGTTCTGCTGCTTGTTGGCCTTCCACAAGAACTGGATGTACTCCCAACTGGTGGGCTGGTAGAGGAGGTCTACGGCCGCGTAGACCGCGCCGACCGGGGGGCTGAGGGTGACGCGGTCCTGGTGCTGGTAGACGCCCCCCGGCCCGGGGTTGCCGTACTGGGTGGGGGGCACCGGCAGGGCGTTGCGGCGCCGGGCCTCGTCGTAGCGCATGCGGTAGGGTGGGATACGGTTGTCCTTGGCCACGTAGTCGTTGAGCACGAAGTGGAAGGTCTCCCGGTAGGTGCCCGGGGCCTGGGCGGCGAGGTCTGCCACCGTGTAGGTCGGCTGCCCGGTGAGCCGGTCGTAGTTTAGCACCAGGCCGGCGTAGGCGGGATTGACCGCGATCAGCTTCTGGGCCCACGCCTGGGTCATGGCGTAGTGGGCCTCGTACACCTTGGTATTCGGATCGTAGGGGTTGAGAAGGGACTCCACCTGCACCGGCTGGCCGTTCGCCGGGTTGGTTACCGTCGCCCCGATCCTGCCGTAGGCCCCGTCCTCCCGGATCAGCGTGTTGGCGCTGTCAAACCAGCGGATGGCCAGCCACATGCGCCGCCCCTCCGGGTAGCCGGAGATGACCTTGTGTCCCGTGAGGTTGGTGAGGACCACCTCGTTCCCGCTCACCGCCAGGGAGACCGCCTCGCTCAACTGCTTCATCGCCCGGGTCTTGCCCGCGTCCAGGGCGGCCTTTTGCCCCGAGGTGAGTCCCCCCCCCAGGCGCAGCTTGCCGAGGGAGTTTAGGTACTGGATCGCGTCGGGCATCCAGTAATTGCCCCCGGTCATGTCGTGGAGAGGCAGGTCCTTGCGGATCGGAGCGCCGCTCTTGTTGCACCCGGCGCCGGTCACCGGCCGCAGGTGGCAGGTCTGGCAGCTAAAGTACCGGGCCTCGCCGTCCTCGTAGTCTCCCCCGGTCCCGGCGACCAGGGCGCTGTCGTAGGCGGCCTGGATCGCTCCGGCCCGCAGCTCCACGGGCAGGGTCGGGTAGTCCCGGACCCGGGTGCCGGAGAGGGCTCCGGCCTTGTACTCGCTAAAGGTGCGCTCCACTACCCCGTACGCGTAGGGCGGGTTCTGGAAGGCGGCCTTGCCCTCCACCGGAGTCCCCAGGGCCCCGCTAAAGGTGCCCGCCGCGAGGGGCACCTGGGCGCCGTTGCCGGGGGCCAGGTCGCCCACCGCCGGGTTCGAGACGTCGTGGCAGGACCCGCAGAAGTCCACCGACCGATGGAACTTGGACTTCAGGGACTGGTGCCGGGCGACGGTATTGGCGTAGGGGCCGAGCTTCTCGTTGCCGCCCCACAGGGAGAGCATGCCGCTGCCGTAGTAGCCCTCGAACCAGTTCTTGGCGACGAAGGGCGGGTGCATGGTGCCCCGGTGCTCGGTGTCGTCGGGGTTGGTCATCTTGTGACAGGTATCGCAGTCGACCCCGTCGGCGTCCCCCGCCGTCAGCGCCGAGCCGTCGGTGGGGGTGGAGCGGCCGCCGTACCAGCCGCCGGTGCTGTGGCAGCGGATGCACAGGTCCCCCGCGCCGTCGAAGTCCTGCTCCGCGATGGCCAGGGTAGCCCAGAAGAGGGGGTCCCGGCCGGCGTTGGCCATCATCGACCCACGCCAGGTGTGGGCCGGCTCCACGGAGAGGTTGTAGCCCCCGTGGCAGTTGTCGCACTTGTCGGGGCTCTCCAGGTTCCCGACCTCCCCGGGCTGGGTTCCGGGCTGCTGGATCTCGGTAGGCACCACCGTGGCGGCCGTGGCCGGCCCGAGGGCCCCCACGAACAGGGCGAGGATCAGGGCCGCACGCAACCATCTCATCGGGTCACTCCTTTCTGCTCTCGGGCAAGACGGGGTCGGGGAACGGCGGGCGGGCGCAGCGGGAGGCGAAAGCCCCCCGTCTGGCGCCCCCAATCAAAACCCCTCTCGATGGGCGGGGGAGCCTAGCACGGCTCCGGGACAACGCAAGGGCAGCGCGGCGTGGGTCCGCTAACCGCCAGGCACCCCTCCTGATAGGGGTAGGGAGGGCCGGTTGCGTTCCCGGCTCCCCCTCCCTCCGAACCGGA
>JBBIIA010000030.1:0-33865 GCA_037446775.1 Deltaproteobacteria bacterium
TGGGAGCGCCTTTCGAGGCGCGGGGGGCTAGGACGGGCAGTCCCCCCGGGGCAGGTAGACCAGGAAGGAGCTGCCCTGGCCGGGGGCCGAGCGAACCTCGATGCGGCCGCCGTGGGCCTCGACGATCCAGCGGCAGATGGCGAGGCCGAGGCCGCTGCCGCCCTGGGCGCGCCCCCGGTGCTCGTCCACCCGGTAGAAGCGCTCGAAGATCCGCTCGTGGTGCTCGGGGGGGATGCCGATGCCGGTGTCTTTGACCGTCACCCGCACCCAGCCGTCGTCCACCAGGGAGTGGGAGAGGTACACCCGCCCCCCGGCCGGGGTGTACTTGACGGCGTTCTCCAGGAGGTTCCAGAAGAGCTGGCGCAGGCGCAGGGGGTCGGCGCAGACCGCGGCTGGGGGGCCCCCCGCGGCGGTGAACTCCAGCCCGCGGCCGTCGGCCAGGGCGGCCACCTGGGGGGCGAGGTCGTCGAAGAACGCCTCGAGGTCCACGGGCAGCTTCTCCACCGGCGCCTCCCCCAGATCCCCCTTGGCCAGGAGCAGGAGGTCCTCCACGATGCGCTGCATCCGCTGGATCTCCTCCAGGCTCGACGCCAGCACGTCCTGGTAAGCCTCGGGGCTGCGCGGCTGGCGCAGGGCCACCTCGGCCTCGCCCCGCAGGACGGTGAGCGGCGTGCGCAGCTCGTGGGAGGCGTCAGCGGTGAACTGGCGCACCCGGCGGAAGGCGTCCCCCATGCGGGTCATCAGGCTGTTGACGTCCCGGGCGAGCTCTCGGATCTCCAGGGTGCCCTCAGCCTCGGGCACCCGAGCCCCCAGGTCCCGGGCGTCGAGGCCCCGTAGGCCCTGGACCACGGAGCCGAGGGGCGCCAGGGCGCGCCCGGCGAGCAACCAACCCCCCCCCAGGGCGACCAGGAGGGCGACGGGGATGCCCACCGCCAGGAGCCAGGCGACGTGGTGGAGGGTGTCCTGGACGGCGGCGAGGCTCGACGCCACCTGGACCACGTTGCGCACCCGGCCGCGCACGACCACCGGAAAGGTGAGCAGCCGGATCGGGCTCGGGGTGTCGGGGATGGTCTCGTACGCCATCTCCCCGTGGACCGCCCGGTGCAGGGCGTCGGGGGTGACCGGGAGGCGCCGACGCTCCAGGTTGGGGCTTCTCGACCCGACGTTGCCCGAGGGGTCGAGCACCTGGATGAACTGGCCGGCGGCGGGGACCCCAAAGAACTCCTCCAGGAGCCGGGGGAAGTCGCTAAAGCCGGGGCGCAGGAAGTTGCGCACCGAGGACTCGGCCACCACCTCGGCCAGGGCCAGGAGCTTCTGGTCCACCCCCCGGTACAGGGCCCGGGCCAGGGACCCGTACAGGAGGAGCGCGCAGAGGAGCACCAGGGCGAAGAGAAACCCCCCGTACCACAGGGTGAGCTGCCCCCGAAGGGTCTGGATCCTCACGGCTCGACCCGGAGCACGTAGCCGACGCCCCGGACGGTGTGGATGAGCTTGGGCTCGAAGCCCTGGTCGATCTTCTTGCGCAGGTAGTTGACGTAGACGTCGATGACGTTGGTGTAGGAGTCGAAGGACTGGTCCCAGACGTGCTCGGAGATCATGGTGCGGGTGAGCACCTGGCCGGCATGGCGGAGGAGGTACTCGAGGAGGGCGTACTCCTTGGCGGTCAGTTCGATGGCCTGGTCGCCCCGGGTGACCCGCCGGGCCGAGGGGTCGAGGCACAGGTCGGCCACCCGCAGCACCGGGGGGGTCTGGGGCTTGCCGCGGCGCAGGAGCGCCCGCACCCGGGCGAGGAGCTCGGCGAAGGCGAAGGGCTTGGTCAGGTAGTCGTCGGCGCCGAGGTCGAGCCCCCGGACCTTGTCCCCCACGTTGTCCCGGGCGGTGAGCACCAGCACCGGCACCGCCACCGGCTCGGCCCGGAGCTTCTGGAGCACCTTGAGGCCGTCGAGCTTGGGGAGCATCAGGTCCAGGATCACCAGGTCGTAGGGGCTCGCCAGGGCGAGCTCCAGGCCCTCCTCCCCGTCCAGGGCCACGTCCACCGCGTAGCGCTCCTCCTCGAGCCCCCGCCGGATGAAGGAGGCGACCTTCTCTTCGTCTTCGACCACCAGGATGCGCATGGCGACCTCCGCAGGATGGGCCCCGAGGGGATGCCGCCCCGGGGGAGGGGCCTACGGTATCAAGCCGAGGCCGGGGTCGCCAAGGGGGTGGGGGAGCGGTGCGCGGTCAGCGAGCAGCGTCGAGCATCCTGCCGCTACTCGGGCTGGGGCTTTCCCAGCTTCGCCATCATGGCGGCGAGGACCTTGCGGGAGTAGCGCTCGCGCTTGTCGGGGCTGCGGGCGTTGTAGCAGCCCAGGCCCTGGAGGCCGTACCCGTAGCGGTGGAGGCAGTCGGCGAGGATCCAGGCCCCCACGGTCACGTTGTAGCAGGGGTCCGAACACACCGCCTGCCACCGCTCGGGCCCGAGCCGGGGCTCCCACCAGGAGTTCACCTGCATCAGGCCCACGTCCACGGTGCCGTCCCGGTTCCAGTTGGCGGCGTCCGGGTTCATGGCCGACTCCACCTCGGCGATGGTTTCCAGCAGGAGCGGCGGCAAGCGGTAGGCGGCCGTCGCTTGGTCGAAGCAGAAGGCGCTTGCGCGGCCGACCGCGAGGGCCAGGGCGGCAGCGAGAACGAGGGTGAGCGGGCGGCGGATCATGGCCGCCAGTGTCGCGCCTGGGGGGGCAAAGCGCAAGGGGTAGCGGCCAAACCGGGCGAAGTCTCCCTCGCCCCGGCCCAGGGGGAGCAAGAGCGCGAGAGGGCGCCGCGCGCCGCACCCAGAAGTCCCCGTCCCACGCGTCGACGGTCTGGGACGGAGCCTCGCGAGGCCGTCTGGCCCACGGTTCCCTACTCGCCGATCGGCGCGCCCGCAGGGTCGAGTTGGTAGTACTTGGGGGGCATCTTGGGCTGGTTGGTGAGGTTGAGGTTGGGCACCGGGTAGCGGTACGCCCCCTTCTTGCGCATGGCCGCGAGGCCCGCGGCCAGGGAAGCGAAGCGGACGCTGGGGACGAGGAAGGCCATCTCGTGGTCCTGGGTGCCGGCGAAGATGCGCTCCCCCGAGCCGGGGACGGTGTAGGTGCACTCCCCGGACCGCAGGACCCCGGCGATCCAAGCGGCGCAGCCGCCGCGGCCGGTGCTGGTGGAGGCCACGCCGGGGCCGTGGCCGAAGTTGGCGGCGTGGATGAGGACCAGGATCTGGGCCGGGGTGCCGTAGACGGCGACCACGTCCGGGGCGAATTGGCACCGGCTGAGGGGGGCCAGCCACAGCTCTTGGACTTCTCCCACCGGGTGGACGGGGAAGGTGGCTTCCATGCGGCGGCCCACCGCCGGGTCGTCCTGGTACAGGTCGGCCACCAGCCCCTCCCGGAACCGGTCCGGGGCCACGTGGCCGGCGAACACCGGGGCGAGGCCGCAGGCGTGGTCGTCTCTGCCCAGTGCCACCGTCCAGCCCAGGGTGCGGGCCAGGGAGAGGGCCTGGCAAGCGGCGATGGGGTTGCCGAAGTCCTGCCGCGGGCGCTTGGCCTTCTGGGGGAGCACCTCCCCCGCCCGGGCGACCTTGATCCCCACGGGTTGGGTGGCGGGGCGGACGTTCGCCTCCAGGGCTTCGGCGAGCTGCACGGCGTCCTGACTCATCGCGGCGTCCTCCGATCTGGGGGTGCTTAGCGGGCGAGCTTCTTGTACCGGATGCGGTGGGGCTGGTCGGCCGCCGCGCCGAGGCGGCGCTTGCGGTCGGCCTCGTACTCCTGGTAGTTGCCCTCGAACCACACCGCCTCGCTGTCGCCTTCGAAGGCGAGGATGTGGGTGGCGATGCGGTCCAAGAACCACCGGTCGTGGGAGACCACCACGGCGCAGCCGGCGAACTCCAGGAGGGCCTCCTCCATGGAGCGCAGGGTGTCCACGTCGAGGTCGTTGGTGGGCTCGTCCAACAGGATGACGTTGGCGCCGCGCTTGAGGAGCTTGGCCAGGTGCACCCGGTTGCGCTCGCCCCCGGAGAGCTCGCCGACCCGCTTTTGCTGGTCGGGGCCCTTGAAGTTGAAGGCGCTCACGTACGCCCGAGACGGCACCTTGCGCTTGCCGAGCTCCACGAAGTCGGCCTTGTCGGTGATCTCCTCCCACACCGTGCGCTCGGGGGCGAGGGCGTCGCGGCTCTGGTCCACGTACGCCATGGCCACCGTCTCGCCGACGGTGAGGGTGCCGGCGTCGGGCTCTTCCTGGCCGGTCAGCATCCGAAGGAGGGTCGACTTGCCGGCCCCGTTGGGGCCGATCACCCCGACGATGCCGCCGGGGGGGAGCCGGAAGCTCAAGCCGTCGATGAGGAGCCGGTCGCCGTAGCCCTTGCGCACCCCCCGGGCGTCCACCACCACGTCCCCGAGCCGGGGCCCCGCCGGGATGACGATGGCCCCGGTCTCCACCTTGCCCTGGGTGTCTTGCTGCAACAGCTTCTCGTAGGCGCTGATGCGGGCCTGTCCCTTGGCGTGGCGCGCCCGGGGCGCCATGCGGATCCACTCCAGCTCCCGCTCCAGGGTCTTTTGCCGGGCCGACGCCTGCTTCTCCTCCTGGGCCAGGCGCTTCTCCTTCTGCTCGAGCCAGGAGGAGTAGTTGCCCTGCCACGGGATGCCCCGGCCCCGGTCGAGCTCGAGGATCCAGCCGGCCACATTGTCGAGGAAGTAGCGGTCGTGGGTGACCGCCACTACGGTGCCCGGGTAGTCGGCCAGGAACCGCTCGAGCCACGCCACGCTCTCGGCGTCCAGGTGGTTGGTGGGCTCGTCCAGGAGGAGGAGGTCCGGCGCCTGCAACAGCAGCCGACACAGGGCCACCCGGCGCTTCTCGCCGCCGGACAGGGGGCCCACGGGCATGTCGGCGGGGGGCAGCCTAAGGGCGTCCATGGCGATCTCGAGCTTGCGGTCCAGGTCCCACGCCCCGGCGGCGTCGATCTGGTCCTGGATGCGCCCCTGCTCGGCCAGGAGCTTGTCCATCTCGTCGGCGTCTAGGGGTTCGGCGAAGCGGGCGTTCACCTCGTCGAAGCGCACCAGGAGCGCCCGGGTGGCGGCCACCCCCTCGTCCACCACCTGGGCCACCGTCTTGGTCGGGTCGAGCTCGGGCTCCTGGGGCAGGTAGCCCACCCGGAGGCCCTCGGCCGGCCACGCCTCCCCGTGAAAGTCGGTCTCGATCCCGGCCATGATCCGCAACAGCGTCGACTTCCCCGAGCCGTTCAAGCCGAGCACGCCGATCTTGGCGCCGGGCAAGAAGGAGAGCCAGATGTCCTTGAGGACCTCGCGGTTCGGGGGGTAGACCTTGGTCAGGCCCTTCATCACGTAGACGTACTGGTGCGCCATGGGGTGCGTACTCCTGCGGGTGGGGTGCTGGGGGAGCGCGCCTTATAGCGCCCCTGGGCCCCCGGTGCAAGCGCCCAGTGCCGGGGCGAAGAACCCCTCCAGGGCCGAGGCCACCGGCCCGGGGGCCTCCAGGGGACTCAAGTGCCCGGCGCCGGGGATCACCTCGACCCGGGCCCCGGGGACCTCCCGGGCCATGTGCCAGCCGAGCTCCGGGGGGGTGAGCTGGTCGAGTTCGCCAAAGACGAACGCGCACGGGACCCGGACCAGGGCGAGCACGTCCTCGAAGGAGCCGCGTTCGGCGATGGCCCGGGCGTCGGCGGCAAAGGCCTCGGCCCCCACGGTCTGGCCCATGGCGAGGACGAGGTCCCGCAGGGGACCGTCGGGCGGGGTGGCGGGGGCGAGGACGCTGGCGGCAAAGGCGTCGAGCACCGCCGGGAACTGCCCCTCGCCGATCAGCCGGAGCACCTGCTGCCGCTTGGCCGCCCGGTCCGCCGTGTCGGGGAACGCGGTGGTGTCCACCAAGGCCGCGGCCCGCACCCGCTCGGGCCAGTGGCGAAGCAGGTGGAAGGCGACGTACCCCCCCATGGAGAGCCCGGCGACCCCGACCGCGCCCTCGCCGAGGCGGTCGAGGATATCCACCACCCCCCGGGCCGCCCGTTCCAGGCTACCCAGGCCCCACAGGTGGGGCCGAACCACCCGGAAGCGCCGGGCCAGTCGGGTACCCACGGGCTGCCACACCCGGCCGTCGCATCCGAGGCCGGGCAGCAAGACCAGGGTTGGTCCTGCTCCCTCTGCGTCGTAGTGCACGAGGCGCTCCTTTCCTTGCTTCGAAGCGGTCTACCGTAGCGCCTTCGCCCGAGACGTCAAATGCAGGGCTTGACTTGCGCACAACTTACGCATAGGCTGCCCCCATGGCCGCGACCCTCACCCCCAAGCAGCAGCGGGTCCTCGACTTCATCCGGTCCTACTGGCGGAGCCGGGGCTGTGCGCCCACCCAGGAGGAGATCGCCGCCCGCCTCGGGTTTCGGTCCCTGGGGACGGTGCAGAACTACCTGGTGCGCCTGGAGCGCCAGGGGGTGCTCAAGCGGCCGTGGAACGCGAAGCGAGCCCTCGAGGTGGTGGAGCCCGAAGGGGCAGTCCCGGAGCTGCCGCTCCTGGGCACGGTGGCGGCGGGGCGGCCCATCGAAGCGGTGACCACCCCCGACACGGTGGAGGTGCCCGGCTCCATGCTCGGTCGGGGCGACGCCTTCGTCTTGCGGGTGAAGGGGGACTCCATGGTCGACGACGGCATCTTGGACGGCGACCTGGTGGTGGTGCGCCGCCAGAACTCGGCCGAAAACGGGCAGACGGTGGTCGCCCTGGTGGACGGGGCGGCGACGGTGAAGCGGCTGTACCGGCGCGGCGGCCGGGTGGAGCTGCGGCCGGCCAACCCGGCGGTGGACTCCCTGTGGATCGGGGCCGAGCAGGCCTTTGGGATCGAGGGAGTCGTGGTGGGGGTGATCCGGCACTGCCGGTGAGGGGCGGGGACGAGGCGGCGAGAAGGGAGCGGGCGATGGCGTGGAAGAAGGGGCTCCAGGTGTTTGCGGCGACGGTCGGGTTTTACGCGGGCTACGCCTGGTCGGTCGGCCAGTGGGCCGCCGGGGAGCCGGGCTTGGTGCTCGGCCCCGCCCTGGAGCTCGGCGGGCCCCTGGCGCTCGCTTACGGGCTCGCCCTGGGGAGCTGCTTCTGGTCGGTGATCCCGGTGCCGGCCCTCGCGGGGCTTCGGGTGGTGGTCGCCCCGGCGCTGGTCACCCTCTCCTTTGCCGCCGGGGCCCTGGGGATTCGGCTCGGCCTCGGGGCCGTGGGCGCCCTGCTGTAGGCGCCCCGGCGCCACCGACCCCACGGCGGCCACGGGTCGGGGGAAAGGGCGCGAGGCCCCCAGGGCAATCGATTCCCGGTTGCCCGGGAGGGAAGGTTCTGTTAGCGTGCCCCGCTACCTTTTGGGAAGGAGCGGAAGGGTCCGATGACCGAGCCCACCCGCGGCGAGCGGCCCGACCTCTCGCCGTTTGCCGCGCGAAGCAGCGATAGCCGCGGTCGGGAGTACCCCGAGGAGTTCAAGGACGGGCGTCCCGCCTTCGAGCGCGACCGCGACCGAGTGATCCACTCGGCCGCCTTTCGGCGCTTGGAGTACAAGACCCAGGTCTTCGTCAACCACGAGGGGGACTACTATCGCACCCGCCTCACCCACAGCCTGGAGGTCGCCCAGATCGCCCGGGGGCTGGCGCGGCGGCTCGGCTTGAACGAGGAACTGGCGGAAGCTCTGGCGCTCGCCCACGACCTCGGCCACACCCCCTTTGGCCACACCGGGGAAGAGGTGCTGGATCGCCTGATGGCCGACGAAGGGGGGTTCGAGCACAACCTCCACGGCTTGCGGGTGGTGACCGAGCTCGAGGAGCGCTACCCGGGCTTTCCCGGCCTCAACCTCACCTGGGAGGTGCGGGAAGGCATCGTCAAGCACGCCTCGAGCTGGGACGCGCCCCGGGGGGCGGCGGCCGGGTACGCGCCAGAGCTCCAGCCGAGCCTCGAGGCCCAGTTGATCGACCTGGCCGACGAGATCGCCTACAACAACCACGACATCGACGACGGCCTGGAGGCCGGCTACATCCACCTGGGGGAGCTCGGCGAGGTCGCCCTGTGGCGGGACACCTGGGCCCTGGTGCAGGAGAAGCACCCCGGGCTCGCCGGCCGGCGGGCGGTGTACCAGACCATCAGCCACCTGATCGGGCGCATGATGGAGGACCTGGTGGCCGCCACCGAAGCCGCCCTGGCGGGGGCGGGGGTCGCCGACGCCGCCGCGGTCCGCCGCGCCGGCCGGCGCCTCGCCGTGCGCTCCGCGGCCCTGGAGCGGCAAAACCGGGAGCTCAAGGAGTTCCTGCGGGAGCGGCTGTACCGCCACCCCAAGGTGAGCGCCATGCGCTTCAAGGCGGAGCGGTTCTTGACCGAGCTCTTTACCGCCTACACCGAAAACCCCGGGCTCCTCGGCGCCGACGCCCGCCGCCGCGCCGAGCGGGACGGGGTGAAGCGGGTGGTGTGCGACCTGATCGCCGGGATGACCGACCGGGAGTGCCTGGAGGAGGTCCGGCGGCTCTTCGACCCCCACCAGAGGGTGTGAGCGGGTGCGGGTGACCACGGCCCACCGCCTGGAGTTCGCGGCGTTTCGGGCCCTGGAGGCGGTGGTGGGGAGCCTCTCCTGGCCCCGCCGGGTGGCCTTTGGCCGGCTCGTCGGGCGCCTGTGGTACCGGGTGGACCGGGGGCACCGCCGGGCCGCCACCGAAAACCTGGGGCGGGCCTTCCCCGAGTGGCCGGCGAGCCGGGTCGAGGCGGTGGCGCGGGCCAATTTCGAGCACCTGGGGGCCACGGCCGCGGAGTTTCTCGGCCTGGGGGCCGAGGCCCCCGAGGGCGTCCTCGCCCGGTGCCGCTTCGAGGGCCTGGAGCGGCTGGACGAAGCTCGGGCCCGCGGCCGGGGGGTGTTGGTGCTCAGCGGCCACCAGGGGAACTGGGAGCTGGCCGGGGCGGCGATCTCGGCCCGGGGCTATCCCCTGTGGGGGGTGGGCAAGCGGATGAAGAACCCCCTGGCGGACCGGAAGATCACGGCGCTGCGCCAGCGCTTCGGCGCCACCGTCATCCCCCACCGGGACGCGGTGCGGCCGGTGCTGCGGGTGCTCCGGGACGGCGGCCTGGTGGGGTTTCTCCTGGACCAGCGGGCTCCCGGCCGGGAGGCGGTGCCGAGCCGGTTCTTCGGCCAGCCCGTCGCCACCAACCAGGGCCTCGCTCTCCTGGCCCTCAAGACCGGGAGCCCGGTGGTGCCGGTCTTCGGCGAGCGGGTGGCCGAGGGCCACGTGGTGCGGATCGGGGCGCCCCTGGCGGCGCCCGCGGAGGGGCCCCGGGAGGAGCGGGTGCAGCGCTTCACCCAGGCCTTCGACGCCGCCGTGGAAGAAGAAGCGCGGCGCCGCCCCGAGCAGTGGTTTTGGGTGCACCGGCGCTGGCGCCTGCCCCGGGAGGTAAAGGGATGAGGCCCGCGGTGTTTTTGGATCGAGACGGGACCCTGGTGAGGGAAGTCGAGTATCTGTCGAAAATTGAAGACCTGGAAATCCTGGAAGGGGTCCCGGGGGCCTTGCGCCGCCTGGGAGAAGCCGGGTATCTGCGGCTGGTGGTGACCAACCAGTCCGGCGTGGCCCGGGGCTACTTCGACGAGGCCTTCGTGACCGAGACCCACCGGGAGCTCCGCCGGCGGCTGCGGGCCGAGGGGGCAGACCTGGAGGGCTTCTACGTCTGCCCCCACCACCCGGCGTTTTCCGGGCCCTGCGGGTGCCGCAAGCCCGAGCCGGGGATGGTGGAGCGGGCCGCGGCCGAGTGGGGCGTGGACCTGGCCCGGTCCTGGGTGGTGGGGGACAAGGCCGCCGACCTGGAGTTGGCGCGCCGGGCGGGGTGCCGGGGGGCGCTGGTGCGCACCGGGTACGGCGCTACGACCGAACGAGAACTGGCCGAGGAAGGCGAGCGGCCCCAGGTGGTGGCCGACGGCCTGGCCCAGGCGGTGGAATCGATCCTAAAGGGGGCGGAGGGAGGAAGGCGGTGAGGGACGTCGGCGTGGTGGACGAGTCCACCTGGTTCTTTCGCTACCTGGTAAAGAAGCGCGTGGCCTGGGGCTTTCCGGCCGCGGCCCTGGTGGTGCTGCTGGCATGCCCGACTCGGGCGAGCGTGTTTTTCGGGTTCTGGCTGGCGCTGGCGGGCGCCGCGATCCGCACCTGGGCGAGCGGGGTGATCGTCAAGCGGCACGTGCTCGCCACCGAGGGGCCCTATCGCTTGACCCGGAACCCGTTGTACGTGGGGAGCTTCGTGATGGCCGCGGGGGTGGTGGTGATGGCCAACCAGTGGCTCCTCGGCGGGGCGCTCCTCGCCCTGTTCGCGGCGGTGTACCATCATTTGGTGCGGCGGGAGGAGAAGACCCTTGCGGAGCGCCACGGCGACGCCTTTGCCGCTTACGTCAAGGAGGTGCCGAGGTTTGTCCCCAATTTGAAGGCTTGGCCCCCTGGGGCCACGGGTTACGATGTTCGGCGGATGTGGTCCGAGCACCGGGAGTGGCGGGCCTGGCTCGGCTTGTACGCCCTGACCCTGTATCTTCTGCTACGGATGTGAAGGAGGCCCCCCATGGCCCTGTCCCCCGACCTCTTGGAGATCTTGGCCTGCCCCCAGTGCAAGGGCGACCTGGAGTACCGGCCCGAGGCGCCGGCTCTCTTGTGCCGCGCTTGCAACTTGCGCTACCGGATCGAGGACGACATCCCGGTGATGCTGATCGAGGAGGCGACCCCGATTGAGGGGTGAGTCCACCGCGACGCCGTCTCGGATCCTGGTGGTACAGACCGCCTTTTTGGGTGATCTGGTGTTGACGACGCCGCTCTTTCGGGCCCTGCGGCGGCTCCATCCCGGGGCCCACTTGGCGGCGCTCGTCACTCCGGAGGCGGCGCCCCTGGTGGCGGAGGACCCCAATCTGGATGAGATACTTACTTACGGAAAGAAGGCGGGAGAGGGGTTTTCGGCCGTGTTGCAAAAAGTGAAGGCAGGGCACTATCAGGCTCTGGTGTCGGCCCATCGGTCCCACCGCACCGGCTTCCTGGCGCTCTTGTCCGGGATACCCCAGCGGGTCGGGTTCGCCGACGCGGACCTCCCCTGGGCCTACCACCGCCGAGTGCGGCGCGACCCGGTCGAGCACGAGGTGGACCGAAACCTCGGCTTGGTGCGGGGTCTCGGCCACGAGCCCCGGCCCGAAGACCGGGTGCTCCACGTGGGCTACACCCCGGCCGAGGAAGCCGAGGTGGCCCGGGTACTGGCCGAGTCCGGGGTGGCGCCGGGGGAGCGCCTGGCCGCCCTGTCGCCAGGGTCGGTGTGGGCTACCAAGCGGTGGCAGCCCGAGGGGTTCGCCGCCGTGGGCCGGGGCCTCGAGGCCCGGGGCTACCGGGTGGTGGTGCTCGGCGGCCCCGGCGACCGGGCGGTGGCGGCCCAGGTGGCCGGCTCGGTCGGGCCCCGGGCCGTGGACGTAGCCGGCCGCACCTCCCTCAAGGCCCTGGCCGCGTGGATGGACCGGGTGGGGCTCCTGGTCACCAACGACTCGAGCCCGCTCCACGTGGCCGCGGCCCGGGGCACGCCCACGGTGGCGGTGTTCGGGGCCACGACCACCGGGTTGGGCTTCGGGCCGTTCCACGCGGCGTCGCGGGTGGTGGAGGTTGACCTCGAGTGTCGCCCTTGCGGCCCGCACGGAAGCAAGAAGTGCCCGAAGGGGCATTTTCGATGCATGGGGGAATTGACCGCCACCGATGTCCTCCAGAGTTGTCGGGAACTCGCCGAGGAACCCCTCGTCCGGCGCCGAGCGCAAGCCTTGCCGACGTCTCCCGCGGCGAAAATGCCCGCGCTTCCATGACCATGTCGCAGGGATGACCTAGATGCACAAGACGTCCTTCCTGAAGGCCGAGGCGTTCTTCGATGCCTACGTGAAGCCGTATCACGACCCAAAGGGGGAGAGGACACGGGTCTTGGACATTGGGTCGCGGGCCTACGAAGGGCAGCGATCATACGCCGACATCTTCAAGCGCGGGAACGTGGATTATGTCGGTTTGGATCTGGAGATGGGAACGAACGTACATATCGTCCCTGGAAGCCTTTTCGTGTGGGACGAACTGGAGGACGAGTCGTTCGATTTTTGCGTCTCTGGGCAGACATTTGAACACAATCCTTTTTTTTGGATCACCTTTGCGGAAATCGCGAGGATATTGAAACAGGACGGAATGGCATTGATCGTGGCTCCCGGCCGTGGCCCGGTGCACCGGTATCCGGTTGATTGCTGGAGGTTCTATCCCGACGCTTGGCAGTCGTTGTGTTCTTACACCGGGCTTGAATTGGTGGAGAGCTTATTTGAAGACTACAAATTCAAGCGAGTAGTACAGGGGGCTGAGTGGTGCGATTCGAGTGTCGTCGTGAGGAAGCCTAGGTTTGATGACAGGAATAGCAAGACGGATTTCTATTATAAGTTAGATAGAATAAGGGCAACTATGCCACGGGATTGCGATCATGTGATGCGGCCGAATCACGGGCCGACCCAGGCTTTGGCCTCGTACGAGAAGGGCATTGAGCGCCCTTTCCACCAGGCATTGAAGCGAAGGCTTCGCAGGAAGAAGCTGATTCAAAGCGTCTTCAGGCATTTCTGAGAACCATTCGCCCGGCCGCGAGGCAGGCCTTTCGGAAGCCGCGACAGGCTCGGGACTCCCCGAGGTCATGGAAGTTGACGGGCGAAAAGGAGGCGCTTGAGGGAATGCTGCTGTGCGTATCGCTCGCCCCCGGGCGCCCGGACGAGGAGTGGGGAACGGTGCAGGCGGATGACCGTGGATGCTGAGACCAACCCTCGACTCGCCCTCGTAGTGCCGATCCACGGCCAGTTGGAGGTGACCCGGCGGTTTCTCGCCTCGTTCGAGCGCCAGACCGTGCGGTGCCCGCTGGTCTTCGTGGACGACGCGTCGCCGGACGACAGCGTGGACTGGCTGCGCGCCCACGGCTGGGAGGTCTACGTTCCGGCCGAACGCCTGTGGTACAATGGCGTGGTGAACTGGGCCCTGGACCATACTTCGTCGCCATACCTCGGCGTGCTCAACAACGACCTCGTGCTCGGCCGGTACTTCGTGGAGGAGGCGGTCCGGTCGTTCGAGGAGACCCGCTTCGATCTCCTGGTGCCCCAGACCGTGCCGGAGGGCGACCCGTCCGTGCTGGACCGGCGGGGTCGACGCCGGGTTCGGTCCCTGTGGCGGCAGGAGGGGTGGTGCATGCTGTTTCGCGTGGCGGCGGTCCGGCGGCTACCGCCCATCCCGGTCCACCACCTGAGGCTGTGGTTCGGCGACACCTGGCTGTTCCACCACGCCTGGGCGGCGGGCCTGAAGGTCGGGGTGATGCGCCACAACCGGGTGTTTCACGCGGGCAGCGTGACGATCAAGGCGGCCGAGGCCCGAGCGCCCCATCCGATCATCGCCCAGGACCACGAGCACCGGCATCGACACTACCCGTGGCTCGACAAGCGGCGCCCGCTGGGACGCCTGCGGCGCTTGCCGCGGCCCCTGCGCAAACTGATCCTGCCCTACTTGTAGAGGAAAGGCGAGAACAAGTGCTGCGACCCCTCCGCCGGCTGGTGAAGACCCTCCGGTACCCCCTGGACCGGCGGGAGGCCCGCCGGGTCGTTTCTTCCCTCCACCGCCCCGGCGCCGGCCTGGAGGACTGGATCGACCGCGTGCTCGACTTCGGCGGCCCCGAGTCCCACCGGGTCCGGACCATCCAGCTGCGCAGCGAGATCCGGGGGCTGTGCGAGCGGGTGGCCGCCCTCCAGCCGCGGCGGGTGGTGGAGATCGGCACGGCCCGGGGCGGGACGTTGCTGCTCTGGAGCCAGATCGCGACCGAGCTCGTCGTGAGCTGCGACCTGAAGTGCCGGCGGTTCCTCCGGCACCTGGCGCCCGCCTTCCCTCCCTCGGGCGGCTGCCGGGTGGAGCTCCTCGAAGGTGACAGCCATGCCCCGGCGTTCCGGGAGCGGCTGTGGCAGCGCGTCGGGGAGGGCGGCGCCGACTTCCTGTTCATCGACGGCGACCACACCGAGGCCGGGGTGGAGCAGGACTACCGGGACTACCGGGGCCTGGTCCGGCCCGGGGGCCTGATCGCCTTTCACGACATCGTCGAGGCCCAACCCCTGGAGACGAACCAGGTCGGCCGCTTCTGGAGGCGGCTGCGTGCGGTGGGGGAGGTCGAGGAGTTGGTGGACGACCCGGGCCAGTGCGGGTACGGCATCGGGGTGTTGCGGGTCCCCGCCGCCGGAGCACCCCTGCCGCCGCCTTGACCGCAGATCGGAGCGGGCCGCGTATGCTGGCTGCCTGGAAGGTCCGGTGGAGGACCTGGCGCGAGGCGGGGGCCGCGGCGGGCGCGGAGCTCCGGGGCTCGCGCGCCGCCCTCGAGCGGGTGACACTGGTGGTGAAGGCGTTCGAGCGCCCCCACGTGGTGGAGAGCCTGTTGGACTCCATCGATCGGTTCTACGGCAGGGTCGGGGGGAGTCTGCGAATCCTGATCGGCGACGACGGCGAGGGGGCCCGGCCGCCCCGCTTCCCGAGCCGAAACGCCGTGACCTGGCTGCGGCTGCCCTACGACATCGGCGTCTCGGCCGGGCGCAACGCCCTGGTGGACCGGGTGGAGACCCCGTACCTGGTGCTCCTGGACGACGACTTCGTGTTCACCCGGGAGACCTCCCTCGAGACCTTCGCCGCCACCCTGGACGCTCGGCCCGAGATCGACTTGCTGGCCGGCACGGTGGTCGACCGGGGGCGGAAGGTCCGCCGGATCTGCCGCACCGTGCGCCTCGCCGATGGGGTCCTGCGGCGGTCCCGCGCGCCGAAGGCGGAGCAGGGGCCGCTCCGGTTCTGGGACTTCGTTCCCCAGTTCTTCGTGGCCAGGACCGACGTCGTGCGCCGCGTCCGGTGGCGCGAGGAGTACAAGATCGGCGGCGAGCACGAGGCGTTCTTCCTGGACTGCCAGGCCGCCGGGGTGACCGTGGCGGAGCACCTGGGCGTTGCGGTGCACCACTTCCAGCGCCGCACCCGGCGGTACCGGGCGAAACGCAAGCCCCGGGCCCGGGAGTACGAGGCGCGTTTCCGCCGGGACTTCGGCGTGCGCGAGGTCGTGGAGCTCGACGGCCCGCTGCCCGGGGTCGGCGAGGCCGGCCCGTGATCCCGCCCGGCGCGGCGCCGCCGGGGAGGAACCGATGAGCCTTCCTATCACCGCCACCATCATCACCCTGAACGAGGAGCGGAACGTCGCGGAGGTGATCCGTTCAGCCCAGCGGGTGTGCGACGAGGTGATCGTGGTGGACTCCGAGAGCGCCGACCGCACCTGCGAAATCGCCCGGCAGCTGGGGGCCCGGGTGTTCGTGCAGCCGTACCTGGGGGATGGGCCCCAGAAGGACTTCGGCGTCCAGTTCGCCAAGAACCGGTGGATCTTCTCGATCGACGCCGACGAGCGGCTGGAGGAGGGGGCGGCGGCGGCCATCCGTTCCCTAAACCTGGAATGGACGCCCCACGACGCCTTCGCATTCCGGCGCAAGACATTCGTCGGAAATCGATGGATGAAGATCTGGTACCCAGATTACGTGACGCGGCTCTACGACCAGACCCGATGCCGGTACCTGCCGGTGATCGGCCACTCCCACGTGGCGGCGAAGAACCTGAAGCGCCTGGCCTGCGACCTGCTGCACTACTCCTACCGGGACTACCGCGACTACCTGCGGCGCATCGACAAGTTCAGCGCCCGGGGCGCCCGGGCGATCGTCGACTCGGGGCGGCGGGTCGGGCCCCTGGGGCCGGCGCTCCACGGCCTGGGGGCGTTCCTGCGCTACTACGTGGGGAAGCGGGGCTTCGCCTACGGGCTCGACGGCCTGACCATCAGCGTGTTGTCGGCCTTCGGCACCTACATGAAGTACGTGCTCGCCATCGAGAGCCGAGAGCAGGGGCCGCCTTGATCCGGGTCAGCGTGCTCGTCAGCGTATACAACCGCCTCGACCTGCTCCGCAAGGCCCTGCTCTCGATCGCTAGTCAGAGCGCGGCGGTGCACGAGGTGGTGCTGGCCGACGACGGGTCGGCGGGGGACCTCCCCGGCGAGCTCGGGCCGTTCGTGCAACGCCTGGGCCTGCGGGCGGTCTGGGTGGGCCAGGCCGACCTCGGGTTTCGCCTGGCCCGGTGCCGCAATAACGGCATCCGGGTGGCTTCGGGGGAGTACGTGATCTCCACGGACCAGGACATCGTGTTCACCCGCGACTACGTTCGGCGCCACCTCGACCTGGCCCGGCCGGGTCAGTTCCTGGTCTCCTACCCGGCCCGGCTGGCCCGGGAGCCGTCGGAGCGGGTCACCGACGCCATGATCCGCGCCGGGGCGTTCCAGCAGGTGCTCACCCCCGTCGAGGTGGCCCGGATCCGGGCGCAGCAGCGGAAGGACCGGCTGTACCGCTGGTTGCACCGGTTGGGGCTCCGACCCATCGGCCCCAAGCTCCGGGGTGGTGCGTTCGGGGCGTTTCGGGAGGATCTGGTGCGGGTCAACGGCTTCGACGAGCGCTACCAGGGGTGGGGCAACGAGGACGACGACCTGGGGTGGCGCCTGCACCGGGCCGGGGTGCGGGGGCGAAACGTCTTCGGCGACGAGTACCCCGTGCACCTCTGGCATCCCACCAACTCCGGGGGCAAACGGCCCAACCTCGACTACTACCGCCGCCGCAAGCGCGAGATCCGGCAGGGGGACTGGCGCTGCGCCCACGGCATCGAGGCGCCCCTAGGCGACGACGCTCCCGTGGTCCGCGAGCTCCGGTGATCGTGCCGGAGGGCCTTCCGAAGGGGCTTCGGGTGCTCCAGGTGTGCACCGTCCCCACCTGGGGCGGGGGCGAGGCCCATGTGCTCGCCTTGAGCCAGGCGCTGCGCGCTCGCGGCGTGGCGGTCGAAGTTTTGTGCCGCCGGAAGGGGGCGCTTTGGCCGCGGCTCCGGGCGGCCGGGGTGCCCGCCCGGCCCGGGGTCGGGGGGCTGTGGGCGCTGCCCCGGCTCTGCCGCGCGGTGCGGGCCGGGGCCGAGCCGGTGGTGCACGCTCACGCCGGCCGCGACTACTGGCCGGCCCTCCTCGCGGTCCGGCTCGCGGGGCGCGGCCGCCTGGTCCTCACCCGGCACCTCCGGGCGCCGCTCCCCACCCACCGCCTGCCGGGCCTGTGGCGGTCGACCGTGGGCCGATACGTGGCGGTGTCGGAGGCGATTGCCGAGGACCTCGCGGGCGCCAGCGGGATACCCCGCGATCGCCTCGCCGTGGTGCCCAACGGGCTCGAAGCGTCGCAGTTCGAGCGCCGGGCCCGGCAGCCGGGGGCCCGGGAGGCCCTCGGGCTTTCGGGGGGGGCCTGGGTCGTGGCTTGCGTCGGTCGCCTCAGCCCCGAGAAGGGCCAGGAGGACCTGGTGCGGGCGCTGCCGGCTCTGGCCCTGCGGGTGCCCGAGGCGGCCCTCGTCCTGGTGGGGGACGACGCCGCCCCCGGCAAGCCCTACCGGGCCCGCCTCGCCGCCCTGGCTGACGAGCTGGGAGTGGTCGGCCGGGTGGCCTTCGCGGGCCACCGCGACGACGTGGCCGAGCTCCTGGCCGAGGCCGACGTGGCGGTGCTCCCGTCCCGCTCCGACGCCTTTCCGCTGATCCTGCTCGAAGCCATGGCCCAGGGGTGCCCGGTGGTGGCTACCGACGCGGTGAGCGTGATGGGCCGGGAGATCGGCCGCGACGCTGCCCTCACCGTGCCGGCGGGCGACCCGACGCGGCTGGCGGCCGCCCTCGCCGAGGTGCGGGGGGCGCCGGAGGCGGCCGCCCGCCGGGCCGAGGCCGCGCGGAAGCTGGTGGTCGAGCGGTTCGCGTGGGACGCCTCGGTGGCGGCGCTCGTCGCCGTGTACCGCGCGGTCCTCGGGGAGGCGCGGCGGTGAGCGACGAAGGGTTCCGCCGCGAGCAGTGCGCCGAGCCCGAACGGTTTCGCTCGTTCTTCGAGCGGTCCGGCGAGCTCGAGGTCCTCGCCCGCAAGGCGTGGCTCACGGTGTGGCAAAGCCCCGACGGCGTGGTCTACAAGCACTACCGGATCGAGGACCTGGCGCGCCGCCGCTCGCGCCCGTGGGAGCGGGAGTGGGCGGCCCTGCGGGCGCTGGGGGGGCGGTCGTCGCCCCGGGGTTTTGGGTACCTGTGGAGGCCCCAGGGGAACGGCGTCGAGGTGGTGTTGGCCAAGGAGTTCCTGCCGGGCCGCCACGTGACCTCGTTTGCGTCGGCCCAGTGCGCGGCCCTAGCCCTTGCCTTGGCCGACATCCACGGGGCTGGGGTCACCGTGGAGGACCCCCGGGCTAAGAACTTCGTGGAGGACCGGGGCCGCTTCTGGGCCATCGACCTCGACTGGGCCCGGGTCTACCGGTCGCGGATCTGGCACCGTTTCAAGGTGGGCAAGGAGCTGAGCAACGTGCGCTGCCGCGTGCTGGTGGGCGACCCGAGCGGGTGGGCCGCGTTTCTTCGAGCCTATCGGGCGGCCAGCCCTTCCGGCCCGGCCGGCCGAGCCCTGGAGTGGCTCGGCGACGGCTGGTGGACGGCGCGCTCCCGGCTGCGGGAGCGGCGCGGGCGGAGCCGGGGATGAAGCTACTCCTGGTGCGGCTCTCCTCTTTGGGGGACGTGGTGCTCGCCACGGCGGCGGTGGAGGCCCTGGCGGCCGAGGCGCCCGGGGCCCGGGTGGACGTGCTCACCAAACCCTCGTTTCGCCCGGTTTTCGGGGGTAACCGCGGGGTCCGGCGGGTCCTGGGCTGGGAGGCGGGGCGCGGGGTGGCGGATCTGGCCCGGGAGCTTCGCCGGGAGGGGTACGACGGGGTGGTGGACCTCCACGCCAACCTCCGGTCGCGGTTGCTACAGCTCGCGCTCCCTGGGCCCCGGTGGTCCCGGTACGCCAAGGGGAGCCTGCGGCGCCGCGCGGCGGTGAGGCTCGGCCGGCCCGACCTCCTGTCGGCGGACCACGTGGTGGACCGCTACCTGGCGGCGCTTTTGCCCTTTGGGGTGACGGGGGCACGGCACCTGCCCCGGGTCTACCCGGGCGGGGCGGAGCGGGGGCGGGCGGAGGAGCTGCTGGGGCGCGTAGGCTGGGACGGGCGGGAGCCCCTCGTCGCCCTGGCGCCCGGGGCTCGGTGGGCCACCAAGCAGTGGCCCCCCCATCGGTGGACCGAGACGTGCCGCCGTCTCGCCGCCGAGGGCCTGGGGCGGCCGGTGCTGGTGGGCGGGCCCGAGGACCGGGCGCTGTGCGGCGAGCTCGCTGCGGCCGTCGGCGGGCGGGCCGTGGACCTGGCGGGCCGCACCTCGATCCTGGAGACGGCGGCGGTGCTGGGGCGGTGCGGGGTTCTCGTGACCAACGACTCGGCGCCGCTCCACCTGGCGGTGGCCGTGGGCACCCCGGTCGCAGCCCTGTTTGGCCCCACGGTCCCGGGCTTTGGCTTCGCGCCCCTCGGGCCGCGGGACCGGGTGCTGGAGCGGGACCTGCCGTGCCGGCCGTGCAGCCTCCACGGCGGCGACCGGTGCCCCCTGGGTCACCACCGGTGCCTGGAGGAGGTGGGCGCAGAGGACGTCCTCCCTGAAGTCCGCCGCACGCTGAACTCCGGCCCGGCGGTCACCGGAGGAGCCCCGTGAAGGTCCTGCACCTCGCCCAGATCCAGTGGTACAACGCCGAGGTCCAGTACGGCCTCGACCTGGCGGTGGAGATGCGCCGGTTGGGGCACGAGGTCGCGTTTTTCACCCGGACCGGCTCCCTGGGGGCCGAGCGAGCCCGGGCCCTGGGCGTTCCTGTCGTCGAGGAGGAGGGTTTCAACGCCAAGCGCCTGGGGGCGTGGCGCGCCCTGCCGGCCGCCTGGCGGCTGGGGTGGTGGCTCCGGCGGGAGGGATTCGGTGCGGCTCTCTCGCACCGTTCCGAAGGCCTGCCCCTGGTGGCCCTGGCGTGCCGCGCCGCGGGGGTGCCCCTGGTGCGGGTGCGGGGCGACATGCGGCCGGTGCGGCGAGATCCCTTGAACCGGCTCTTGTACACCCGGGGGCTGGCCGGGGTGGTGACCAGCAACACCGCCGTGGAGGCGGGCCTGCGCGGGCGCCTCGGCCCCAGGGTGCGGGTACGGACGATCCACGGCGGGGTCGACCCTGAGCTGTTTACGCCCGATGGCCCCCGGGCGGACCTGCGGGCCGACCTCGGGTTCGAGCCGGGGGCCGTGCTGGTGGGCCTGTTGGGCCGGATCGGGGCGGTAAAGGGCTTTGATGTCTTCCTCGAGGCGGCGCGCCTGGCCCTGGCGTCCCGCCCCGAGCTGGCGTTCGTGCTCCTGGTCAAGGGGTCGAAGGAACTGCCGCCCGAGCTTTGCTCCCAGCTCGAGGCCGACCCGGGGCTGCGGGCGCGGGTTCGGGTGGTTGGGCACCAGCCCGATCTGCCCGCGGTGCTCCGGGCCTTCGACCTCGGCGTGATCGCCTCGGTGGGGAGCGAGGCCAACTGCCGGGTGGGGCTCGAGTGGATGGCGAGCGGGGTGCCCCTGGTGGCCACCCGCATCGGGGTGCTGCCCGATATCGTGGTGTCGGCGGAGACGGGACTCCTGGTGCCCGCGGGGGACGCTCCGGCCATGGCGGCGGCTTTCCTGGCCCTGACCGGCGACCGCGGCCGCTTGAGGGACCAGGGGGCGGCGGCTCGCGCCCGGGTGCTCGACCGGTTCACCCTCGAGCAGTGCGCGCGCCGACACTTGGCGTGGCTCGCCGACCTCGGGGCGGCTGGGGAGCCCTGAGGTGGGTGGGGCCGGGCCGATCGGAGACGGCGCCCCGGGGTGGCGTCCCGTACGGGGGGGGCGGGTGGATCTTCGGGTCCTCGGCGAGGCCCGCTGGACCGCGATCCAGCGCCAGCCTGGACGGACGGCCTACCGGGTCGAGACCGCCGACGGCGGGCGGTATTTCGTCAAACACTATCACCCCGAGACCCTGGGACGACGGGTGCGGGACCTCTGGCTCCGCCGAAAGCCCCAGCGGGCCTACCGCCTGGGGCGACGCCTGGAGCGCTTGGGGGTGGAGACCCCTCGGCCGCTGGCCCTGTTCCGGCGGGGTCGCCTGCCCCTCGCCGAAGCGCTTCTCGTGGGCCAGTGGCTCGAATCGGTGGAGCCCTGGGTGGCGCGCCTCACCGCCGACTCGCCGTCCCGGTCCCAAGACGCCGCGGCACTCGGGCGGCTCGTCGCCGCCGTGCACCGGAGCGGCTACTACCACGGCGACATCCGGGGCAACCTGGTCTTTGCCGGCGTGCCCCGGTCGATCCCCTGGGTCATCGACCTCGAGGACTTGCGCTGGGGGGTGTCGTGGCGGCGGCGGGTGAAGAGCCTGGTGAAGCTCCACGAGGTGGTGCCGGGCGCCGACCAGGTGCCGTGGCGCGTCCGGTACCGGTTCGCGGTCGCCTATGCCCGCGCGGCGGTACCGTCCTGCGCCGACGCGAAGGCCCTGTGGCGCGCGGGCGAAGCCGAGGCCGCCCGGCGCCGGGAGCGGCGGGCCGACTGACCTTCCGGGGCGAGGCGTGGCCGGTTCCCCCTATGGCCACAGCACCAGGAACCAGACCGCGCCGAGCAAGACGAGGCTCGCAAACACCGCGGCGCTCCCCAGGTCCTTGGCCCGCTTGGCCAGGGGGTGCTGCCCGGGGGAGGCGAGATCGACCACCGCCTCCACGGCCGAGTTCAAGAGCTCCACCACCAGCACCAGGAGCACGCTGCCGATCAGCACCGCCTTGGCCGTGGCCCCCAGGGGCAAAAGGAGCGCCACGGGCACCAGCACCGCTGCCAGCACGCACTCCTGCCGAAAGGCGGCTTCGCCCCGCCAGGCCGCGGCGAGGCCGGCCCAGGAGTAGCCGAAGGCGCGCCAGAGGCGGTGCAACCCCTTGGTTTGTTTGAGGGACGGCTCCATCGGGTCCTCGTCTCACAAGGGCGGCAACGGGCGCATTATGGGAGAGACGGGGACGAAGGGGCAAGCACCCCTGATGGGCGACACGCCGCCGGACCCGGCGGGCCTGGATCCACCAGCAGGGGTGGCGACGGGTCTGGGGAGCCCCTCCGCTTCGCCGCGCGATCCGCGATGTTTCGCGTCGCCGTCCCCGGGGTCGTGGGCGGGCCGAGCGGCACCGGCTTTGGTACGCCGCGTTGCCGGGGTCGATGCGGCGCGCGCCTCCGCTCCGGGGCTCCCCGGACCCTCCCGGAAGTCCGGTGGTGGATCCCGGCGGGCAACGCGTCTTGACGTGTACGTATCTTGCTGGGAACATGTACACATACCCAAACCAGGAGGTGCGCCGTGAAATGGACCGTGGCCAAGGCCCGTCAGCACTTCGCCGAACTCCTCCAGCAGGCTGCCCTCGAGCCCCAGTCGGTCTGCAATCGGGACCGCCCGGTGGCGGCCGTGGTCGACTTCGAGACCTTTCGGCGGTTCGAGCAGTGGCGGGCAGTGGCGATGAGCCGGTCGATTGCCGACGCGTTCGACGAACTGCGCGGGATCGCCCCCGGCGCCCTCGAAGCGCCCGGCCGGACCGACCGGCCAAACGCCTGGGCCGAGGGCAGCGATGACCTTCCTCGTTGACACCGACGTGCTGAGCGAGCTGTCGAAAGCTGCGCCCGACGTCGGCGTCACCTCCTGGGCCCGGGGGGTAGGCCACATCGCCGTGAGCGCGGTCACCGTCGACGAGGTGTATGTTGGCCTTTCTTGGAAGCCCAGGCCCCGGGTCGCGCAGTGGTTCGAGGCTTTCCTCGAGCGCCACTGCCAGGTGCTGGCGGTGACCGAGGAGGTCGCGCGGCAGTCCGGCCTGCTGCGCGGCCGCCTGGGGGCGTGTGGCGCTTCGCGAACCCAAGCGGACACCCTGATCGCCGCCACCGCCCAGGTCCACGGCCTGACCCTGGTCACCCGCAACGAGCGGGACTTCGAGGGCTGCGGGATTGCCGTCCTGAACCCGTTCGCGCGGTAGGAGCGGGGCGAGGGGGGCTCGGCGGGAGGCCGACGGGGCCGGAGCTACTCCCGGAAGAGGGCGCCCAAATCGACGACGAAGTCCTCGAAGATCGCCACGGGAATGGCGTCTTCAGGCCCGTACACCGTGGGCACGCCGTAGGTGCCGCTCGGATCCAGGCGGTAGGCCATGACGAGCCGGTCGATGGGGTGCACAAGCCAGTACTCCCGCACGCCGTGGCGCTCGTACAGTCCCTTCTTGCGAATGTGGTCGAGGGCGGCGGTGCTGGGCGAGGTGATCTCGACCACCAGGTCGGGGGCCCCCCGGCAGCCTCGGTCGTCGAGCTTTGCGGGGTCGCACACCACGAGGAGGTCGGGCTGGACCACCGTGTCCACCTGGTCGTCGGGCTCGGTTCCCTTGGGCAGGCGCACGTCGAAGGGGGCTGGGTAGACGCGGCAGGTCTTGCCCTTGAGGTAGTTGTGAAACGCCACGGCGAGTTCGACCAGCAACTCCTGGTGCCGACGGTTGGGCCCCGGGCTCATGGCTCGGGGCTCTCCTTCGAGGAGCTCCCACCGTTCGCCGTCGGGCCAGGTACGGTAGTCGCCGTAGGTGTACCGGGCTTCGGGGGTCTCGCGGGGAAGCGGCATGGGTTGCCTCCGGGGATCGGCGCGGGAACGGGGTTCTTGTAGCAGAGCGCTCAGAGCCGGTCAAATGAGGTCTCGGCGCCGGGACCGGGTGAAGCCGACCCCGAGGTGGCAAGAAGACTTGCCCCCGGGGGGAGGGGGGGTCGTATACTCGGCCTGCCCCGACTCCCACCCTCGACCCAGGGACACCCCGACCATGATCGACCTCGAAGCCGCCGCGCGCGCCGCCCTGGAGCGGCTCTTGGCCCGCGCCCCCCACGTCCGGGTGGCGGTGGTGGGGGACGTGATGCTGGATGAGTTCCTCTACGGCGCGGTGGAGCGGATCTCCCCCGAGGCGCCGGTGCCGGTGGTGGACGTGGAGCGGGAGGTGGCCTTTCCCGGCGGCGCGGCGAACGTGGTGCGCAACCTGCGGGCCCTGAGCGCCCAGGTGGATCTGTACGGGGCGGTGGGGGCGGACGGGGCGGCGGAGCGCATCCGGGCGGAGCTCCGGGAGCTGGGCCTGGGGGTGGAGGGCCTGGTGGAGGTCGCCGGGCGCCCCACGGCGATCAAGACCCGGGTCATCGCCCAGCACCAGCAGGTGGTGCGCTTCGATCGGGAGCGGCGTGGCGACCTGCCTTGCGAGGCGCGGCTTCGCCTCCAAGCCGTGTTGGCGGAGCGCCTCGGCGACACCCACGCGGTGGTGGTGTCGGACTACGGCAAGGGGGTGGTGGGGTCGGCCCTCATGGCGGCCATCCTCGGCCTGACCCGGCCCCGGGGGGTCCTGGTGGCCGTGGACCCCAAGCCCGGCAACGCCGCGTGTTACGACGGGGTCGACGTGATCACCCCCAACGTCAAGGAGACCGAGGCGATGACCGGGCTCCCGGCCCGCTCGGACGCGGAGGCCGAGGCGGCGGGGCGGGCGCTTTTGGAGCGTCACGGAGCCCGGTCCATCCTGGTCACCCGGGGGGAGCGGGGCATGACCCTGGTGACCCGGGGCGAGCCGGTGGTCCACATCCCCACCTGGGCCCGGGACGTCTTCGACGTCACCGGCGCGGGGGACACCGCCATCTCGGTCCTCACCCTGGCGTGGGCGGCCGGGGCGGCGCCGGCCGAGGCGGCGGCGCTCGCCAACCTCGCGGCCGGAATCGTCGTCGGCAAGCTCGGCACCGCGGTGGTCGGGCCCGAGGAGCTGGCCCGCGCCGCGGCGCACCGGCCGACCTCCCGGTCCTGACGCCGCCCCTGGAAAGGCACCCGATGATCAAGAGCATGACCGGCTACGGCCGGGCCGAGGGGATGGTGGGCGCGCGGCGCCTCGCGGTCGAGGTGAAGGCCGTGAACCACCGGTTCCTGAACTTCTTTGCCAAGCTCCCCGGCGACCTCCAGAGGTACGAGGGCGAGGTGCTCGGCCTGGTCAAGTCCCACCTCCAGCGGGGCCAGGTGAACGTCTTTGTTGCCTGGGACGGTGCGGGCGCCGAGGGCGGCGGGCTGGCCGTTAACCTGGAGGTGGCCCGGGGGACGGCCGAGGTCCTGCGGCGAGTGGCCCTGGCGGCGGGGCTCCCCGGCGAGGTGCGCCTCGAGCACCTGTTGGCCGTGCCGGGGGGGCTGGGTGGGTCGGGGGCCGGGGCGCGGAGCGAGGAGCTGTGGTCGGAAGCCGCGCCGGTGGTTGAGGCCGCGCTCAAGGACCTCGACCGACTCCGCCAGCGCGAAGGCGCGGACCTCGATCGGGACGTGCGCGCCCGCCTGGAGGAAATCGAGGCCCGGGTCCTGGCCGTGGAAGCCCGGCGGCCCCAGGTGCTCGAGGAGTGCCGCCAGCGGCTCCACCGGCGGGTGCAGGAACTGGTGAAGGACCTGCCCGCGGAGGTGGTGGCCGACCGCGTGGCCCTGGAGGTGGTCCTCTTCGCCGACCGCTCCGACGTCAGCGAGGAGGTGGTGCGCCTGCGGAGCCACCTGGACAAGTTCCGGGAGCTCCTGGCCGCCGACGCCGGGGTAGGGCGCAAGCTCGACTTCTTGCTCCAGGAGATGAACCGCGAGGTGAACACCATCGGTTCCAAGTGCGCCGACGCCGACGCCAGCCGCCTCGTCGTCGAAGTCAAAGCCGAACTCGAGAAGATCCGCGAGCAGATCCAAAACGTGGAGTAGTTGTCCCCATGACCCACGCCCCCTTCGTCCATCTTCACGTCCACACCGAGTACAGCCTCCTGGACGGCGCCATCCGGCTCGACGACCTGTTCCGGCGGGCCAAGGAGCACCGGCTCCCGGCCCTGGCGATCACCGACCACGGGGCCATGCACGGGATCGTCGAGTTCTACACCGCGGCCAATAAGGCGGGCATCAAGCCCATCCTGGGGTGCGAGGTGTACGTGGCCCCGGGGTCGCGCTTCGACCGGCGCCCCAACGAGGCCGGCGAGACCAACTACCACCTGGTGCTGCTGGCCCGGGATCTCGCGGGGTATCGCAACCTGTGCCGGTTGGTCACCGCGGGGTACACCGAGGGGTTCTACTACAAGCCCCGGATCGACAAGGCGCTCCTGCGGGAGCACGCGGAGGGGCTCATCGGGCTCTCCGCTTGCCTCAAGGGCGAGGTGAGCCGGGCTCTGCTGCGGGGGGACCTGGCCGTGGCCCGGTCGGTGGCGGAGGAGTACCAAAACATCCTCGGGGAGGGCAACTTCTACCTGGAGGTGATGGAAAACGGGATGGAGGAGCAGGCCCTGGTGAACCGGGGCCTCGCCGAGCTCGCCCGCCAGACCGGCTTGAAGCTGGTCGCCACCAACGACTGCCACTACCTGGACCGCGCCGACGCCCGCAGCCACGAGGTGCTGGTTTGCATCCAGACCGGCAAGACGCTCGATTCCGACAAGCGCATGAAGCTCACGAGCGACGCCTTCTACCTCAAGAGCCCCGAGGAGATGGCCGCCGACTTCGCCTGGTGTCCCGAGGCCCTGGCCGCCACGGTGGAGATTGCCGAGCGGTGCGACGTCGTGCTCGACTTGAAGACCGCCCACTTCCCCGAGTACGAGGTGGCGGCGGGGGAGAGCCTGGCGGACTGCCTGGACCGCCTGGCCCGCCTGGGCCTAGAGGAGCGCCTGGGGGCGTTTTGCTTCGCCGACCCCGAGGACGAGGCCCGGGTGCGGGCCGAGTACCGCGCGCGCCTCGAGGTCGAGCTCGCGGTGATCCGCTCCATGCAGTTCCCCGGGTACTTCCTCATCGTCCAGGACTTCATCAACTGGGCCAAGAACAACGGGGTGACCGTGGGCCCGGGCCGCGGCTCGGCGGCCGGGAGCCTGGTGGCGTACGCCTTGAAGATCACGAACATCGACCCCATCCCCTACGACCTGCTCTTCGAGCGCTTTCTAAACCCCGAGCGCGTCAGCCTGCCCGACATCGACGTCGACTTCTGCTTCGCAAACCGCGACCGCGCCATCGAGTACGTCACCCAGAAGTACGGCGCCGACCGGGTGGCCCAGATCTCCACCTTCGGCAAGATGCTCGCCCGGGCGGTGCTCCGGGACGTGGGGCGGGTGATGGGGGTCCCCTACGGCGACGTGGACCGGCTCGCCAAGCTGGTGCCCGCCCGCCTCGGGGTCACCCTGCAAGAGGCCCTGGTCGAGGAACCCCGGCTCAAGGACGTGACCGAGCAGGACGGGCGCCTCAAGGAAGTCCTGGAGCACGCCCTCAAACTCGAGGGGCTCAACCGTCACGCCTCCACCCACGCCGCCGGCATCGTCATCGCCAACCGCCCCCTGGTCGACTACCTGCCCCTGAGCCGGGGCCAGAAGGGGGAGACGGTCACCCAGTTCGCCATGAAGGGGGTCGAGTCCATTGGGCTGATCAAGTTCGACTTCCTGGGGCTCAAGACCCTCACCGTCATCGACGACGCGCTGCGCCTGGTGCGCGCTCGGTGTCCCGAGGCCAAGGGCCTGGACCTCGACCGGCTGCCCCTGACCGACCCCCAGGTGTACGAGCTGCTGGGCCGGGGCGACACCACCGGCGTGTTCCAGCTCGAAAGCGACGGCATGCGGGAGCTGATGATCCAGCTCAAGCCGTCGACCTTCGAGGACATCATCGCCCTGGTGGCCCTGTACCGCCCCGGGCCCCTGGGATCGGGCATGGTGCGGGACTTCACCCTGCGAAAGCACGGGAAGATCCCCATCGAGTACGAGCTGCCCGAGCTCGAGCCGATCCTGAGGGACACCTACGGGGTCATCGTGTACCAGGAGCAGGTGATGAAGATCGCCCAGGTCCTGGCCGACTACAGCCTCGGCGAAGCGGACCTGTTGCGCCGGGCCATGGGCAAGAAGATCGCCGAGGAGATGGCCCAGCAGAAGAGCCGGTTTCTCGAAGGGGCGGCCCGCCGGGGCATCGACCCGGCCAAGGCCGAGAAGATCTTCGACTTGATGGCCAAGTTCGCCGAGTACGGCTTTAACAAGTCCCACTCGGCCGCCTACGCCCTCATCACCTACCAGACGGCGTACTTCAAGGCCCACCACCCGGTGGAGTTCATGGCGGCGGTCTTGACCAACGACGGGGGCAACCTCGACAAGGTAAAGAAGGATATCGACGACTGCCGGCGCATGGGCATCGAGGTGCTGCCCCCCGATGTCAACGAGTCCGACCGCGACTTCACCCCCCGGGAGGGGGCGATCCGCTTCGGCCTCGCCGCCGTCAAGAACGTCGGAGAGGGCGCCGTGGAGAGCGTTCTCGCCGCCCGGGCGAGCGGTGGGCCCTTTCGCGGGCTCCTGGACTTCTGCCAGCGGATCGACCTCCAAAAGGTCAACCGCAAGGTGGTGGAGAGCTTGGTGCAGTGCGGGGCGTTTGACTCCCTCGGGGGTACCCGGGCCCAGTACCTCGCCTATCTGGACCGCGCCCTGGAGCGGGCCGCAGCGACCCAGCGCGACCGAGCCCGGGGGCAGACCAGCCTCTTCGACCTCCTGGCGGGCTCCGCCAAGGGCGGGGAGGAGCCGATCGACGAGCTGCCCGCAGTGCCCCCGGCGCCCCGCCTCGAGGAGCTCCGGACCGAGTGCGAGCTCCTGTCGGTGTACCTAACGGGCCACCCCCTGGGGCAGTGGACGGCGGTGCTCGACGCCTACACCGACGGACCGCCCGCCGTCGTCCTGGCGCGGCCCGACAAGAGCCAGGTGACCGTTGGGGGCACGGTGGCCGCCTGCAAGGCGATTGCCACCAAGAGCGGCTCCCGCATGGGCTTTCTTACCCTCGAGGGGCTCGAAGGGAGCGTGGAGGTGGTGGTCTTCCCCGAGCTCTTCGCCCGCTGCGAGCCGCTCCTGGGGCGCGACCAGCCGCTCCTGGTGCGGGGTACCCTGGAGCGGAGTGAAGAGTCGGGCAAGATCCTCGCCGAGGACCTCTTTGCCCTCGAGGATGCCCCCGAACGCCTCACCCGGGCCGTCCGCATCCACCTCAACGCCGCCTGCCACGGCCGCCGGGAGCTGGAGGCCCTCCGGTCGGTCCTCTCGGATCCGGAGCACCGGGGCCAGGTGCCGGGTTACCTCCACGTGCTCGTGCCGGAGAAGGGCGAGGCGGTCATCCGGCTGGCGCCCGCGTACTCCTTGCGGGCGAGCGTCGGCCTCCGCCAGGCGGTGCGGGGGCTCTTCGGTACCGAAGGGGCGGTCACCTTTCAGTAGCCGGCGAGGAGCTCAGGGCCGGCGCGTTTGAAACCGTTCCACGGACGGATAAAAAAAGGAGACAGCGCGCCGCGATTCTGCTACCCTCCGCTCCGATTGCGTCGCGGTCAGGTCCTTCCTGCCGCGGCCTTCGGTGGGGCGCCGGAGTTCCAGGGACTGGTCCAGCTCCGGGCGACAAGGCCCTTCGCGGCAGGATGCCGGGGAGGGAGGCGACATCGACGACTGCTCAGGAGGGAACGGACCCATGGATTCGACGCCGATCTCCAGGCGCCGCTTTTGCGGCGCCCTGGTCGCGGCGGCCGCCGCGCTGCCCCTCGGGGTAGCCTGGGCGCGCCCCGGCCCCGAGCGACGCCAGCTCACCTTGCGCAACGCCCACACGGGGGAGCAGGCGAGCGTGGTGTACCGCGATGGGGCAGCCTACGACCCGGCCGCCCTCGCCGAGCTCAACCACCTGTTGCGTTGCCACAGCACCGGGCAGGTGGCCGGCATGGACCCCCGCCTCTTCGACATCCTGAGCCAGCTGCAAGGCACCATCGGGGCGGGGCAGGAGCTCACCGTGATCTCGGGCTACCGGTCCCGGGCCTACAACGACCAGCTCCGCCGTCAGGGACGCGGGGTGGCCCGAAACAGCCTCCACACCCAGGCCCGGGCCATCGACATCGCCGTCGACGGGGTGGCGCCCCGAAAGCTCGCCCGCCTCGCCAAGTCGCTGCGCAGCGGCGGGGTCGGCACCTACCGGAGCTTCGTCCACCTCGACACCGGCGAGGTCCGCTTCTGGTAGGGGGATCGTCCGGGTGACCGGCGCCGGCCCGCGGGCCGGGCCGGGTGGCGCCTTCCGGTCCCCGGTCACCCCAAGCCGTCCCGGCCGCCCCGGGGAGGCTCCCGAGCGGGGGTAGCCGTTGCCTCCGGGCCGCTCCCCCCGATCCCCGGTTTCCCTTCCGGCCGCCCCGTGTTAGCCTGGTGTCCGGCCCACGGTCGGTACACCTCCTCCCTCGTGGAACCCATGCGCTTCTTCATTCAGACCTTCGGCTGCCAGATGAACGACCACGACTCCCAGATGCTCGCGCGGCTCCTGGAGCAGGATGGCTACCTGGAGGTCGCCGAGGCGAGCGCCGCGGACGTGGTCCTGGTCAACACCTGCGCCATTCGCGACAAGGCCGAGCAGAAGGTCTACTCCCAGCTCGGCCGCTACCGGGAGCTGAAGCGGGAGCGGCCCGAGCTGGTGCTGGCGGTGGGGGGGTGCGTGGCCCAGGGGGAGGGGCGCCAGGTCCTCAAGCGGGCGCCCCACGTCGACCTGGTGTTTGGCACCCAGACGGTCCACGAGGTCCCCGACCTCCTCCGGGCGGTTCGCGCCCACCGGCGCCCGGTGGTGGCGACCGAGCTCCCCAGCGACCCGGCGCGGCTCGCGCGGCTGTACGCCAACGCCCGGGCCCACGGTCCCAAAGCGTTCGTCACCGTCATGCAGGGGTGCGACAACTACTGCGCCTACTGCGTGGTGCCCTACGTGCGGGGCCGCGAGGTGTCCCGGCCCGCCGACGAGGTGGTGGCCGAGGTGGAGCGCCTCGCCGCCGAGGGGGTGGTGGAGGTCGCCCTGCTCGGCCAAAACGTCAACTCCTTCGGGCTAAAGCCCAAGGGGAGCGAGGACTTCGCGGGGTTGGTTCGGCGGGTGGCCGGAGTCCCGGGCATCCGCCGGGTGCGCTTCACCACCAGCCACCCCAAGGATCTCGATCCCCGCTTGATCGCGTGCTTTGCCACCGAACCCAAGGTGATGCCCCATCTTCATCTGCCCATCCAGTCCGGGTCGGATCGGATCCTGGCGGCCATGGGCCGGGGCTACACCGTGGCAGGGTACTTGGAACTGGTGGACCGGGTGCGGGCCGCCCGACCGGGGATCGCCCTCACCTCGGACATCATCGTCGGGTTTCCCGGGGAGACCGAGGAGGACTTCGCCGGCACCCTGGCGGTGATGGAGCGGGTGGTCTTCGACAACTTGTTCAGCTTCCAGTTCTCGCCCCGCCCCGGGACCGCGGCGGCCCGGCTGCCCGACCCCGTCCCGGCCGCGGTGCGGGGGGAGCGGCTGGCGCGGCTCCAGGCCCTCCAGCGCGAGCACTCCCTGGCCTGCAACCGGGCCCTGGTGGGCCAGGTGCGCCCGGTGCTGGTGGAAGGCGTCGGCCGCTCGGGAGAGGGCCAGGTGATGGGGCGCACCCCCGAGAACAAGATCGTGGGTTTCGTCGGCGACCAGGGCTGGGTCGGCCGCGAACGGGAGGTCCGCATCGTCGAGGCGGGGATCACCGCCCTCGGGGGGGAGTTGCTGCCCGCCGAGGCTTGAAACCGGGAGGACGGCCGTGTACGTGCGCATGACGGTGGCAGGCGTGCTCCTCGATCCCAAGACCAAGGCCCCGGTGGTGCTCCTCAAGGATCGCGACGGCCACCGTACCCTGCCGATCTGGATCGGGCTCTTGGAAGCGGGCGCCATCGCCTACGTCCTGGAAGGGGTGGCGCCCCCCCGCCCCATGACCCACGACCTCCTGAAGATGCTCCTGGAGGAGGCCGGGGCCCGGGTGCCCCGGGTGGACGTGGACAGCCTGGAGGACGGCGTCTACCGGGCCAAGATCCACCTGGAGCTCAAGGGGGGGAACCGCCGCCTGGTGGACAGTCGGCCCTCCGACGCCCTCGCCGTGGCCTTGCGCATGGGCGCCGAGATCTACGCCGAGGAGAAGGTGCTCCGCCAGGCGAGCGCGGTGACCGTGGATCGGCCCGGGGACTCGGACCATCCCAGGGACGACGAGGCGGAGGAGTTCCTCGCCAGCCTCGACCCGGAAGCCTTCGGGAAGTACAAGATGTGAGGGCGGTCCGTGGTCCCCTGACCCTTGACCCCTGACCCCCGCGAGTGCCCCATGGACCACGCCCTCCTCGAGACGAGATCCTCCTTTGGGCGGGCCTTCGGGCCCAGCCCGGCCCCGGCTGGGGCGCCGCCCCGGCGCCTCCTGGAGCTCGCCCGCCTGCTGCCCCCGGAGGTCTCGGAGCGTTTCTCCGGGTGCGGCTCCCCGATCCCCGAGGCCCTGGCGGGCCGGCGGGTCCTGGACCTGGGGTGCGGCACGGGGCGGGACGCCTACCTGTGCGCCGCCCTGGCGGGGCCGAGCGGCTTCGTCATGGGCCTCGACCGGGACCCCGACTTCCTCGCCGTGGCGCGTCGCCACGTCGAGACCACCATGGAGCGCCTGGGCCACCCCGAGCCCAACGTCGCCTTCCGCCGGGGCCTGATCGAGAACCTGGGGGACGCGGGTCTGGAAGACGAGGGGTTCGACGTGGTGATCTCGAACCGCGCCCTGAACCTGGTGCCGGACAAGCCCCGGGTGCTGCGGGAGGTGTTTCGGGTTCTCACGGCGGGGGGCGAGTTCTACTTCGCCGACGTCTACGCCGACCGACGGCTCCCCGCGGAGGTCGCGGACGACCCCGAGGTCGCCCGGGAACAGCTGGGGGGGGCGCTGTACGTGGGGGACTTCTTGCGCCTCGCCCGGCGGGCCGGGTTCACCGACCCCCGGATGGTGGAGATGGGGGCCCTGCCGGTGACCGACGGCGACCTGGAGGCCCGCCTCGGGGGGGTGGTGTTTTGGGTGGTGACCTTTCGGCTCTTCAAGATCCGGGAGCTCGAGGACGGGGACGAGGATTACGGTCAGGCCGCCCTGTACCTCGGTACCATCCCCGGCTGCCATCACCACTTCGCGCTGGACGCCGACCACCGCTTCGAAGCCGGCCGGGCGGTGCCGGTGGGGGGCAACACGGCCCGCATCCTGGAAGCCTCGCGGTTCGCTCCCCACTTCCGCCTCCTGGGCGACCGCGCCCGCCACTTCGGTCCCTTCGGCCGCTAGTACCGCCGCGCAAGCCGCGGCGGTACTCCCAGGGGGGGACGGGGTCGGGGCCCGCCCACAACCCCGCGTTCGCTCGCCTCGCCGCCGCCTCCAGCTTCCCCAGGGAGGGGTCGTCGGAGTACTTCCGGTACCACCAGGCGTACCCCCGGCGGAGGAGCTCCCGCCCGAGGTCGAGGCCGTCGGGGAGGGTCACCGCGGCCACCGCCCGGCCGTAGCGGTCGGTGGCGCGGATCGTCACCCGGACGGTGCGGTCGAAGGCCAGGTCCGAGGCGACCCGCTTGGCCTCCCGGCCGTGGGGCTGGCCCTTCTCGGGGGCGTCGATGTCGGCGAGCCGGACCCGGAGGGCGGCGCCGTCGCGGAGCACCTCCAGGGTGTCTCCGTCCATCACCCCGACCACCCGCCCGGTGAAGACCGTGGCGGCGGCGGGGACGGCCAGGGTGAAGGCGAGGGCCAGGGTCCCGAGAAGGGCGGTGAGGTAAGGGAGCAGGGGACTCCTCCGTGAGCGAAGCCGTCCGTGGTGCGGCCGTCCGGGGCCGCTGGCGAACCTTCAGGGAACGGGGGTCTTGGACAGGATGACAGGGGGGGCTTGACCGGATAACGGGATGAAGACCACGGGGATTTGGACAGGATGACAAGATGGGCAGGATGAAAGACCTGCGCTCAAATCCAGCCCATCCGACGTGATCCTGTTATCCTGTCAAAAGAACTCCGCCCCCGTCGTCCCACCGCAGCTCCCGGACGCGATACCCCGTCTGTTGCAGGTTGTTCCGGATGCCGCTGGGCCACTGCCCCCAAGTAT
>JBBIIA010000031.1:0-31587 GCA_037446775.1 Deltaproteobacteria bacterium
GCTCCAATCCGGGCGTGCAGGGCCGACCACGGTCCCCCCCCAGCGGCTCCCGCGGGCTCCCGCGCGGCGGCCGCCAGGGCCTCCTCCCGAGCCAGGCCGTACATCCGCGCCGCCTCGTCGGCGTGGCCGAGGCGCTCCAGCACCCGGCCCTGGGCCCACAGGTCCTCGTGGCGCCCCACGGGATCGGCCGCCGCCGCGGCCTCGAAGGCGCCCAGGGCCCGGGCCCCTTCCCCCGACTCCAGGGCGCACCAACCGAGGCCCCGCAGCGCCTCCGGGTACAGCGGGCTCCCGGCGGGGACGCGCCCGAATTGGGCCGTGGCAGCTCGAAACAAGTTGGTGCGCGCCTCGGCGGTCAACCCCGGGGCGGCCACCGCCGACTGGTATACCAGGCGCCCCCGGGCGATCCGCAGCCGGTCCGCGAGCAGCCGCCCCACCGCGGGATCGGGGTGGGCGGCGGCGGCCGGGACGGCCTCGCCCAGGCGGTCCACCGCCTCCCGCAAGCGCCCCTCGGCAAAGAGGAGCACGGCCAGGCTGTGTAGCGCGTAGGCCCGGTAGGGGCCCGAGGTCACGGCTTCCAGCTGGGGTCCGGCCTTGGCACCCTCCCCGGCCAGGAGGTAACTCTGGCCCACCCGGTACCGCAGCGCCCCTTCGTCGAGGAAACGCTCCCCCCGGGTGGTCTCGAACCACTCGACCACCGCGGCAAACTGGCCGTCGGCGAAGAGCCGCTCGACCCCCTTCTCCAGGGCCGCCCCCCCAAAGGCGCCGGGTGCGTCGCTGAGCCTCCGGAGGGCCACGAGGCCCCGGTTCCGCTGCCCCAGCTCCAGATGGGCCACGGCCGCGAAGTACGCCCCCGACCGGTCGGCAGGCGCGGGGCCCAAGCGGTCCAGCGCCTGCTCCCAGCGGCCGGCCAGGCCGTGGGCGATCCCCCCCCGCTGGGCGACCGACGCCACGGCGGGCGCGGCCCCCAGAAACAGCGCCGCGAGAACCCCCGCTATTCGGCGCGCCATTCGACCCCAGCGGTCCCGCCCTGGGCGACCCAGGACCTGAGCTGCCCCCGGGTGGCCGGGAGCGTCGACTCCACCCTTCCCCCCCCGTCCCCGAGGGGGCCCACGGCGACCTTGCGGTCCCCCGCCGGCAGCCAGGCGTCTAGAAGTTCCACCGGCAAACCCCGCTGGAGGGCATCGAGCTCCGCGGGGGTGAAGGGGCGCGCGACCACCGTGGCGCCGTCCACCGCGAGACGAACGCCCCGATCGCGCCACGCGGGCGGCGGCTTGTCGACGAAGACCAGGACCCGTCCCAGGTCCCCGGCGGCGACCTCCGCCACCAGCGCCTCCAGCTCCCGGCGCAGGTCCGCGAGCTCGCCGGCGATCTGCTCCAGCCGAGCGTCGTAGTCCACCACGGCCCGAGGCGCGTCCGCCCCCCAGACCGGGCCCGCCGCCCACGCGAGCACCGCCCCCGCCAGCAGCACCAACCTGCGTCCCATCCCGATCTCCTTCCGGTCCCTTGCCATCCGACCTAGGACCCGCCGTTCCAGGCGGGCCACCGCGCCTCCCGGGGAGCACCGGACAAGCGCCGGGGCCCGAGGATCCGGTACCGCGCCTCGAGGGGGTCCCCCGGCCGCTCCACCAGATACAGCCACCCGGTCGCCCCTCCAGACCCCAGGTCGCTGTAGCAGCGCGCCTCCAGGGTGAGCCCCGGCGCCCCCCAGGCGGCGAACGCGCTGACCGGCGCCTCCGCTCCCCCTTCGAAGAGGAGGCGGGTGCCGGGAACCGCCTCGGAAAACATGGCCCCATCCGGGGCCTGGGCGTGGGTGTGGCGGTCCCCCGCCCAGCCGTGGAGATCCAGATCGACCCCGGCCCCCTGCCACACGAGCACGGCCAGGAGGTCCGGGGGGGGGCCCTCGCCCCCGGGAACCGGGACCACGGCGCCCCGGACCACCCGGCCTCGCCCATCCTGGGCCTGCACGAAGGCCTCGGTCGGAGCGGGGAAGAGCGCGACCGAGAGGTCGCTCTCGACCCGGCCCGGGACCAAGGGGTAGGCGACCGCGCCAACCCACAGGACCGGGGCCAGATACCCCTGGGGGACCTGCACCCGAAGCCGCGCCGACCAGGCGTCCACCGCCTCCACTCGGGCCGTGAGGCCAGCCGACCCGGCCACCCCCGGGGCCTCCACGGCCGCCACCCGGACCCCGCGCCCCCGGCCGAAAACCCCGAGGACGGAGTCGAAGCCCGTCGCGGGCAGGGGGTGGTTCAGCACGCCGACAGCGGCCGGGACCTCCCACACCACGGACCCCAGGCGCCACCCCACCGCCTCGGCGCCCCCCCAGGCGCCCCACAGCCGGGCTGGTCGCGCCAGCCCGGAGACCGGGGCGAGCACCGCCACCGGAGCCGGGGCTCCCGGTTCCCCCGCGGGGGGCGACCAGGGGCGCAGGGCGATCCCCGGGACCCCGCCGCCGAGCTCCCCGAGGCTCCCGTAGGCGACCCGCCACGGGGCCACCCCGAAGGCCTGGATCAGCCGCCGGGCCGCCTCTCGGGCGAACTGAAGCCCCAGGGATTGGTTGAGGGCGGTCGGCCCGACCGCATCGGTAGTGCCAACCACCAGCACGCCCCCCGAACCGGCGAGCGCCTCTTCCAGGGCCGCCCGAACCCCTTCGGGCCAGCGCCCGTCCCCGGCCTCCGCCCAGGGCACGAAGGCGCCGGGCCCCTGGGGAGGTGGCAGCTCCGCCAACGCCGTGGGTCCCGGCCGAAAGGCAGGGGACCCCGCCCCACCGCCGACTCCGGCCCTCCCCACCCCCGCCAGGAGCAGCGCGGCAACCACGGCCACGGCGCAGCCCACCTGCCGGCGCGATCGGCTCAGGACCCCTCCTCCCCCCGGGGCAGGGTGAAGTAGAAGGTGGTGCCCTCGCCGACCCGGCTCTCCGCCCACACCCGCCCCCCGTGCTGGCGCACCACCCGCTCGACGATCGACAGCCCCACCCCCGCGCCGCCCCCGGTACCCCGCCGAAAGAGCTCGAACACCTCCGGCAGGCGCTCTGGCTCGATCCCGACCCCGTTGTCGGTCACGGCAAAGCGCAGAAAGCCTCCAGGCACCTCGTCCCAGCCGACGGACACCCGGGGGGGGACGCCGGGCCGGGCGTAGCGCAAGGCGTTGCCCACCAGGTTGCCGAACACCCGGGCGAGCTCGGCGCGGTGCCCGCGGACGCTAGGCAGCGCTCCGACCTCCAGGGTCCCCCCGGAGGCGAGCAGGCGGCCCTCCACTTCTCCCGCCACGTCCTTCCATACGCCCGCCAGAGGCACCGCCCGGGGCGCATCCTTGGCCGCCCCCAGGGAGCTGTACTCCAGGAGCCCCTCCACCAGGTCCCGCAGGGCTCGCGCCGACCGGGCCATCACCCCGAGGGCCGACCGGAACTGCTCCGGGGGCAACTCGCTCCCCCGCTCCGCCAGGAGCTCCGAGAACCCCAGGACCGTCGTCAGGGGCCCCCGGATATCGTGGGCCAGCGCATGCAGGAGGGTGTCCACCCGGGCGTGGGAGTCCCAAGCCGCCTGCTCTCGCTCGGCGCGCGGCGTGGCGTTGTGCACCTGCAAGAGGACCGCGGGATCCCCGTGGAACTGGATGCGCTGGAGTCCCAGGTCCAGGTGGAGCCGCTGGTCCCCGGGCCCCCGGGCCTCCACCTCGAGCCGCGGCAGCACCCGGCCTCGCCCCCCCAGGGACCCCACCGCCTCGGCGAACGCCTCCCGGGAGGCGGGAGCCAGGAGCATCGGCCAGGGCTCCCGGAGCTTGCCCTCCTCCGGGAGCCCGAAGATCTCCCGAAAGGAGGCGTTGGCGTAGGCGATGGTCGGACCCATCAGCACCGCAATGCCGTCCAGGGCTCCTTCGAGGAGGGTCTCGTACTGCGCCTTCAAGGCGTGGGGGGCGTCCGGGCCCGCCCAGGGCCGCACCCACAGGGCCACCACGGCGCCGACGTCTGCCGCCCATTGGCCGGCACCCCCACCGAAGGCGCCCCGCTCCCGACTGGCGAAGACCAGGAGCCCCTTGCGCCCCCCGAGGTCTAGGGGCACCACCAGCTCCTCGGCCTTCCCTTCCCCCCGGTACAGGTGCGCCAGGGGCGAATCCGGCCCCTCGTCGCCGAGGGGGTCGACGCGAACCCAGGGCTCCGACGCCCGCAAGGCCCGCTGGAAGGGATGCCCCTTGACGCAGAAATCGAACCCCAGGATCTCCTCCTCGGGCCGACGGGCCCAGGCCGCCGGGACGTGGAGGCGGTCAGCCTGTCGGGTCGGGAGGGCCAGGGCGATGCGATAGAATGGGAACACCCCATCGCACGCCCAGGCGGTCGCCTCCAGCCCGGCCCGCAGGTCCGGGGCGCGAGCGAGGCTGCGGCACAGGTCGCGCAGCACGGCGGAGCGATCATCGCGGGGAGAAGTCACCACTGCCAATCCTCGTGGGGCAGGGTTCTCGGATGCGGCGTCCGGTATCCTGCTCCCGCACCTGCCGACCCGTGCACCCGGCACTCATCGGCCGGAACCGGTTCGACTTTACCCACCCGAGCCGGTTCCTGGGTGGGGAGGCTCGATCTCCAACTCCTTGAGCTTCTTGTAAAGGCTAGACTTGTCAAGGCCCACCCGCTCGGCGGTCCCCGGCACGTTCCAGTGGCTCTCTTCCAGGTGTCGCAACAGGTACTGCCGTTCGAACGCCCGCCGGGCCTCCCGCAAGCCCAGCCCCTCGCCGATCGCCACCTCCAGGGCGACGGCGGGCCCCGCCGCCCGCACCGAGGCAGGGACGTCCTCGAGCTCGAGCCGCGGCCCCCGGCACAGGATGATCATCCGCTCGGTCACGTTCTTCAGCTCCCGGACGTTGCCGGGCCAGGGGTAGGCCCGCAGGGCCTCCAGGACGCCCGGGGCCACGGCGACGGGTTCCCGCCGCTCCTCCAGGCAGTACAAGCGAATGAAGTGGTTCACGAGCCCGGGCAGGTCCTCCAGCCGCTCCCGCAGGGGCGGGACCTGGAAGGGGATCACGTTCAAGCGGAAGTACAGGTCTTCCCGGAACCGGCCGGCCTGGATCTCGGCCTCCAGGTCCTTATTGGTCGCCGCCACGATCCGCACGTCCACCTGGTGGGTCCGCGCCCCCCCCACCCGCTCGAACCGCATCTCCTGGAGCACCCGCAGGATCTTCGCCTGGGTCCGCAGGCTCATGTCGCCGATCTCGTCCAGGAGCAGGGTCCCCCCGTCCGCGAGGTCGAACTTGCCCCGGCGCCGGGCTGCGGCGCCGGTGAACGCCCCCTTCTCGTGGCCGAAGAGCTCGCTCTCGATCAGGTCCTCCGGGATGGCGGCGCAGTTCACTTCGACGAAGGGCCCGGCGGCCCGGCGGCTTCCGGCGTGGATCGCCCGCGCCACCAGCTCCTTGCCGCTCCCGTTCTCCCCGGTGATCAGCGCCGACGCCCGGGTCGGCGCCACCAGGCGGATCTGCTCCGCCAGCTCCCGCATGGCGGGGCTCTCCCCGATCATCGCCCGGCGACCGACCGCCTGGTCCCGCAGGTACTGGTTCTCCTGGCTGAGCCGGCTCGCCTTGAGGGCGTTGTCCACCCCCAGGAGGAGCTTGTCCAGGTTGAGCGGCTTCTCGAAGAAGTCGTACGCCCCGAGGCGGGTCGCCTTTACCGCGGTCTCCACGGTGCCGTGCCCGGACATGATCACCACCGGCAGGTCCGGGTAGCGGGCCCGGGCGGCCTCCAGGGTCGCGATGCCGTCCAGGCCGGGCATCCACACGTCCAGGAGCACCAGATCCGGGTCCTCGGTCTCCAGGGCGGCCAGGGCGGCTTCGCCGGTGGCCACCACTGCCACCTCGTACCCCTCGTCCCGCAAGACGTCCCCGAGGCTCTTGCGGATGCTCTCCTCGTCGTCCACGATCAAGATCCGGCGGCTCATGCGGCGGCTCCCGGCAAGGGGAATTCCAGGACGAAGCGGGTGCCCTGGGGGCGGTTGTCCGCGACCCGCACGTACCCCCGGTGGTCGGCCACGATGCTCTTAACGATCGCGAGCCCCAGCCCGGTGCCCCCCGGTTTGGTGGAGAAGTACGGCTCGAAGAGCCGCTCCCGGGCCTCGGGAGAGAGGCCGCAGCCGTTGTCCGCCACCACCACCCGCGCTACCTGGCGGGAGGGGTCGTACTCGGTGAGCACCTCGACCCGTGGGTAGGGCTGCTCCCCGAGGGCGGCGACCGCGTTGTCGAGCAGGTTCACCAGGGCGCGTTTCACCTGTTCCCCATCCACTTCGACGATCGGCAGGTGGGGCTCAAGGGCCACGTCGAACTGGATCTCCGGGTGGGCCGGATAGTAGAGGGCGGCGATCTCATCCACCAGCTCGTTGACGTCGGTCGGTTGCGGCCGGGACTCCGGCATCTTGGCGAACTGGCTGAACTCATCCACCAGGCGTTTGAGCCCGTCCACCTGGGCGACGATGGTCCGGGTGGCATCGTCGAGCACCTGCCCCTCCGCGTCCTCCAGGAGCCGAGCATACCGACGGCGCAGCCGCTGGGCCGAGAGCTGGATCGGGGTGAGGGGGTTCTTGATCTCGTGGGCGATGCGGCGCGCCACCTCGCGCCACGCCTGGGCGCGCTGGGCGAGGACGAGGTCGGTCAGGTCGTCGAAGACGGCGACCACCCCCAGGGCCTCCCCCCCTTCGTCCCGCAGGGTAGTCAGGTGCACCATCACGGTGCGCCGCCGGCCGCCGAGGTCCAGGACCACCTGCCGCTGGATGGCGTCCTGGCGGGACCGGCCGAGGTCCTGGAGGAGCTCGGTCACGGTGCCCTCGACCCCGGCCGGCAGCACCCGGCGGTAGGGCTGGCCGAGGACGTCCGCGCCGACCCCGAGCATCTCCCGGGCCGCGCCGTTGAGGGTGGTGATCCGCCCGCCGCGATCGGTGCTGACCACGCCCGCCGCCACCCGGCCAAGGACGATCTCCATGTAGCGGCGCCGCTGTTCGAGCTCCTCGTTGGCTCCCCGCAGGGTCGCTCCCGCCGCCGCCACCTCGGCTTCGCTCGCCCGCAGATCCCGGGTCATCCGGTTGAAGGAGTCCACCAGGGTGCCCACTTCGTCCCCGGAGGTCACCGCGAGCTGGAAGTCGAGATCGCCCCCCGCCACCCGTTGGGTCGCCTCGGCCAGGGCCTGGATGGGTCCGGTGATCCCCCGGGCGAGGTAGAACCCGAACCAGATGGCGGCAAAGACGATGAGCAGGGACACCAGGAGGAGAGGCAGGATGTAGCTCGCCTTGATCGGGTTTTTGAGCACCTCGAGCTGACGATACTCCTCGAAGCCGACGGTGATCTCCCGCATCCGGTCCAGGAGCCGACCGGGGAGGTACCCATCCACCACCACCGCGCCCCACACCCGCTCGCTGCCCGGTTCCCGCAGGGGGGCGGCCCCCCGCAGGAAGTCTCCCCCTCCCACCACGGAGAGCCCGCTGGCTTCGCGGCCGTCTAGGGCCGCCACCACCTCGGGTGCCGCGGCCGTAACGGAGTCGCCCCGGGGCAGCCGCGGATTCACCAGGACCTTCACCACCTCCCCCGTCGCCGAGATCACCGCGATGGCGCCGAGCTGGTTCTCCACGGCTCGCGCCAGGAGCAAGACCTCCAGGCGCCCGAGCCCCCCCTCCAGGCCCTGCCGGGGCAGGTCCTCGGCGAGCTGCCGGGCGTGGTGCAGCACCCGGTCCTCTTCCGCCCGGTAGTACACCCGCGCCACCTCCAGGGCTTGGCGCAGCGCAACCTCGACCCGACCGCTAAACCAGCTGTCGATGGAGCGGGCCAGAAACCCGGCGCTGGCCAGGAACAACAGCCCGGTCGGGATCACCGTCATGGCCAGGAAGGCGAGCACGAGCTTGGTCTTGAGCCGGGCCCCCAGGACTCCCCGCCGGCGCTCGAAGGCGAGCTTGGTGAGATTGCGCAGGGTGAGGAAGAGCAGCAGGAGGAGCAGCAGGATGTTGAGGTTGACGGACCCGAAGACCACCACCGTCTCGAGCACGCTGCCCCCCGTAGCGCGTTCAAAGAGCTGCCACTGCACCGCGGCGAGCACCCCCCAGACGCCGAGGAGCCCGACCAGGACGGCGGTGGTCCAGGAGAGCCGAGACCGGGACGGGGCGGACGGCGTCACGGGATCGCGTCGGGTCGGCGGGGGAGTTCCACGACGTACCAGTCCGTCTCCACGTCCAGCACCGAGACAAACGCGAACAGGTAGTGGAGCCGAAACGGGAGTTGGAACTTCTGGAGTTGGGCCTTCACGTGCAGGACCAGGGGTCGGCGGCCGTTCAGCTGTTCCAGGGGGAGCAGGGGCAGGCCCTCGACCCCCCCCATGGCGGCGACGGCTTCGGGGAGCGTCCCCACGTCCCGGGGGTCTCCCCCGCCCTCCAGAGACACCCGAAAGCGGTTCTTGAGGTTGTCCTTCTCCAGGACCCGGACCAGCCGCAGATCCACCACCACCTCGTCCCGGGCGAGCTCCCGGGGGCGGGTGACCCGCACCCAGTAGGTGAAGCGAACCGGGAGCCCGCTATCGAGGGTGTCGAGGAGCCGCTCGTCCAGGGCGTCCTGAACGCGGAAGTCCAGCAGGAGGTCACCCCCGGGGCTCCGGCGGAGCTGGACCCCGTCCACGTAGGCTCGGCCCTTGGCCGCCGTGGCCGGAAGCGCCGCCGCCAAGAGCACGAGGAGGAGAACCACTGAGCAGGAGCGCCGCGTTCCCATCGATCGTCCGGGCGGGGAAGAGGAGGAGGGGCCCCCGCGGCCCCCAAGAAGGGCGCATTCTAGTGGACGTGTGAAGGCCGGTGCAAGCCCCGGGACCAGCGACCAGAGCCGACCCGCTACCCCCGCCCGATCGCCTTGGCGCCGATGTCGGTGCGCCAGTGGGCGCCCGGCCAGGAGATCTTCCCCACAGCCTGGTAAGCGATGGATCGGGCCGTGGCCACGTCGTCCCCCAGGGCCGTCACCCCCAGGACCCGGCCGCCGCCGGTGACCACCCGCTCCCCCTCCGCTCGGGTACCCGCGTGAAACACCACCGCGTCCGCCAGGGCCCCCGCGGCGGCGAGGCCGCGAATCTCGATCCCCTTGGGGTATTCACCGGGGTATCCCTCGGACGCCATGACCACGCACACCGCGGCCCGGGGAGACCAGGTCAACTCCACCCGGTCGAGGTGGCCGTCGATACACGCCTCCAAGACGGGCAGGAGATCCCCCTCCATGCGCAGGACGATGGGCTGGCACTCGGGGTCGCCGAACCGGCAGTTGTACTCCAGGACCTTGAACTGGCCGTCCCGGATCATCAGCCCGGCGTACAAGACGCCGACGTAGGGCGTGCCCTCCCGGGCGAGGCCCTCCACGATGGGCAGGATCGCCTCGCGAAGGGCTGCCTCGTGGATCGCGGGGGTCACCACCGGGGCCGGGCTGTAGGCCCCCATCCCCCCGGTGTTGGGCCCCTGGTCCCCGTCCCCCACCGGCTTGTGGTCCTGGGTCGACGCCATCGCCAGGACGTGGGTGCCGTCGCAGAAGGCGAGGAAGCTCGCCTCCTCGCCCTCCAGGTACTCCTCCACCACCACCCGGGCCCCGGCCTCCCCGAAGGCGCCCTGCACCAGGGACTGGTCCACCGCCGCGAGGGCTTCCTCCAGGGTGCGGGCCACGGTCACCCCCTTGCCGGCGGCCAGGCCGTCGGCCTTCACCACCACCGGGGCGCCCACCTCCCGCAGGTAGGCCCGCGCCGCCTCGGCGTCCGTGAACTCGCGAAACGTAGCGGTCGGGACCCCGAAGCGCGTCATGGCGGCCTTGGCAAACCCCTTGGACCCCTCCAGGCGCGCGGCGGCGGCCGTCGGCCCGAAGGCCCGAAGGCCCTGCGCCTGCAACCGATCCACCAGGCCCAGCACCAGGGGCGCTTCCGGGCCCACCACCGTGAGGTCGATCCCCTCGGCTACCGCGAAGGCCACCAGGCCCTCCACGTCGTCCGCGGCCAGAGCCACGTTGGTGGCGACCGTCGCCGTACCGGGGTTGCCGGGCGCCGCAAAGATCCGGGTCACCCGGGGACTCTGGGCGAGCTTCCACGCCAGGGCGTGCTCTCGCCCCCCGCTCCCCACCACCAGGATCTTCACGCCCCCCTCCCCTGGAGCCAGCCGGCGATGGCGGCGTCGTACTGGGAGGTGCGGCTAAACGCCTTGGTGGCGAGTTCGAACCGAAGGGGCTCCGACACCGCACCCTCCAGCCGGTCCATCTCGCCGAGCACCCGGGGGTAATCCGCCGGGTCCACCACCACCGCCACGTGGCGGTAGTTCTTGGCGGCCGCCCGGATCATGCAGGGCCCCCCGATGTCCACCTGCTCCACGGCCTCCTCCAGGGTGCAGCCGGCCTGGGCGACGGTGCGCTCGAAGGGGTACAGGTTGACCGCCACCAGGTCGATGGGCTCGATGCCGTGCTCCGCCATGACCCGCACGTGCTCCGGGTTGTCCCGGAGCCCGAGGATGCCCCCGTGGATGCGCGGGTGCAGGGTCTTGACCCGGCCGTCGAGCATCTCGGGAAACCCGGTGTGGGCGCTCACCTCCTTGACCGGAACCCCGGCCTCCCGCAGCAACTTGGCGGTCCCCCCGGTGGAGAGGAGCTCCACCCCCCGGGCGGCGAGCCCCTGGGCGAACGCCAGCACCCCCTCCTTGTCCGACACACTCACGATCGCGCGTCGAATCCTAGCCATGGTGCTCCTCCTCCCTCGGGTTCGTTATCGGATGGCGCTGGCGGCGGGAGACAGGATGTACTTCAGGTCTTCGTCCAGGAACCGCAGCCCGCCGCCGACGAAGTAGTCGGCCCGGCCCCGGTCGTCGAGGAAGTCGTCGACCCCTGCCGTCAGGTACAGGTGTTTGAGAAACGTCCATCGGCCCGCCACCTTGAGGTGGGGGGGGGCGCCTTCGCGGCCGAAGTCGAAGGCCTCGGCGGTCAAGCGCACCCGGTCCTTCCAGAGATCGAGATCGGCCCCCACCCCCCCCGTGGACTCCAGGATGCCGCCCCGCAGGGTCAAAAGCGAGAAGCGCTTGCCCACCTGGGCGGAGAACTTCAAGCGGTCCCGGGTGACGGTCTCTTCCTCGCGTACCACCGTGGGAACGCCGTTGGTCACCACGGTGCGCTCGGTGACCTCGGTCTCGGCGTCCCCCCGGGGGTCGTCCACCAGGGCGAAGTAGTAGAAGCGGTCCTGGCGCGGGCGGACCTCGAGCTCGAAGTAGCTCTTGGTCTCCCCGAGGCGAGCCAGGGCCTCCCCGCGGTAGCCGAGCTCGAACTGAAGCCGGTTCGCGCCCCCCACGAACTCGCCGATGCCCTTCAAGGTGTCGTTGAAGGTATCGTGGGCGCTGCCTTCGTTGACCAGCCGCCCCAGGGTCCCCTCGCCCCGATCGATCTTCTCCGAGACGCTCCGGAGGCTCTTGAGCCCCCCCTGGAGCTCGGCGTACGCCCCGTCATCGGTCAAGAGCTTGCCGAGGGTCCCTTCGCCCCGGTTGAGGCGGGAGACGACCCCCGACAGCTCGCCGAGCACCCCCTGGAGGTCCCGGTACAAGGCGTCGTCCCGGATCAAGCGCCCCAGGGTCCCCTGCTCGCTCCCGGCGGCGGCCACTAGGTCTTGCAGGCCGTCGAGGGTCTCGGCCAGGCGCCCGGTGGCGGCCCGCAGATTGCCGAGGCTCGCCCGCAGATCCCCCCGGTTCTCGCTGACCACGGCGGCGAGTTCTCGGGCCAGCTCATCCAGGTTCTGGGCGATGGAGGGGCCCCGCTCGGCCAGCGCCCGGGTGACGACCCGGGCGTTCTCCACCACCTCACCGACCCCCTCCCGGTTCTCTCCCACCACCGCCTCGAGCTCGGCCGCCAACCGGCGAAAGCCCGCGACGGCGTCCCGCAGCGCGTCGCGGTTCTCGGCCACCACCCCGTCGAGCCCCACGGCGGTGTTGCGCAGCCCGTCCAGGATCTCGGCGAGCTTGCGCTCCCCCTCGGGGGTGCCAAAGACCGCCGCCAGCCGTTCGGTGACCAGCTTGACGTCGCCGATCACCTCGTTAAAGCGAGACACCAGCCGGTCCAGGTCCCCGGGGGGAACGCCGGTCTGGAGGCGATCTCCCTCCTTGAGGTGCTGGGCGCTCGTGCCCGGCTGGATCTCGACGTACTTCTCCCCGAGGACGCCCAGGGCCCGCAAGCTCGCCTTGCTGTCGGCGGGCAGCGCGATCCCATCCCGCAGCCGGAGGGTCAGGACCGCCCGGCCGTTCTCGAGGCGAATGCCCTCCACGACCCCAACCGAGATCCCCGCCACCAGAACGTCACCCTTGAGGGCGAGGCCGGCCACGTCATCCACGGCGAGCTCCACCGCGTAGCCGCCGGCCCCGCCGAAGCCGAGCTTGCCGACCCGCAAGGACATGTAGACCAGGACCAGGAGCCCGGTAAGGACCAACAGCCCGACCTTTGCCTCGGGGGACATCCGCTTCACTGGGTCTACCTCACTGGACCTGGATCGGCCCCTCGGCGCTCCCCCGCAGGAACTGGGCGAGGATGGGATTGGGGTTGGCGCGCAGTTGGTCTGGGGTACCCGCCGCGATGATCCGGCCCTCATACAACATGGCGATGTAGTGGGCGATCTTGAAGGTCGCCCGCACGTCGTGGCTGATCACCACGTAGGTTCGCCTAGACGCCTCCTGGGTCTCCTGGATCAAGGTGTCGATGGCGTCGGCCATGATCGGATCCAGCCCCGAGGTCGGCTCGTCAAAGAGCACGATCTCGGGCTCCAGGATCAGGGCCCGGGCTAGGCCGACCCGCTTGCGCATCCCCCCCGACAGCTCCCCGGGCATCTTCTCCTGGGTCCCCGGCAGCCCCACCAGGCGCAGCATCTCCGCGACCCGCGCCTCGACCTCCGGGGCCGGAAGCTCGGTGTGCTCCCGCAAGGGAAAGGCCACGTTCTCCCCGACCGTCATCGAGTCGAAGAGCGCCCCCTCCTGGAAGAGCATCCCGAACCGGCGGCGGACCTGGTTCATGGCGTCCTGCTCCAGGGAGAGCACGTCGACGCCATCCAGCAGGATGCGGCCGCGATCGGGCCGGATGAGCCCGATCATGTGCTTGATGGTGACGCTCTTACCTCCGCCGCTGCGCCCGATGATGACCGTCGTGCGCCCCCGCGGGATGTCGAGGTAGAGGCCGTCCAACACCTTCTGCTCCCGGAAGGACTTGTGGACGTCCACGAACCGGATGATCGGGTCATCCATCGCTAGAACATGATGGCGGTGAGGAAGTAATCGTTGATGAGGATCAGCACCGACGCCAGCACCACCGCCTCGGTGGTGGCCCGGCCCACCCCCTGGGCGCCGCCCCGGGCGAAAAAGCCCTTGTAGCAGCCGATCGCGCTCAGGATGCCCCCGAAACACACCGCCTTCACCAAGCCGTTGTAGATGTCGGAGAGCTCCAGGTACTTGACGGTGTTGGCCACGTAAGTGCCGGAGTTGATCCCCAGCACCCCCACCCCTACGAAGTACCCTCCCAGGATGCCGACGAAGTCGCTCACCGCGCACAGGACCGGCAGCATCAGCAGGGAAGCCACGATCCGCGGCACCACGAGGTAGCGCAGGGGATCCACCGCCATCACCACCAGGGCGTCGATCTGCTCCGTCACCCGCATGCTGCCCAGCTCGGCCGCCATCGCCGACCCGGCCCGGGCGGTGACCATCAAGCTGGTGAGGACGGGCCCCAACTCCCGGGTCATGGACAGGGCAACGGTGGTACCCACCAGCCCCTCGGCACCAAACTTGCGAAAGCCGTAGTAGCTCTGGAGGGCGAGCACCATGCCGGTGAAGGTTCCGGTGAGGAGCACCACCGACACCGACCGCACCCCGACGAACTCCATCTGTTGCAGTGCCAGCCGCCATCGAATCGGCTTGGTCAGCCCTGCCCTCCCGGTCTCGAAGAGGAAGAGGAATACGCGCCCGATCTCCTCGACCCGCTGGAGCACGGACCGCCCAAAGAGCTCGAAGATGGCAATCATCGCTGCTCCCACCGCGGCGGGCAGGTGCCCCCGCCCGACCGTCGATCCCTCACTTCCGGGTCTGGCCCGCCTCGGGCTGGAGCACCCACCGATCGCCCAGGTGCTCCCAGGTCATCCACGCCTCGGTCTTCTGGGGCACCACCGAAGCCTTCTCGAAGACCGTGCGGGAGACCTTCACCTTCCCGGTGAACCCGCCGGCCCGGGGAAAGAGCTGGTAGCTCGCCACCACGGCGCTCTCCAGCTTGTAGCGGGCCACGAACTCCCACAGCTCGTCCTTGAACAGAGGCCGCCGCTCCGGCGCCACGAAAAACGACGCCTGGTCGACGTTCTTCTCCCGCACCAGGCGGTGATACTCATCCACGTCCCGGACCAGGTCCTTGACCAGCCGACGCTCCGCCTGGGGATCCAGAGCGGCGGCCGCGTCGGGCGCCGCCGACGGCGCGGCTACCGGTGCCGGCGCGGCGGGTTTGGCCACCAGCACCTGCTGGGGTGCCGCGCAGCCGCCGAGGGCCAGGGTGCAGCAGACGAGCCGAAAAAGAGTCCGAGTCGACGGGCTCGCCATGGTGGCCTCCTGAGTGGGGATCACGAGCCGCCCGCAAGGGGCACGCGGGGCGCATGATAGTCAAGCCAAGCGAGGGTTTTCAAGGTGAAAGGGTTTGGCCTCACCCCGCCCGCGACGGAGGCGGCGCCCCCACACGCGAGGAGGGGCCCCGCGGGGCCCCTCCTCGTCCGTGCTCGACTCCGCCGGGTCAGCCGTGGCGGCTGCCGATGCCCCGAAGGGTCGCCTTGATCTGGCGGAACTCCCCCACCTCGATGGGGATGGCCACCTTGAGGAGCAGGGTGTAGATCATCAAGCCGATCGCCCAGATGCCGAGGGTGATGAGGACTTCCGGGGTGGTCGGGATGTACCCCCACACCTCCCCGAGGGGGCTCGGAACGAAGCCCGGGAGGATCAGGCCGGGGCCCTTCTCGATCCACACCCCGAGGAACATGAGGACGCACCCGATGTTCAAGGTGACGAGGTTCTCCCGGGTCTTTGGGATGAGGAAGAGCAGAAACGCCACCGTGTTGAAAGTCACCGCGGTCCAAATCATGGGGACGAGCTCGTTGTGCCCGTGGAGCCCTTGAAACAGGTACTGAAAGGGCGCGAGGTGCACGGTCGCGCTGTAGTACTCTTTGAAGACCTCGGCACCGAGAAGGAACAAGTTGATGCCCATGGCGTAGGCGACGATTTCGGCGAGCTTGAAGAGCGCGCGATCCTGGATCTTGATGGCGGTGGTCTTGCGGATGATCTGAAACGCCAGGATGATGAAGCTCGGACCCGAGCAGAACGCCGACGCCAGAAACCGGGGCGCCAGGATCGACGCGTTCCAAAAGGGGCGGCTCGGGAAGCCGCTGTACAGAAACGCCGTCACCGTGTGGATGGACACCGCCGCCGGGATCGACAGCAGGATCAGCGGCCACAGGACCTTGTAGTTCGGCTCCCGGTCCTGGTACGCGTTGTACAGGATGTACACCGGGACCACGAGGTTGATGACGAGGTAGAGGTTGAGCACGACCACGTCCCAGGCGAGCAGCGACATCGGGAAGTTCAGGATCCCGAGGCCCGGGATGAGGTGCCAGAAGCGCTCGGGGTGGCCCAAGTCGAAGGTGACGAACATCAGGCACATGGCGATCGCCGCCACCGCCAGGAGCTCGCCGAGAAGGACGATCTCCTTGATCGGCCCCCACTTGTAGATGTAGGCGGGGATCACCAGGAGCACCGCGGCGGCCGCCACCCCCACCAGGAAGGTGAAGTTCGCGATGTACAACCCCCAGCTCACCGGGTCGCGCATGCCGGTGACGATGAGGCCCTCCTGAAGCTGGTACATCCAGGCCCCCAGCCCCACCAACGCCACCACGGCGAGGCTCGCCATCCACAGGTAGTACTTCTTGCCCCCCCGGAACACCAGCACCAGGGTCCCGAGGAAGAACTCCAGCAGCGTATTCATGAGGCCACCTCTAGCCGAAGAAGTAGAAGAACTTGGGCTCGGTTAGGAGCTCTTCCTTGATCCGGAACACCCGGTGGTGCTTGAGGACGTAGCGGATCTCGGAGCTCTCGTCGAGGAGGTTGCCGAACTTGCGGGCGCCCACCGGGCACGCCTCGGCGCACGCCGGATAGCGCCCCTCCCGGCTGCGCTGGATGCAGAAGGTGCACTTCTCCACCACGCCGCGCATCCGGGGCCGGTTGCCGAGGTAGTGGGTCTCGGGGTTGAGCTCCTCCGAGGGGAGCACCGGGTTCCCCCAGTTGAAGTAGCGCCCCTCGTAGGGGCACGCGGCCATGCAGTACCGGCAGCCGATGCACCAGTTGTAGTCCACCACCACGATGCCGTCCGGCTCGGTCCAGGTGGCCCGGATGGGGCACGCCCGGTTGCACGGCGCCTTCTTGCAGTGCTGACACTGCACCGGCATGTAGTAGTACCCCTCTTCGGGCACCGTCGCCGGGTCGTAGTATCGCTCGGACTGCTCGAAGTCCATGGAGCCGTCCTGGAAGCGCAGCACCTTGATGTACTGGATCTGCTCCTTCTCCCGGGACTGGTTGTTCTCCGCCACGCACGCGGTGGCGCATCGCCGGCAGCCGATGCACCGATTCAAGTCGAGGGCGTACCCGAAGACCACGTTCTCCAGGGGCGGCGTCGCCTTGACGGTGACCTTGCGCCCGTACTGGCCCGCGTACTTGGCCTCGAGGCGCCGCAGGGTCTCCTCGACCTCCTGGGGCGTCATCTGCTGGAACTGCTTCTGGAAGTACTCCTTCCAGGAGTCGTAGGTGAGAAAGCCGGTCGCCCTGGCGAAGGCGGCGCCCGGCAGGGCGGCGGCCGCTGCCCCCACCGCCACTCCCTGCAAGAACTTCCGCCGGCTCGCCTGCCGGGGTTCCCCCACGGGCACGGTCTTTTGCTCCGACATGGGTCGTCTCTCCTCCGGTTGCCACCCGACTCGGGCGGCGCGGTTAGTGCGCCTTGGCGCCCGAGTGGGACTTGAGGGTCTTGGAGCCGGGCACCGCGGGGGGCGGCTCGGGCTTCAGGTCCGGGAAGCGCGGGCTGTGGGGGTTGTGGCAGTGGGCGCACAGGAGGTACTGCTTCTCCCCGTTCCAGCGCCCGGTGCGCTTGCCGTGGATCCCCTCGCGCCAGTCCCGGTACTTGTCGCCGTGGCACTGGCCGCACAGGCGGTAGGACTCCTCGAAACCCAACCGCTCTCCGCTCTGCAGGTGCAGCTTGTCGCGGTCGGTGGCGTCGTGGCAGTCGAGGCACCACCGCAGCTGCTCCGCGTGGTGGAGCTGGATGTCGGCGTGCTCATCGGTGAGGACCCGCGGCTTGGGATCCGTCCGCAAGTCGTTGTGGCAGTTTTGGGCACAGGGGTAGTAGTCCTCGCTCAGGGGAGGAGGAGGAACGGGAAACTGCTGACCGCCCGGGGCCAGGGTGGCGGTGGCCGCCGCCACGGCGGTGGCGGCGACGAGGACCCAGCTGCGTCTCATCGGGTGTCTTCCTCCTCGGCCCGCGGGGGGACCGAAACACGGGGAACAAGTGAAACACGCACGCCCGCGCCGCCGACCCAAGTTCCTTCTTTCACGGGAGCGACGCGGGGCGGATGATAGGAGAGCAGATCCTGGTCTGTCAAGGGTGATCCCGGATCGGGAACGGCGTTTTACCGTTGCCAGCCGGGTGACCCCGTACCGGCGTTTCACGGCTCGGCTCGTGTTTCACACCTGTTCCATCCCGGCGAGGGAGGATTACTCCTTCTGGGCCTTCTTCGGGCGCTGGTTCGCCGGCAAGACGCGCTTGCGGACCCGGATCTGGGTGGGCGTCACCTCCACGAGCTCGTCGGCGTCAATCCACTCCAGGGCCCGCTCCAGGGTCATCTCCCGGGGCGGCACCAGCCGCAGGGCGTCGTCGGAGCCCGCCGCCCTCATGTTGGTGAGCTTCTTCTCCTTGGTGACGTTTACGTCCAGGTCGTTTTCGCGGCTGTTCTCGCCGATGATCATCCCCTCGTAGGCCTCGGCGGCCGGCCCGACGAAGAGCGTGCCCCGGGGCTGGAGGTGAAACAGGGCGTAGGTCGTCGTCTTCCCCTGGCGATCCGCCACCAGGGCCCCGGTGGTCCGCCCCGGGATGGCCCCCTGCCACGGCTCGTAGCCGTCGAAGAGGCTGTTTAAGATGCCGGTGCCCCGGGTGTCGGTAAGAAACTCCGAACGAAACCCGATCAGGCCCCGGGAGGGCACCCTAAACTCCAGACGGACCCGGCCGTGGCCGGGGTTGGCCATCTTCACCATGCGGCCGCGCCGCCCCCCCAGCTTCTGGGTGACGACCCCCACGTGCTCCTCTGGGCAGTCCACCACCACCAGCTCCATCGGCTCGTGGGTCTGGCCGTTGACCTGCTTGGTCAGGATCTCGGGCTTGGACACGCTCAGCTCGTAGCCTTCCCGCCGCATGGTCTCGATGAGGACGGCGAGCTGCAGCTCACCGCGGCCCTTCACCTTGAACTGGTCGCTTCCCACGAACTCCACGCCCAGGCTGACGTTGTGGAGGAGCTCCTTCTCCAGGCGCGCGCGGATCTGCCGGGAGGTGACGTAGTCCCCCTCCCGGCCGCCGAAGGGGGAGGTGTTGACGGAGAAGACCATGGCCAGGGTCGGCTCCTCCACCACGATGCGCCGCAGGGGCTTGGGGGACTCCAGGTCCACCAGGGTGTCCCCGATGGAGATGTCCCCCAGGCCGGCGACCGCCACGATGTCCCCGGCCACGGCCTCCTCCACCTCGACCCGGCGCAGGCCTTCGTGGGAGTACAGCACCGCCACCTTGGCCGGGGTGACGGCGTCCGCCCCGGCGATCCCCACGGGCTTGCCCGACCGGATCCGGCCGTTGAAGACCCTCCCCACGGCGAGCCGCCCCACGTACTCGTTGTAGTCGAGGTTGGTCACCAGGAGCTGGAGGCTCTCGTCGTCTCTTCCGGAGGGGGGAGGCAGGGTCCGCAGGATCTCCTCGAAGAGGGGGCGCAGGTCCGTGGAATCGTCTCCCAGGGCCCGGTGGGCGACCCCCTTGCGGGCGTTGGTGTACAAAACCGGGAAGTCGAGCTGTTCCTCGGTGGCGTCGAGGTCGATAAAGAGGTCGTACACCTCGTTGAGGACCTCCTCAACCCGGGCGTCGGCCCGGTCGATCTTGTTGATGGCGACGATGGGCGCGAGCCGGTGCTCCAGCGCCTTCTTGAGCACGAAGCGGGTCTGGGGCAGGGGGCCTTCCGCCGCGTCCACGAGCAGGAGCACCCCGTCGACCATCTGGAGCGTGCGTTCCACCTCGCCTCCGAAGTCGGCGTGGCCGGGGGTGTCGACGATGTTCACCTTGATGTCGCCGTAGCGCACGGCCGTGTTCTTGGCGAGGATCGTGATCCCCCGCTCGCGCTCCAGGTCGTTGGAGTCCATGACCCGGTCGACCACCTTCTGGTGGGCTCCAAACACCCCGCTCTGCCAGAGCATGGCATCGACGAGGGTGGTCTTGCCGTGGTCGACGTGGGCGATGATGGCGATGTTGCGAAAGGGAGCGGACATGGGCACCTCGGGCAGGGCGTTGGCGGGCAGGGCGGTGGGAAGCCGACCTTTATACTCGGCCCCGGGGCGGAGGTCAACTGGGGCGTTGGCCCCCGGACGGCGTCGAGCCCATGCATCGCGGTAGCAGCCGACGGTCGGCGGTCCCGTGGGCCACCTGTGCCCTCCTGGTGGCGTGGGTGCTCGGGTTTCTGCCCACCCACCTGACCGGCCAGCGCAGCCTCACCCAGGGGCTCGCCAGCCTGGAGCGCGCCGCCGCCTTCCACCGCGCCCATCCCCACCTCGACGTCCACCCCCGGGCCAAAGGCACCCTGCGGCCGCCGCCCCGCGCCGGGACGGCGACGGCGGGGCCCGACCGCTTTCGCGCCCTGGAGCAGGTGGAGTTCGACGGCCTCGCCCTCACCGGGCTCGACACCCTGGCGGCGTCTCCCCAGGGGCGCTGGGGGTTTGCGCCGGCGCGAGGCTCCGTGGTCACCTTGGTGACCCACCTGGCCCTCCACGCGGGCCTCCTCCCCCTGGTCGCGAACCTCTTGCTCCTGGCCTTGGTGGGGCCTTCCCTGGAGCGCGCCTGGGGAGCGGGGCCCCTCCTCGCCCTGACCCTGGGGGCCGGCATCGCGGGCGCCGTCGGCGTGTGGCTCTGGGAACCGGGCCTGGCAGCGCCCCTGGTTGGGGCCACCGGCGGGGTGGCGGGAGCGGTGGGCGCCTTCCTGATCCTGTGCGGGGGGCGCCAGGTCCCGTTCCTGTCGTGGCTCGGGTCCCCGTTCCAGGTTTCCGCCCCCGGCTGGATCCTGGTGCCCCTGTGGGGCGCGCGGGAGCTCCTGGGAATCCTCGTCCCCGACGTCCTGGCCCCGGCGCCGGCGGGGTTTCACCTGGCCGCCGGGTCCCACGCCATCGCCTTCACCGCGGGGCTCTTGGGCGGGGTCGCCCTGCGCTGGGGCGGGATCGAGGTGAAGGTGCCCCAGCTGCGGCGCCCCGTCGCGGCGCCGCCCAAGCCCCTGGGGACCGTTGCCTCGCCCAGGCCTCTGCCGCCGACCATGACCGCCCCGGCCCCCGTCTTGCGCGAGGCGCCCAAGATCCCGGTGCCGACCGACCCCCCCCAGGCTCCCGAGCCGCCCCGCCGACCCGACGAGGTGCTCCTCGTGGTGCCGGCCCTCCCCTCGGGGTGGACCGGTACCGCGCTGACCATCGAGACCCCCACCGGGACCGGACGCCTGGACCTCCGACGAGTCCGAGCCGTGGCCACCGCCGCCATCGAGGACGGCGGCGCGGAGGCGAATCTGGTGCTCGACTTGGTCGTCCGCGACGTCGGCGTCGGGGGCTCGCCGCCCCGGGTTTTGCGGTGCGAAACCCGAAGGTTCGACCCGGCCACGGCGTACCCGGAGATGGTCGGCCCCGAAGAGGCCTTCCGCGCCTTCGTCGAAGACCTCCTCGCCGCCAGCGGGGCTCCTCGGCTGTGGCCGGGGGTCCCCCGCCACCCCTCCGTGACGTCCCTGGACCAGGCGCTAGCCGCAGCCCTGGCCAACCCGGAGCCGCCCTAAGGAGGCTTGGGGGCAGAGGTCTTTGGCGATGTCGACGGGCTGGGGGAGGAAACGTTCGGCGCTCGCTGACCGCCGGGAGCGGCGCGGTCAGGGGGCGCCGCACACCCGGTCCAGGACCTCCCCCAGCCGCCCCGGGGAGACGCCGGGCACCCCCGGGACGGGTCCCGCTTCCCGGCCCAGGCGCCCCACCACGGCCCGCCACAGGGCGACGAATCCGTCGTCAGCGGCCGGGGTCTCCCGCCGGACGAGCTCCCCGAGGTCCCACGCCTTCACCACCAGGTCGCGGACCGGGCGCCCGAAGCGCCGAAACCCCTCCAGCGCCGCTGCGCAAGAGGGGCGGACCGGCCGCCGGTGGTCGGCGCTCACCTCCGCCACCGAGCCCAGGATGGCGAAGTGCTCCAGGTGCACCAGGAGTCCGCGGGTGCTTGCCGCCTCGGGGTCCACCCCCAGCTCGGCGGCGAGCAGCCGCCCCGCGTTGGAGACGGCCAGGGAGAGCTCCGAGAGCCACTGGGATTCTCGCTTGAACCCGCCGCCCTGGAGCACCCGGCCCCGGGCGTGGGACAGCAGCACGAGGCCCCGGACCTGGTGGAGGCCGACCCGGACCACGGCTTCCCGTACGCTGGTCGCGGGCGCCGCAAAGCCGTAGTAGGCGGAGTTCGCCAGGCGCAGGACCTCCACGCTCAGGGCCGGGTCCGCGCTGAGCACCCGGACGAAGTCGGTCACCGCGCTGCGGGGGTTTGCCAGGAGCCGGGAGAACTCCACCGCGGCCCGGGGCAGCACGGGGATCTCGAACCGGCCCGCCCTCAGCCGCTTGAGGATCCCCGCCAGGAACACCCGGTCGTCGGGGAAGGGACTGCAGGTCCAGGGGTTCGGCGTCGGCGAGGAGCCCCTGGAGAAAGGGTGCCGCCTCCGGCGGCAGCCCCGGCGCCCCCCGGGGCGGCGCCTCGCCCCCCGGTTCCGAGCGCCGCGCCTCGGGCTTGGTCGACCCCGCCTCGCCGCGGCCCGCGGCTGCCCCGTCGCCACCCCGCCCCAGTAGTCGCTCGAGCCATCTCCACATGCGCCCCTCCCTCTGTCCCAACGCCGCGCTCAGGCCCCTACCTATCGGCCACCGCCGGAAATCCTTGACCTGAGGGACCCCTGCCTGGGAGGGCCGCCCCTGGCCCCGCCGTCCGGCCCTCTGCTATGCTCGGGTCCATGGCAGACGTCGAGCGGCTCGTCCAGGCGATCCTCAAGCACCGCAACCTGGGACCGTGCGTGACCCACCACGAGGTCCTCGAGGCGGTGCCGGCCGCCTACGGCGACTGGCCGGCGGGGGCCCACCCCGGGGTGGTCGCGGCCCTCCGCGCGCGCGGCATCGAGCGACCGTACACCCACCAGGCCCGGGCCGCCGGGCTCGCCCTGGCCGGGCAGCCCTTCGTCGCCGTCACCCCGACCGCCTCGGGCAAGACCGTCTGCTACAACCTGCCGGTCCTCTCCGCGCTCCTCGCCGACCCCGGCGCCCGGGCCCTGTATCTCTTCCCCACCAAGGCCCTGGCCCAGGACCAGCTCGCCGAGCTCCACGCCCTGTCGGCGGCCCTGCCCCGGCCGGTCGCCGCCCAGACCTTCGACGGCGACACCCCCCAGGACGTGCGGCGCAAGGTGCGGGAGGGGGCCCAGATCGTGGTCACCAACCCCGACATGCTCCACCAGGGGATCCTGCCCCACCACCCCCGCTGGGCCCGGTTCTTCGCCGGCCTTCGGTACGTGGTGGTGGACGAGCTCCACGTCTACCGAGGCATCTTCGGCTCCCACGTCGCCAACGTCCTGCGGCGGCTCGCCCGCATCGCGGCCTTTCACGGCGCCGCCCCCCAGTTCCTGCTGGCGTCGGCCACCATCGCCAACCCCGGCGACCTGGCCCGGCGCCTGACCGGCCTCGCCGAGGTCACCGAGGTGACCGAGTCCGGCGCCCCCCGGGGGAGAAAGCACCTCCTGCTGATGAACCCCCCGGTCCTGGATCAGGTCCTGGGGGTACGGGGCTCCCCGGTGACCCTGGCGCGCAAGCTCGCGCGGCGCTTCCTGGCCGCCGACGTTCAGACCATCGCCTTCGTCAAGAGCCGCCTCCAGGTGGAGATCCTCGCCCGCACCCTCAAGGAGCGGTTCGAGACCCGCCCCGACCGCCAGGGCCTGGTCCGGGGGTACCGGGGCGGCTACCTGCCAAACCTGCGGCGAGAGATCGAGGCGGGCCTCCGGGAGGGCAGGGTCCGCGGCGTGGTGGCGACCAACGCCCTGGAGCTCGGCATCGACATCGGCCAACTGGAGGCCGCCCTCCTGGTGGGCTACCCCGGGAGCGTGGCGAGCACCTGGCAGCGGGCCGGGCGGGCCGGGCGGCGGGCGGGGACCAGCGCCGCCATCCTCATCGCCTCCAGCGCCCCCCTGGACCAGTACGTCATCGCCCACCCGGAGGCCGTCCTGGGCCGAGCCCCCGAGCTCGGCTTGATCGACCCCGACAACCTCCACATCCTGGTGAGCCACGTGCGGTGCGCGGCCTTCGAGCTCCCCTTCGCCGACACCGAGCAGTTCGGGGCCGAGCCCCTCGGCGAGATCCTCGCCTACCTGGAGGAGAAGGGGGTCCTGCGGCGGGCCGGGGACCGCTGGCACTGGACCGAGGACGCCTACCCCGCCGATCAAGTCAGCCTGCGCACCGCCGAACCCGAGAACTTCACCGTAATCGACGTCACCGCCGCCCCGCCCCGGGTGATCGCCCAGGTGGACTTCGACGGCGCCCCCACCGCCCTGCACCCCGGGGCCATCTACATGGTGGAGGGCGCCCCCCACCACGTGGACCGGCTCGACTGGGAGGGGCGCAAGGCCTACGTGCGCCAGATCGAGACCGAGTACTACACCCAGGCCATCACCGCCTCGAAGGTCCGCATCCTGGCCGACTTCGCGGTCACCCCGGCCCCCTGGGGCGACGTTGCCTGGGGCGAGGTGCACGTGGTCACCCACGTCCCCGGGTACAAGAAGATCAAGTTTTACAGCCTGGAGAACGTGGGGTACGGCGAGGTGTCCCTCCCCGACCAGGAGATGCACACCACCGCCGCGTGGTGGGGCTTCGAGCCCGCCCTCGCCGCCCGCCTGGGCCTACCCGACGCCGCCTTCCTGGAGGGGCTGGCGGGGCTCTCCTACACCCTGCGGCACCTGGCGGCGCGGCGGTGCCTCACCGACCCCGGCGACCTCGGCCGCGCCCTGGGGGACCGGGAGGGCCGGTGGAGCTTCGCCCTCGGCCCGACCGCCGGGGGCCCGCGCCTCGCCGGCGACCTCGGGCCCGGGGACCGCCCCCAGCACCCCACCCTCTTCCTGTACGAGCGCTACCCCGGCGGGTGCGGCCTGGCGGAGGGGATCTACGGGCAGGAGCGGCTGCTTCTGGCCGACGCCCTGGAGCTTCTGACCCGGTGCCCGTGCGCGGCGGGGTGCCCGAGCTGCGTCGGCCCCCCGGGGGACGCCGGCCCCGGGGTCAAGCCCGCCGCCGTGGCGATCCTCCGGGGGGTCCTCGCCCCGTGACCGACCTCAAGGGGCGCCTGGCGCGCCTCGGCCCGTCGGGTCAGGGCCAGCCCCCGGCCGAGCCCGCTGCGGCGCTCCGGGCCCGCCTCGACCGCCTCCTCGGGCCGGGCCGGGTGGTTGCCGCCGTAGACCTCCCCGCGCCGGCCCGAGCTCCGCTAGCCACCCGCGTAGCCGGGCATCGGGTCGACACCCCCGCGGGGAGCACCTTCGTCGCCGCCTGGACCGCTCCGGCGGACCACCGCCACGGCCGCCTGCCGGCCGCGGAGCTCGGGGACCTCCCCTGGCCGGGGGGGCACGCCCTCTTCCCCGAGGCCCTGGCGGCCGTGGACGCCCCCGAGCAGGTCGCCTTCCTCGACACCGAGACCACCGGCCTCGCGGGGGGGGCCGGCACCGTCCCCTTCCTCGTGGGCGTCGGGCGCTGGCACCCGGAGCGCGCCGGCTTTCGCGTGGTCCAGCTCTTCCTCGAAGACCTGGACCGGGAGGCCGCCCTCCTGGAAGCCCTGGCCGACGAACTGCGGGGCGTGCGCTGCGTGGTCACCTACAACGGCCGGGGCTTCGACCTCCCCCTGCTGGAGAACCGCCACGTCCTGACCCGCCGCCCCTGGCCCCTGGCCTCGGCGAGCCACCTCGACCTCTTGCCCCCCGCCCGGACCCTGTGGCGCCACGGCCACGCCGACTGTCGGCTCTCGACCCTGGAGGCGTCGGTCCTGGGCTACCGCCGGGTGGGGGACGTGCCGGGGGCCGAGATCCCCGCCGTCTACGCCGACTACCTGCGCCGGGGCGCCACCGAGCGCCTGGCCGCCGTGTTTCGCCACAACCGGGACGATCTCCTGTCCCTGGCCGGCCTCCTGTGGGCCGCCGCCCAGCCCGGGCAGCGGGAGGCCCTGGGGGTGGGGCTGCTCCACGCCCGGGGCGGCCGGAATCGTCAGGCGGTGGGGTTTCTCGAGCGCGGGTTGGGGGAGCGGCTACCCCGGGAGGCGCGGACCCGGGCGCTCAAGGCCCTGGTGCTGGCGCGAAAGCGGGCGGGGCAGTGGGACGAAGCCCTGGCGGCGTGCGCCGACCTGCGGCGCCTCGCCCCCGGGGACCCCCTGGGGGTGGTGGCCGCGGCGGTGATCCTGGAACATCGGGTCGGTCGGCGGGCCGAGGCGCTGGCCCTGGTCGAGGCGGCCCTCGCGGCGGGCCCCTGGCCCCCGGGGGACCGCGCCGCCCTGGAACGTAGGCTCCGACGGCTCCAGCAGAAGACCTCACCCGCCCGGGACGGACCACCGCCGGGCTAGCACCGGGATGGAGCCGTCTCGCGAGGCCGAGCCAGGCGCCCGCCGGCTCGGCCTCCCCTACGCCAGGCGGCCCCCCGCCACCGTGGCGCGCAGGACCTCGTACCCTTCCGGGCTCACCGCGCGGAGGCGCTTGGCCCCCGCCTCGATCCGCTTCGCCGCCCCGGGCCTCGCTACCAGGGCTTCCCACGCCATATTGAGGTCTCCCGGCCGGTCGGTGGCCAGCGCTCGAAGCACCTGCCCCGCCTGGTTCAGGTCCTTGTCGGCCTTGGCCGCCACCGCAAGCCCTCGCTCCGCAGCGGTCAAGACCTTGTGCAGGGCGAAGCGGGCCGGCACGGGGACGTTGACCAGCACCCCTCCCCCGTCGACCACGGCGGCCCGCACCGGCTCTTCCAGGAGGTAGTCGAGGTAGCGCAGGGGCATGGCCGCCGCGTTCCACTGGGGCAGGAAGAGGGGAACGGCTTCGCCGCCGCCCCGCGCCACGGTCAGCAGGTCGACCCGAAGGAGGCTTCCCCGGACCCGAAACGAGGTGGAGGGCTGCTTGGGGTTGAAAGGGGGCACGGGAAAGAACCCCATCTCCAGCCGCTCCAACGCCAGCGGGATGTCTGCTTCCTCCTCTCCCGGCACGGCGAGCTCGAGGGCGTCCGGCTCGACCGCCAGGTCGATGTCCTGGGTGCGAAGGGCCGCATGCTCCCAGCGAACCCCGAGGTGGTTGCCGAGCACGGCAAATGCCTGGGTCCCCACCAGCACTCCGCCAACCCGGAAGACCCCCGAACTGGCCAAGGCTTCGAGCACCCGGGCGGACGGGGCATCCGTAGGGAGGGCGCCCCCCCGGCGCAGCATGGCGCAGAGCCGCTGGGTCTGCGCCCATTCGCCGCGGAGCTCCTCGTGGGCGGTCCGATGACGCGCTTCGAGGCGGCGCATCGTATCGTCGTAGGGCCCCAGGTAGGCCTGCTTCTTCGCTCCCGCTACGCTGTATTGGAGGTACGAGTAGCGCCTGCCCTTGACCTCCTTGGTCACGAAGGTGCCCTTCACGCTGCCCAGCGCCCGTTCGGCCTCCAGCACGGTCAAGTGTTCGAGGAGTTCGGCGTACAGCGTCTGCACGTCCAGGGGGAGTCGGTTGAGCACGGGCTGACCCTCTCTCGGTGGGTTATACGCAAACTACCTCGTTGCTGCGTATAACTCAAGGGATCACCTGCCGCGGCCGGTGCGGTGGGGCCAGGACGGGCGGCGCCCCCTCGTCCGGGACGGCAGATGCTCGGCGCCTGCTTGGTCCACCCGGAGAAGAGCGAGGTCATGGCGCTTTTCCCCGAGGAGCCCTACGACCCGCCCGCGGGCCCCGACCTCGCCCTTCCCCTCCACCGCCTGGGAACCGACGAAGCCGCCGACCAGGTGGTGGCCCTCCTGGCCCGCCGCGGGTTCCTCTAGGGCGCCACGTACCTGGAGGGCGCCGGGATCTGACGGGCGAGATCGTAGTCCACCGTTCCGATCCGCGGAACGCCCCTCCGGCATCCTGGGCCCGAACCCGACCCGGAGGCCTGCCGTGAGAAGAAGACGCCCGCTCCTCCCCCCGGCGCCGACCGCCGGCCCCCTCGACGCCCCCCTCGACCCCGACGACCGGTTCGTGCGGCGGCTGTGCGCCCGCTGGCTCGGCGGCGCGCTGGCGCGCTACCCCACCACCGACCTGCCCCCCCTCGAGCTGGCCCTGTGGGTGTTGGGGCCCGCGGCCGAAGCGGCCGTGGAGTACCTGCTGGGGCGCCTGGCGGAGGACGCCCGGGAGGACCTGGTCCACGGGCTCGACCAGGCCGAGCCGGGGGACGCCAGCGAGGTGGCCATGGCCCTGAGCCGCTGCCTCGGCCGCGGGGGCCGGAGCCACCGGGCCGCCTTCCTGGGGTTCTTGCGGTCCCTCCTGGCCGAGCGGGCCCGGACCCTGGCCCGGGGCCGGCGCGCCCCCCTGGAGAAGAGCGCCGCCCAGATCCAGGAGGCCCTCGGCCTCACCGACCCCGAGGTGGAGCTGTGCCTCTTCCTCCTGGTGGTGGCCGAGTGGGCAGTGCCCCAGGGCTGCTTCGACCGCCACTGGAACTGCGACATGCGCCAGGGCCGGGGGCACCTGCGCGCCGCCCTGGGGGTGGGCGAGGGCGAGCTCCGCCGGGCGGTCGGGCGAACCCTCGGCCCCCTGGGCGCCCTCGACCCCGACGACTCGAACCTCCGGCTCCAGGGCGACTTCCCCCGGTTCTTCCTGGCCCCCCGGCCCCACCTGGCGCCGGGGGGGCTGTTCGCGCCGGCGCCCCGGGAGACCCTGCCCCTGGACGCCCACTTCGTGGCGCCCGGGGTCCTCGCACACCTGACCGCGCTTCTCCGGGAGCCCCGCACCACGCCCGCCCACGTGCTGCTGTACGGGCCGCCCGGCACCGGCAAGTCGAGCTTCGCCCGGGGGCTGGTGGCGAGCCTGGGGGTGCCGGCCTGGGAGGTGGGCCGGGGCGACGACAATACCAGCCGGTCGCGCCGGGCGGCGCTCCGGGCGTGCCTGACCTACGCGGGCCGGGGGCCGGGCGCGGTGGTGATCGCCGACGAGGCCGACCACCTGCTAAACACCGAGGGCGCCTGGCTCGCCCGGGGCGAGACCCAGGACAAGGGGTGGCTCAACGGCCTCCTGGAAGAGCCCCGGGTCCGGATGATCTGGATCACCAACGCCGTGGACCGCATCGACCCCTCGGTGCTCCGGCGCTTCGCCGTGAGCGTGCCGTTTCGGGCCTTCAACCGCCGGCAGCGCGAGGCGGTGTGGCGTCAGGTGCTCCGGCGCCACGGGGCCACGCGGCTCGTACCCGAGGCCGAGGTGGCCGAACTCGCCGCGCGCCACCGGGTGAGCGCCGGGGTGGTGGACCTGGCCGTGCGCCAGGCCCGGGCGGTGGCCGGCCGGGACCGGGCCGCCTTCGGGCGGGCCGTGCGGGTGGCCGTGGAGGCGAGCGACGAGCTCCTGGGCCGGGGGCGTCGGCCCCGAGAGCGGGAGGGCACGGCGGACGGCTACGCCCTGGAGGGCCTGCGGACCGACGTGGCCGCGGGCCTCTTGGTCGAGCAGGTACGGGCCGTGGACCGGGCGCTCAAGAGCGGGCCTCCCCGGGAGCGGCTGAGCCTCAACCTCCTCTTCCACGGCCCCCCGGGCACCGGCAAGAGCGAGCTCGCCCGGCACCTGGCTGAGGCCGTGGGCCGCGAGCTCCTGGTGCGGCGGGCGAGCGACCTCCTCAGCATGTGGGTGGGGGGCACCGAGCAGAACCTGGCCCAGGCCTTCGCCGAAGCGGAGGACGACGGCGCGGTGCTGGTGGTGGACGAGGCCGACAGCTTCCTGGGGAGCCGCGAGCGGGCCGGGCGCTCCTGGGAGACCTCGATGGTGAACGAGTTCCTGACCCAGATGGAGCGCCACCGGGGCATCCTGGTCTGCACCACGAACCGCCTGGAGGACCTGGACCCCGCGGCGCTGCGGCGCTTCCAGCACAAGGTGGGCTTCGGCTGGCTCGACCCCGACGGCGCGGTGGCGTTCTACGGCCGCCTGCTCGGCCCCCTGGCGGCGCCGGGGGAGGGCGCCCTGCCCCCGGAGGCCGAGGCGCGGCTCCGGCGCCTGGGGACCCTCGCCCCCGGCGACTTCGACGTGGTGCGTCGCCAGTTCCGGTTCCTCGACCCGGGGGAGCGCACCCACCCCCGGCTCGTGGCCGCCCTGGAGGCCGAAGCCCGGCTCAAAGCGGCCCACGGGGACCGCCGGCCCCTGGGCTTCGGGGCGTGAGCCAGCCCCGGCCCGGGAGGGTCTGGCGGCCCGGCATGGCATTCCGGGATGGGAAGCTCTACGCCTTCGAGGGTCGGCGGGTGGTGGTGGCCCGGACGTGGCCGGACCTCCGAGCCTGGTACAAGACGCCGGCCCGGCCCTGGCGCCACACCCGGCGGTGGGCGGACCGGCTGGTGGGGGCCCGGCTGTTCGCGCCGGGCGCGGCGCCGCCGGCCGCCGGCCCCGCCCAAGACGCCGAGGGGCAAGCTCCGGCGCCCGCGGGCTTCGATACCTGGCTCGAAGGGGTCCTGCGGGCCGAGCACGGGGCGCTCGCCGCCTACTTCGACGCCATCCCCGGGGCCGAGCGCCGCGAGGCCCTGCGGTACGCCGACCGGCGCTGGCACCTCCTCGCCCTCTTCGCCCGGTGCCCCGGCGCCCTGGAGCTGAGCGCCTCCAACCCGGCCCTGGCCTACGCCCTGGCGAGCAGTTGGGTCTTTCGCCGCCCCGCCGTGGCCAAGCCCATGCGGGCCGCCCGGAGCCTGGTGCGGCGGCGCCAGCGCGAGGTGCTCGGCTGGCTGGGGTTCCCGCCCACCGAGGCGGCCCGGCGGATCCTGGCGAAGATCCCGCCGCCGGCCCTGTCGGTGCCGGCCCTCCTCTACCTCCGCGACGCCCTGGGGGACCCGGCGGTGGTCAAGGTGCTCTCCCATCTCCCGGCCCTGAACGCCGGGGTCCTGCGCCTCGCCACCTCGCCGCGCCTGCGGCCCCTGGCTTCCCCCCGCCTGCTCCTGGATCTGGTCGGCGACCCGGCCCAGGAGGCCCGGCCCGAGGTGTTCGGGTCCCTCTGCGACACCCTGGCCCTGGCCCGGCGCCTCGGCCTCCCCGAGCGCACCCGGCCCTTCGCGTCGCTCGCGCACCTCCGGCGGATCCACGACGACCTGGCCCGCCGGGCCGGCGGCCGGGACTGGGCGCGCTTGCGCGCCGGCTTGCCCGACCGCTTCCCGCCGCCGCCGTGGGCCGGCACGGCCCAGGTGGTGCCCCTCCGAGCCCCCGAGGACCTGCGGGCCGAGGGCGAGGCCATGGGTCACTGCGTCGCCTCCCTGGCCCCCGAGGTGGCCTCGGGGCGGGCCTACCTCTACCGCGTCCTCGCCCCGGCCCGCGCCACCCTGTCCCTGCGGTGCCGGACCCCGGGCGACTGGCGGGTGGAGGAGCTGCGGGGGTACGGCAACCGGGCCGTGGGTCCGGAGGTGCGGGCGGCGGTGGCGCAGTGGCTCGACTCGGTGGAGGAGGCCTGCTGAGGGCGGCAGCGCCTTGACCGGGACCATTCCCCCACGTAGAGTCGCGGTGAAACCGCCTTTCTTCAGCGAGCCGGAGGCCGTCGTGGGACCGGGAAACGAGCGGTTGCAGCGCGAGGTGATCCGGGTGGCGTCCCGACGGCCCGAGGTCGAGCGGGTGATCCTGTTCGGCTCCCGGGCCCGGGGTGACGCCGACGCGAGGTCCGACGTGGACCTGGCCGTGGACGCCCCCGGGGCGAGCCGGCGCCAGTGGCTCGAACTGGCCTTCGACCTCGAGGAGCTGGCCACGCTGGTGCCGGTACAGGCCGTTCGGCTCGGCGAGGTGTCGGCGGCCTTGCGCGAGCGCATCCTGTCCGAGGGCGAGGTGTGGTATGTCCGTGGCCAGGGCTGAACAGGGGCTGCGGAACCTGGGAGCCGCTCTCGGGCGGCTGCGGGAGGCGTTGGCCGAGCCCGAGACCTCGAGCCTCGTCGTGGACGGCACGATCCAGCGGTTCGAGTTCGTGATCGAGCTCTATTGGAAGACCCTCAAGCGTCTCCTTGCGGTGGAGGGCATCGAGGCACGGACGCCCCGCGAAGCGCTGCGGGCCGCGTATCAGGCGGGCTGGCTCGAAG
>JBBIIA010000032.1:0-30940 GCA_037446775.1 Deltaproteobacteria bacterium
CGAGCTCCTGGCGGCCTTCGGTCCGGGGCCGGCGGGCCTGCCACCCGGCCCGGTAAAGGCACGCCCAAGGCACGGCTAAGGCACAGAAAGCCCGTCCAAAGCAGGACAATGCCCCCAACCGATCCGCCCGGATTTGGCACCGATCCGAAGAACCCAGGCGGGACGCAAAAAAGGGCCAGGTCGAAGACCTGGCCCTTTCCTTTCGTGTGGAGCGGGAAACGGGATTTGAACCCGCGACTTCGACCTTGGCAAGGTCGCACTCTACCGCTGAGTTATTCCCGCTCGGTGACAGGGCGCGGACTATACCCAAGGGGGCTCAGGGCTGTCAACCCTCTTCGCGGCGCAGGCGCTGGTAGTTGTCGAGCACGGTGGTGACGTAGCGCCGGGTCTCGGGGAAGGGCGGGATGCCCCGGTAGCGGTCGACGGCACCGGGGCCGGCGTTGTAAGCGGCCAGCGCCCAGTCGAGGCGACCGGGGTAGCGCTGGATGAGCTGGGCGAGGTAGCGGATGCCGCCGCGCACGTTGTCGTTGGGGTGGAAGGGATCGGCGACCCCGAGCTCCCGGGCGGTGGCCGGCATCAGCTGCATCAGCCCCTGGGCCCCCTTGGGGGAGACCGCTGCGGGGTTGGCGCGGCTCTCGGCGTGGATCAGGGCCCGCACCAGGCGCGGGTCGATCCCCTGGCGCTCGGCCTCGCGCCGGGCGAACTCGCTCCAGTGCAGAGGGGGCGGCGGCGTGCCTTCGCGGATCAAGAGCTCGAAGCCGGGTTCGGTGGGGGCGTCGGTGAAGAAGACCACCCCTTCGGCGCCCCGGAACCCGTACACGTCCGCCCCGGCGACCCCGGCCCACGCCGCGAACAGCAGCGCCAGCCCCCCGCGGCGGGTCACGGCTCGCCCTCCTTTGGGTCGCCGTCGGCGCCCCGCTGGTCCTTCACCCACAAACTGCCGGGCTGGCTCTTGGCGTACTTCTTGAGCTGGGCGGCCACGTCGGCCACTTCCCCCGGGTGGCTGAACTCCCGGCCCTCGTTGGTGATGATGGCGATGGAGAGGGTCATGAGGGGGAAGGTGGTCTTCTGCCCCTTGCGGTCCTCGGTCTCGATACCGCCCCGGGCCCGGTCGGCGGGATCGTAGTAGAAGGGGATGATCCGTCCGAAGCGCCCGAGGATCTCGTCGGCCACCGGGACGGCCCGGTCGGGGGTGGAGATGACCACGAAGTCGTCGCCTCCGATGTGGCTCACGAAGTCGTCGGGGTTGCCGAGCTCGCGGACGGCGTCGAGCACCAGGTCCGCCACCTGGCGGATGACGCTGTCGCCCCGGGCGAAACCGTAGCGGTCGTTAAACGCCTTGAAGTGGTCGGCATCGAGGTACAAGACCGCCAGCGGGAGCCGGTGACGCACCCGATCCACCAGTACCTGCTCGGCGCTGAAGCTCCCCGGTAGCCCGGTGGTGCTCGACGCGCTCACCCCGGCCCGGGTCCGCTGGAGGAGCCGGGAGAGGCGGGCGCCGAGCTCCGAGATGCTAAAGGGTTTGGTGACGTAATCGTCGGCGCCCAGGGACAGGGCCCGCACCTTGTCCTCTTCGTGGTGGCGGGCCGAGAAGACGATGATCGGGATCAGGTTGGTGCTGGGGTCGGCCTTCAAGGCGTGGATGACCGCGAAGCCGTCCATGCCCGGCATGTTGATGTCCAAAAGCACCAGGTCGGGCCGAAAGCGCTGGGCCCGCTCCACCGCCTGGGGACCGTCGAAGGCCACCAGGGGGATCATCCCCATGCTCGAGACGATGTGGGACCCGAGAAGCACCATGTTCTCCTCATCGTCGACGACCAGGATCCGCGGGATGTCTCCCCCCGGTTTTACCCCCGCCTCGGCGCACTCCGCAAACACCCGCAGCAGGGAGTCGGCGTCGGCGGGGGCGTCCACGACCCCGTGTACCCAGTCCTCGGCGAGGCGACGGGTGGCCCCGGCCCGCACCAGGACCACGGCGCAGTCCCGGGCACGGAAGTGGTGGCGGAGCACCTCGAGGACCGCTTCCAGGCCCGCGCGGGGAAAGGACTCCCACACCACGGCAAAAGCCGGCGGCTCCACCAGCAGGCGATCGATCAGGGCCTCGGAGTCGGCGAGCACCAGGGGATCGTAGCCAGCGGCCGCCAGGCCCCGGGCGGCGGCGTCGGCCGAGCCTCGGGGGGCGAGGAGGTAGACGCGGCCCGGGGCGGTGCTCACCCACGGCTCCGGGGCATCCGCCGCCGCTCGATCGGCAGGGTAACCGTGCAGGTCGTCCCCTCGCCGACCCGGCTGTCGAAATCGATGGTCCCGGAGTGGTCTTCCACGATCAGGTACGCCTTGGCCAGGCCCAAGCCCGCCCCCGAGGTCTTGGAGGTGAAGAAGGGGTCGAAGACCTCCGCGAGGTCCTTCTCCGGGATGCCTACCCCGGTGTCTTGCACCCGGGTCACCACCCAGTTGTCGGCCATTTGACACTGGATCTTGAGCACCCCGCCGTCGGGCATGGCTTCGACGGCGTTGTCCAGGAGGCCGACGAAGAGCTCGGTGAGCAGGGCCGGGTCCGCGTACAGCGTCGGCAGGTCACCGAAGTCGCCCCACTGGGTGTGGATCCCGAGCCGACCCGAGCGCTCCCCGAGCGCCGCCGCGCAGTCGCGCAGGAGCCCCGCCAGGTCCACCGCCTCGCAGCTGAGCTTGCGGTGCTTGGAGAACTGGACGTACTCCTCGATGTCCCGCACCATCTGCTCCAGACGTTCCACCTCGGCGAAGATCACGTCGAGGTACACCCCCTCGCGCCCGCCCTCGCCCGCGACCTCCCGGAGCTTGCGGGCGAACCCGCCGATCGACAGGAGCGGGTTGCGCACCTCGTGGGCCACCCCTTCCACCACCCGGCCGAGGCTCGAGAGCCGCTTGGACTCGAAGAAGCGCTTCTCCAGAGCCTTCTGCCGGGTCAGGTCCCGCAGGGAGAAGATGAGGTGCCCGGCGTCCGGCCGTTCGGTGGCCACCACGCTCACCGGCAAGGGCCCCCCCGGGCCATCCAGGCTCAACTCCCCTTCGTACCCCCGGGGGCCGCCCGCCTCACGGCGCACCGCCCCGAGCCACGGTGCCTCGTGGCCCGGGGCCAGCAGGGCCCCGATGTCCCGCCCCAGCAAGTCGGCGGGCGGTTGGGCGAGGAGCCGCGCCGCCCAGCGGTTGACCGCCCGGACCGCGCCCGTCGCGTCTACGTGCACCAGGGCCGCCGGGGCCTCGTCAAACACCCGGGCCAGGTGGGCCGGATCGGGGGCCTCGGCTCCCGGCGTTCGGTCGTCGGCGGCGCGGCAGCCCGCCGCCCGCGCCAGGTGGGTCTCGAGGCATTCGGCCAGGCGAGCCAGCCGCACCGGCTTGGTCAGGTAGTCGTCGGCACCCCACTGCATGGCCTGGAGCGCCGTCTGGTCCGACCCGTGCCCGGTGAGAACCACGACGACGGTGTCCGGGCGCTCGGCCTTCACCCGCCGCAGGACCTCGAGCCCGTGGATCACCGGGATGTTCAGGTCCAGGACCAGCGCCACCGGAGCCTCCCGGGCGACGGCGGCCAAGGCCTCCTCCCCGTCAAAGGCCTGGAAACACCGGTAGCCCTCCTGGGAGAGCGCCTCGGCCAGGGCCTCGCTCAAGGGGCGGTTGTCTTCCACCAGGAGGATGGCCCGCGTCATCGCCCCCTCGCCCGCTGGCGACTCCGGCCCGGCGGGGGGAGTGCCCCCGGGGCGGTTAGAAGTCGTCTTGGTGGCAGCACTTGAACTTGGGACTGCCCGAACCGCACCCGCAGGGGGCGCCGTGGCAGTGGGCGAAGCCGAGCTTCGAGCCGCAAGGGCACAGATCCACTTCCCCGTCGGCCACCTGGCACCCCCGTTTCAGGGTGCTCGAATCCTGGTGCTCGTGGAACTTGCGGGTGAGATCGGCCATGCTCTCCTCCCTTCGCGAGGTGGGTTAGGTCGGCGCGGCACCCAGGGTAGCAGGTGCGTCCAACCCCGCAAGCAGGGCGCCCACCTGCCACGCTGAGGTGACGCTCGGGGGCTCGGCGCGCCGAAACCCCAGGAAGGGCACCCCCGCGGCCCGGGCCGCCGCCTGGTCCAGCCCGGAGTCCCCGACGTACAGGGCATCCCCGGGCGCCAGGGAAAAGTGATCGAGCACGCGCAGGAGCACGTCCGGGCTCGGCTTGGGCCGCGCCACATCGCGAATGGTCACCACCAGGTCGAGATAGCGCAGGAGCCCGACCGCCTCCAGAACCGCCCGGGCGCTGGCTCCGCGATTGGTGGCCACCGCCACCGGCCCCCGGCGGCGCCACGCCTCGAGGACGGCGTCCCAGCCCGGCTCGGCTTCGAGGTACGGTAGAAACTGAGCGTAATCCAGGGCCGCCGCATAGGCGTCGGCGGCCGCCCGCAGGCTCGGGGGGAGGAAGGCGTCGAGCACCTGGGGGGTGGACAGGGTGTGCAGTCGTTCCACCGCGGCCCGGTCGCCGGGAGCCACCGGGGGCACCCCGTGGGCGAGGAAAATGTGGTTGTAGTACGCGAGGTTGGCGGCCTCGGAGCGGATCAGGACCCCGTCGCAGTCGAGGATGAGGAGCCGGGGCCCCGGGGCGCGTCGCATGGCCCGCAGGGTACACGCTCCTACGCCCCCGTCGCAACGCCCGCGTCGCCAGAACCTACTCGGCGGCGGGCCGGGGCATCGCCTTGTCCAGGATCTCCACCGTGGTCGCCCGCAGGCCCTCGTCGCCGGGTTCGGCGACGCACCGTACCCCGGTGCCTACTCGCAGCAGGTCGAACTCCTTGTGGAGCACGCTGTTGCGGTGGAAGTACACCTCCTGGCCATCGAGGGTCCGCAGGAAGCCGTAGCTCTCCTCGGGGAAAAGGCGCAGCACCAGGGCCGACGCTTCGTCCCGGGAGGGGTGGGCCTTGGTTTCCCCCCGCTGGCGCTGGCCGAGGTCCTGGAGCTGGCGTCGCATCGCCCCAAAGGCGTCCCGGAGCACCTCCCGCAGGGTCTCATGGAGGTCCCCCTCCCCGGCTTCGCGGCGGACGACGAGTTCGTGCCCCGGGGGCACCCGCGCGTCCACCCGGACCCGAAAGGCCCGGCCCGCCTTCTGGTGGCGTTGGGGCTGTTCCACCACCACCCGGCAGCTCACCAGCTCGGTGCACACCCGTTCGAGCTTTTGCACCGAGTCGCGGATGTAGCGTTCGATGGCCGGGGTCTTCTCCACGTCGCGAAAGGTCAACTCGAGGGGCACCCGCATGAGGCCTCCCTGGGGTTAGGGTGAGACCGCTTGGAAGGATTCAACCAGGGCCGGCGCCGCTGTCAAGGACCGGGCCCGGGCGATCCGCGCGGCGAGCCGGGCGTTGTCCACCAGCAGGGCCCGGTTGGCCGCCACCGAAGCACCGGCGGTCTGGCGCGCCAGGGACCCCAGGAGAAAGGGGGTCACGCCGGGACCGGCCACGCCCTCGGCCGCGGCCTCCCGCAGCGCCTCCGCCAGGGCTGCCACCAGGACCGGGCGGGGCACCGCCACCGCCTCGGGGGGCGGGTTGGCTACCACCACCGCCTGGGGGAGCCCGAGGGCGTCCCGGGCCCGGAGCACCGCCGCCACCTCGGTGGGGGTGTCCACCCGGTGGCCCAGGCTGAGGCCCGAGTCGACCCCGACGAAGGCCGGAAAGGCGGTGGTCCGGTAACCCACCACGCACACCCCCAGGGCCTCCAGGAGTTCGAGGGTTTTGGGGAGGTCGAGCACCGCCTTGGCCCCGGAGCAGACCACGCAGCCCCCAAACCGGGCCAGGGCCCCAAGGTCCCCGGAGACGTCGAAGGTGGCTTCGGCGCCGCGGTGCACTCCCCCCAGGCCCCCGGTCGCGAAGACCGGGATCCCAGCGGCCCGCGCCGCCCACAGGGTCGCCGCCACGGTGGTGCCAGCGTCGGCGCCGCGGCCCAGAAGGGCGGGCAGGTCGGCTAGCCCCGCCTTGGCGGCGCCTCCCTCGGCCAGCCGCTCCACAGCGAGTGGCGCGAGCCCCGCCCGGAGCGCCCCACCCAGGACCGCCACCGCTGCCGGCACTGCCCCCTCGGCCCGCACCGCCGCCTCCATGGCGGCGAAAACCGGGAGGCGGTCGGCGGGGGCCAAGCCGTGGGTGAGGACCGCCGTCTCCAGGGCAACCACCGGCCGCCCCGCCGCCAGGGCCGCGAAGACTTCTTCGGAACAGACCACCGGGACCTTCATCGCTCACCTCCTGCCCCCCGCGGGGCAACCCTACCAGCTCCCCCGGGGGCTGCACAGCGCCGGGCCGGGCCGGGGATGCTCGATGCCCGATGTCCGGCGTTTTCCTCCAGCCTTTGGCATCCACTCGCCATCGGCCTACCGTCAATCGCCAACATCCGCCCCTCCGGTCGGCGCTCCCCAACCGCCCCGGGCAGTTTCGCCGAGCCCAAGCTCGCGCCGTTGGCTGGGAAAACCGATTGAATCTCCTATGCCTCGGGTGGTATGTATGGCGCTTGGGGTCGCCCCGGCGCCGCCCGGGGCAGGTCAACATCGCATGTGCGGAGGAATCGGCATGGTTCTGATCCGGCGTCTGGCCTCGGCCATCCTGGTGCTGGTGGCGTTTACCCTCCTCGTGGACTCCACCTCGGCCGCCGCCTTCAAACGGGTGCACAAGGGGGAATCGGCCCCCACCTTCACCCTCCCCGACCTCGACGGCAAGCCCTATGACCTCGCCGCTCGCAAGGACGCCCCCCTGACCATCCTGGTCTTTTGGGCCCTGTGGAGCCCCAATTCGGCCCCCCTCCTCACCGAGGTACAAAAGCTGATCGATGAGTTTGGCGCCAAGGGGCTGGGGGCGGTGGCAGTGAACGTGGAGGGGGCCAACGCCCCGGCGGACCTGCCGTCCAAGATCCAGGCCTTCGCCCAGGAGAAGAAGCTCACCTATCCCGTGGTCATCGACAAGGCCCTAGACCAGTACAACGCCTGGGGGGTGATCGCCGCCCCGGCCACGGCGTTCCTCGCCAAGGACCTGAAGGTGGTCTACGACTTCTCGGGCCACCCCAGAAGCGCCTACCTCGACATGCGCGAGCAGGTGATGAAGGCCCTGGGCATCGAGAAAGACCCGGCGGTCGCCGCCGCCAAACCGAAGCGGGAGCGCTACCACCCGGTCGACAAGAAGGTCACCCTGAACTACGGCCAGGCGAGGACGCTCTTCGAGCGGGGGCAGTTCTCCAAGGCCCTGCCCAAGGTGAAGAAGGTCCTCGAAGACGACGCCAAGTTCCCCGACGCCCACGCCCTCAACGGCGCCATCCACCTCGGCCTGACCCGGGAAGGCAAGCAGGACCTGGCCAAACAGGCCCGGGAGGAGTTCCAGAAGGCGGTGGACCTGGACCCCACGGTGCCCTTGGGCCTCGCCGGTCTCGCCCACTTCGCCCTAGCCGACGGCGACCCCGCCAAGGCCTTGGAGTTCGCGGAGAAGGCGCTGGCAAACACCGAGCCCGCCGACCTACCCAAGCTCGCCGTCGGCGAGCCGAAGGAAGCCGCCGCCGCGGCGGAGGCCCCCAAGGCGGAGGAGGCCGGGGGCAAGGCGGAAGCCCCCAAGGAGGGCGACCGGGAAGCCGGCCTACGCGAGGCCCTCGCGGCCGTGGCGGCGGCCCTGAAGGAGGACAAGAAGGATGCGGCCAAGGGGCTGCTGGAGCCGGTCGTCGAGGGCTTCCTGGGCCTCCACCTCAGCCCCGACGTCGACAAGAACAAGGGCGCGGAGCTGATGAAGGGTAAGCAGCAGTAATCCCCCTCCCCGCCTGGGACCGGTGCGGGCCGGGGTGCCACACCCCGGCCCGTGCTTTCTCCACCTGCCGCGTAGGGCCGAGGACCCCATGGCGCGCCGCCCGCCGCCGGAACCCGAGCTTCGCCGCTACGCCCTACCCGGGGGCTGGGTGGTCCTGGTGGGCAAGACCGACGCCGACAACGATCGGCTCAGCCTCAAGGTGGCCCGGCCCGACGACTGGTGGTTTCACGCGCGGGGCCTGCCGGGCAGCCACGTGCTCCTCCCCGCCCGGGCCGACGCCGAACCCGACCGGGACACCCTCAAGGCCGCGGCGGCCATCGCCGCGTGGCACAGCAAGGCCCGGGAGGGCGGGGTGGTGCCGGTCTCCTGCACCCGGGCCCGGTTCGTCACCAAGCCCCGGGGCGCCAAGCCCGGCACCGTCGAGATCCGCCGCGAGGAGGTGTTCAAGGTCCGCCCGGGACTCCCCGCCGGAGCGTGAGGCGCGGGCTCAGCCGGTCCCCTTGGCCAGCCGCAGGGCGAGGCCGAGCACCTCGCGGAAGGGGTGCTGGATCTGGGTGGTGTGGACGGTGACCACGGTGTCCGAGATCGTGCCGTAGCGGGTGGGGTCGCCGCTCTCCCGCACCGAGTGGGAGATGCGGTCGGTGAGCTCGGTCTCGGTGCCCATGCGGACGTGGCTCTCGTCCACCCCGATCATGTCCCGGATGGTCGGCCGCTGCCGCCGCTGGATGTAAAACTGGGCCCCCAGGGTGGCGGCCCGCAAGGCGTGCCCCCCGTCCCACCCCAAGGCCATCAGGGCCAGGAAGATGCCGGAGAAGAGGTCGCCGGCCCCCAGCGTAGACACCAGGTCCGTGACGTAGTCGTCGCCGCAGACGATGCGGCGGCCCGCGAACCCTACCGACTTCCCCTCCGGCAGCCCCGCCTTCAGCCAAAACGTCTGGGCCCGGACCGGATCGAGGCGCTCGGTGTACCGAGCCCCCTGGCTCCCGCCGGTGACCACCACGCGGCCTCCCGCGGTCACGTCGCCGTGCCCGCCGTGGTTCATCTGCTGGGCGATGCCCCCCGCCACGGCGTCGATGCCCCGCTTGCCCATGGAGGGGTCGATCATCCCGAGCTCCTCCTTGTTCAGGATGAGGACCTGAACGTGGGGCAGGAGCGCGGCGTCCACGAAGTCCTTGCGGTACTGGTAGAAGCGCTCGGTGCCCGCGGCGTAGTAGCGCTCGCGGATCACCCGGTCCACCCCGGTGAGGAAGGTCTTGGTGGGGCACAGATAGGTCGTCACCCCGCTCGCCGAGGCGGTCTTGAGGAGCCGGGCCAGGTGGCGGATCTCCTCGGGGTTGGTCATGGAGTTCACCACCAGGTGGGTCTCGGTGAAGTCGGCGTCCCGGCGCAGGCGATACTCGATCTCGGCGTAGGTCCGGGCGAGGGTGTCCAGGGAGATGGTCTCCTCGTTGGTCCGGTTCGACAGGATGATCCGATCCATGGGGCGGCCGTCCACCCCGGTCAGGGTCAACACGTAGCCGATGCGGGGCGCGAGCCCCGGCACGTGCACCGACCCCCGGTCCCCCAGGGTGACGCCCCAGGCGGCGTAGCTCGCCTCCACCAGGGCGAACATGGGGTTGTTCCGATCCGCGAAGAAGGGGTGCTCGAAGGCGAAGTCGCGCACGGCTTCGGCGAGCTCGGGGGACCCGAAGAGGGCGTGGATGGTCTCCAGGATGTTCTTGTTGTTCCCCCCGAGATGGATCTCCACCGGGGCCGACGCCCGCACCACTTTGAGGTCCTCGGGGCCCCGGACGGCCCCGGGGAAGCGGGCCGCGAGCTCGGTGGCGATCTCCGCAAGCCCCGCCCGTAGCCGCAGCCCCTCCTGCTCGGGGTGCTTGCCCCCGAGCTCCAGGGCGCAGAAGGGCTCGTCGTGGAGGTGCTGGAGTTCCCCGTTGGCCAGGGGGTTCAGGTACACGGGCTCGTCCTGACCCTGCACCGGGAGCTCGAACACCGTACCGAGGGGCAGGAGCACCTTCGTCCCCACCACGTACGCCTTGTCCCCGGTGACCCGCGACAGCTCCCCCATGGCGACGGGGATCATGTAGTCGAACACCGGGGCACCGCCGAGGAAGATGAAGCGTTTGCTGGGCGCGGCGGACATCGGCTGATCTCCTGCGGCGGAAGGGCACGGGGACCCGGCGAGGCTAGACCAAGGTCCCCCCGCGGGTCAACGTCCGGCCGGCCGACCTCCCGAGGGCACCCCCCGGCGAAACCACCCGGAGCCCTCTCGCATCTACGGTGAGCGCCCGGCTAAAGGCGCCCGGCGCCGGTGCCGATGCTTGAGAGAAGCGCCGCCTTGTCAACCCGGAGGTATCCATGGGCAAACTCACCGCTACCCTGCTCGCCGCCTTGCTGGTCGTCCCCGCCGTCGCCGGGGCGTTCAAGCGCACAGCCGTGGGCGACCCCCTCCCGACCTTCGCCCTCCAGACCGCGACCGGTGCCCCCGTGGACCTGGCGCAGCACAAGGGCACCAAGGCGACGGTGGTGGCCTTTTGGGCGTCCTGGAGCCCGCGCAGCGCCGAGCTGCTGGAAGACCTCCAAACCCTGTGGAACGAGCACCGGGAAGTCGGCCTCTCGGTGGTGGCGGTAAACGTCGAGCGCGAGGAACTCGACCGGGCCGCCGCCGACGCCGTGACCGCCGCCCTGCAAGCGGCCGGGGCCTCCTTCCCGGCCGCCGTAGACCGCGGCCTCGGGGTCTTTCAGGCCTACGGGGTGGTCGCGGTGCCCTCGGCGGTGGTGGCGGACGGGGAAGGGAAGATCGTCGCCCTGTGCGAGGGCTACTCCACGGTGGGCCGCGCCCAGTTCCGGGAGGACGTGGCGGCGGCCCTCGGCCTCGGGGAGCCGAAGGCGCCCAAGACCAGCGCCGTCGCGAGGGCCCGGGCGCCCAAGGGCAAGGCCGAGCGCTTCGTGCAGCTCGGCAAGGGGTTCTTGCGCAAGAAGATGGACGAGCGGGCCCTGGAGAACTTCGCCAAGGCCGTGGAGGAGGACCCCGAGTACCCCGAAGCCCTGACCCTTTTGGCCGAGGCCCTGGCCGCCGCGGGGCGCCAGGAAGAAGCCGACGCCGCTCGCGCCCGGCTCGCCGCCCTGGGGATCCCTCCCGCGCCCCCGCCAGCAGCCACCGCGGGTTCGGCGGGTAGGCAGTAGCCGAGAGCGGATCGGAATTAGGGATAGGGCCCGGTCTTCCCTACTCCCTACTCCCTACTCCCTACTCCCTACTCCCTACTCCCTACTCCCTACTCCCTACTTTGCCTCCAGTACCGCTTCCACGCTGCGCAGCGACCCTTCCCGCTCGTAGGTGATCACCACCCGGTCCCCGGGGGCGGCGTCTTGGAGGAGCCGACCCAGGTCCCCGAGGCCGACCACTTCGGCTTCCCCCAACCCGCGGATGACGTCCCCGGCCCGCAAGCCTGCCCCGGCCACCGGCGACCGGGGCGCCACCCCGGAGAGCCGTACGCCCGGGCCGCCGTAGGCGAAGTCGGGAACCACCCCGAGGCTCACCTTCCGGGCTCCGGCTCCCGAACCAACCGGCGCCGCGCCGGTCCAGGTGAGGGGCTCCCCCCGGGCGGCCAGGCTCCCCACCAGTTCGGCCGCCAGGGCGGTCACCCGCGCCAGGCCGCCCGCATCGACTCGCTCCGCGGTGTCCCCGGGGCGGTGGTAATCCAGGTGGGGCCCGGTGAAGAGCTGGAGGGCAGGCACCCCGACCGCCACGAAACTCACTTGATCGCTGCCCCCCACGTCCGACCCTACCGCCGCCACGGGGACGCCGCTGGCGAGCCCGGCCGCCTGCACCAGGGCCCCCCACTCCCGGGCCGTGCCCGCGCCGAGGGCGAGCACCTTGCCGCTGCCCAGGCGCCCCACGGTGTCGAGGTTGACCATGGCCAGGGGGCGCCCGGCGGCGTGGGCGGCGACGAAGTGGCGCGACCCCAGGCGCCCCACCTCCTCCCCCCCAAAGGCCGCAAACACCACCGTACGCTCGGGCCGCTGGCCCGCCATGGCGCGGGCGAGCTCGAGGAGCACAGCGACACCGCTCGCGTTGTCGTCGGCGCCGGGGTGGATCTGGCCCCGGTCCTGGGTCCGACCACCGACCTCGCCGCGGCCCAAGCCGTCGTAGTGGGCGCCCACCACCACCGCCTCGGGGCCGACCCCGTACCGGCGCCCCGGCACCAGCCCGACCACGTTACGGACCTCTTCCTCCCGCGCCGGCTCCCCGGCCCGACCCCGGGTGGTCTGGAACCAGCCCCCGTCGTCCCCCCCGGGCATGAGCCCCGCGGCCGCGAACGCCTCGGCCAACCAGCGCCCGGCCTCGGCAGCTCCCGGAGTCCCGAAGCCCCGCCCCTCGAGGGCCGGGTCGGCGAGCCTCGCCACCGTGGCCCCGAGCCGCTCGGCGGAGTACCCCCCGGGGAGAGGCCGGAGCGGAGCCCGCCCCGCCCGCGCCGCCGGCTGTGCACCGAGGGCGAGGGCGACCCCCAGGGGCGAGTCCAACACCGGCCAGCGCCCCTTGAGGACGTTGGTGGGCTCGTCCCCCTCGAACCCCAGGTAGCTGTACTTGTGGTAGTGGGGGAGCTTGCGCCCGAGCCCCGGCAGGGCCTCCGGGGCGGCCGCAGCGACCCACGCCAGGGTGAGCCCCGGGTCCGCCGGGTGCCGAGCCGAGAGCACCGCCGAGCCCCCGGCCCGGGGCACCCGGCCTCCGGCCCAGGCGACGCCCTCCGGCCCGATGCCCACTCCCTGGGGAGCGAGGGCCGCCCCGAACCCGGGCAGCAGCTGGTTCTCCCAGCCAAAGAGGACGACCGCCCGATCGGCCGGGAAGCCCTTCACCTCCCGGTCGGTCACCACCTGCCACTGGCCGGGCTGCCCCCGGGCCCACACCTCGGCCACCGCCCGGTAGGCCGCCCCGAGGGCGGGGGGCGCCGCCGCGGGCAGCACGGCCAGCACCTTCTCGGCCCCGAAGGCCCCGCTCAGGGCCGGGGGACTCTCCCGGGGGTCGAGGCGGCGGAAGAGGTCGAAGTCGGGGTCCACGTCGACCCGCAGGGGCCGCGCGGGCAGCCTCACCTCCAGGTCCCGGGCCCGGCCCTCCACCTCGACCACCCCCTCCCGGGCCTCGGCGTGCCCTTCCAGGGTGACCGCGTAGGGCACCCGGAGCCGGTACGGAGCCTCGGGCTGCTGCTGCACCAGGCGCAGGGAGAGCACCCACTCCGCACCCTCGGGCCGAACTTCCGCCCCCTCCACGGCGAGCACCGGGGCGCCGTCCCGGGTGATCCAGGGGTCGAAGTCGGCGGCCAGGTCCCGGCCGGCGGCGGACTCGAAGGCGCGACGGACGTCGGCAAAGGACGCCGCCCGAAACCGAAAATCCCGGTAGAGCGCGCGCAAGCCCTCGACGAACACCGCGTCTCCGAGGCGCAGCCGCAGCATGTGGTACAGCAGCATGGCCTTGCCGTACCCCACCGCCTCGCTCGCCGCGCTGTGGCGGGATCGGAACTCCACCAGGGGGAAGTCCCGCTCCCGGGCGGCGTAGTCGGCGTACTTCTGGAGCGCCGAGTGGCGGTGTTCGCGCCCGTTCCCCCGCCCTTCCTGGATCCAGTGGTCCGCGAGGTACGCGGTCAGCCCCTCGGACCAGTTGCCGGCGGGGTAGTCCACGTAGACGCCGTTACCCCACCAGTTGTGGAGGATCTCGTGGGGATAGGAGGAGTGGAGGATGAAGGGGAAGCGGATCACCCGGGGGCCGAGCAGGGTGAAGCCGGGCATCCCCCAGCCGGTTTCCCAGAAGTTCTCCACCAGGGAGAAGACGGGGTACGGATAGGGCCCGAGGAGCTCCGCGTAGGTAGCCAGGTACTGGGCGCCGGCCTCCAGGTACTTGGCCGCCAGGCCCGGGTCGGGCCGACGCAGAAACGCCAGCAGCTCGACGCCTTCGGCCGAGCGCCGGGACTCGGTCCACGGCCCCGCCACCAGGTACACCTCGTCCTGGGGGTGGGGGCAGTCCCAGCGGACCCGGGCCCCGGCTCCGTCCCGGGCGAGGAGCGTGCGCCCTCCCTGGCTCACCGCGTCCCAGCCCGGGGGCAGGCTCACCTCGACGCGGAAGGCGACGAGATCCGGGCCGAACCACGGAATCCACACGCTCGTCCCGGCCAGATACACTCCCTCCGGGCCGATGATGCCCGGGGTGTGGCGAAACCCCCGGGCGTAGTCGGCGCCCTCGGACAGGGGGTGGTGCAGCTCGCCGCCGTAGGTGAGGGCAAAGGAGCGCACGCCCTGGGGGAGCTCGACCCGATACGCCCAGGGGGCGACCGCACCGGGGAGATCCCGGGGGGCGACCCCGGAGCCGAAGGCCTCGGGCCCGGGCGCCGGGTTTAGCCGCCGCACCGTCACCCCCGGGGTCGCGCTGCGGGGATCGAGGCCCGGGTGGAGCAGGAAGGTCGCCCCTGCCTCGGCCCCGAGTCGGCTCGGCAGGGTCACCTCGGCGGCCACCCGCAAGCTGCGGGCCCCAGGATCGAGGGTCACCTGCAGGGCGTACCGCGCGGGCTCCCCGGCGGCCGCAACGTTACCTAGCGTCGCCAGCACGGCGACGACCGCTCCCGCGGCGCGAAGGTCAGGAAGCCGCCGCCCCGGCCCCCCCCCGTCTCCGGTCGACCCCATCAAGCGCCGGGCGTCGGCGGGACGAAGGTGCGCTGCCCGGCCTCCCCGTCGAGCATCAGAAGGCCCCGGCCGTCCCCGGCCACCAGCCGGAGCTTCTTGACCTGGGCCGCGAAGTTCGCCTCCTCCTCCACCTGCTCGGTCACGAACCACTGGAGGAAGATCTGGGCCGCGTGGTTGGACTCGGCCTTGGCGAGATCCATCAGCTGGTTGATGCGCGAGGTGACGAACCGCTCGTGGGTGAGCCCCACCTCGAAGGCCTCCTGGGGAGAAGCAAAGGTCGCCTGGGGGGCCTCGATGGCCCGGAGCTCCGCTCGCCCCCCGGTCGCGCCGAGAAACCCGAAGAACTTCTCCCCGTGGGTGAGTTCTTCCAGCGCCTGCACCCCCATCCACTGGGCGAACCCCTGGAGCTCCTCGGCCACGAAGTACGCTTGCATGGCCTTGTACAGGTAGGCCGAGTAGAATTCGTTCTTCATCTGCTCGTTGATGGCGTCTTGCAGGGCGTCGCTCAGCATGGGGCTCTCCTCTCGCGGGGGGCTGGGAACGGACGCCAGGATACCACGGGGGCCGCCCGCGTCCATCCGTCGGCGCGGCCCTCTCTCCGCGGACGGCGACTCGCACCGCCGCGGATGGCACGGCGGAGCGGCTCCCCGGCCCCGTCGCCCGGTCCGCGGGCGGGTTCCTGCTTGAACCCGGGCCGGTCGTGCGGTATAAAGCGCAGTTCACTCCGGCGGCCGAACCCGGCCGCCCTCTCCTTGCCCCCGGCCGAGCCCGGGGGCTACACAGCCAGAGGGAGAACACGATGGCGCAACAGAAGTGGAGACGGTACGAAACCCTGGTGATCCTGGACCCCACCCTGGGGACCGAGGGCACGGAGGAGCACATCGAGAAGATGCGCGGCTTCGTGACCGCCGAAAACGGCAAGATCCTCAAGTCGGAGCGCTGGGGCATGAAGGACATGGCCTTCGAGCTCAAGGGCCGGAGCAAGGCGTACTACTACCTGCTCGAGTACGCCGGGCCGCCCCGGGTGTCCACCGAGATCGCGCGGCGCTTGAACCTCATCGACACGGTGGTGAAGTTCCAGACGATCCTGCTGCAAGAGGCGGTCGATCCGGAATCGCTCACCGAGCCCGAGGTGGTGGTCGCCGAACCCACGGGGAAGACGACGGGACGGCCCGCCCCCGCCCCCGCCTCGGACGATGACGGCGACTCCGACGACGCCGGGGACGATTAGGCCCTTCCCTTCTGACCCCTGAGCTGCTGCGGCCCCCCGGGGGGCCGCTCGAGGAGAACGCACCATGGCCCAGATTCGCCGCCACCGCCGCAAGAAGGTCTGCCGCTTCTGCACGAGCCGCGACCTGCCCCTGTCCTACAAACACCCCCTGGTCCTCAACCAGTTCCTGTCGGACCGGGGCAAGATCGTGCCGCGCCGCATCAGCGGCAGCTGCGCCTACCACCAGCGGCTGATGGCCATTGAAATCAAGCGCGCTCGCAACGTGGCGCTGCTTCCCTTTACGAGCAACCTGAAGACGTGACCTCGATGCGTCCGGCCTGGGTGGTTCCGGTCACCACCGGTGTCGCCTCCGCCGCCCTCTTCGCCTCGTCCCTCTGGGCGCCGCCGCTGGGCTTCATCCTGTGCCTGGCGAGCCCGCTGCCGGTCGCCCTGGCGGCCCGGGACGGAGGGGCACGGGGCGCGGGCACGGCCCTGGCCACCGCGGTGTGCCTCCTGGCCCTGGTGGCGGGGCCCCTCGGGGCCACGGTGTACGCCGCGCAGTTCGGGGCGGGGGGATGCCTGCTGGGCCTCGCCGTACGGGCCAGCCGCCCTCCCCAGACGGCGATCGGGCTCTACGCTGGGGCGGCGACCGTGGCGTTCTGGGGCAGCCTCGGCGTCCTGGCCTTTGCCGAGGGGATGGGGGTCGGCGAGTACTACAGCTCGGCCCTGGCCCACTCCTTGGAGCAAGCCACGGGGCTGCTGCTCCAGGGGCAGACCGACCCCGAGGCACTAGCCAACGTCCAGGAGTGGGCGGCCGATACCCAGCGCCTTTTGGACGCGTCGTTTCCGGGGATCATGGGGGCCATGGCGATCCTCACCGGTTGGCTCAACGCCCTGGCGCTCCGGCGCCTCGGCCGGGCCCCCACGGAGGAGCCGTGGGACCACTGGCGGGCGCCGGAGTCCTGGATCTGGGTGCTCATCGGCTCGGGGCTCGCGGGGTTTCTCGCCCCGGGGGCGGTGGGCCGGATCGGCTTGAACGTGTTCATCCCGGCCGCCGCCGTGTACTTTCTCCAAGGGATCGCGGTGATCCAACACCTGTTTGCGACCAAGGGCCTGCCCCGGATGGTCCGGGCTCTGGCCTACACGCTCTTGTTCTTGCAGTTGCCCGTCATGCTCCTGGTGGCGGGAGTCGGGGCCTTCGACCTGTGGTTTAACTTCCGCTCGCGATGGACCCCTCGCCCCCCTTTGGAAGACCACTAGAACTTGTGTGATTCCCTCTTCAGCAGAGGCGCAGCCATGAAGATCATCTTGAAAGAGACCGTTGAGAACCTCGGCACCGTCGGCGACGTCGTCGCGGTGCGCGACGGGTACGGCCGCAACTACCTGATCCCCCGGGGCCTCGCCATTCCCGCCGACTCGCGCAGCGTGAAGGCGGTGGAACATGAGAAGAAGGCGTTGGAGAAGCGCCGCCTGCGCGAGCTGGGCAAGGCCCAGGAGCTCGCCCAGGCCCTGGCTGCGGTGCGGCTCATCTTCCGCCGCCGCTCCTCGGACCTCGGCCACCTGTTCGGTTCGGTCACCTCCGGGGACATCGAAGAGGCCCTGGCCGCCAAGGGGTTCGCGGTGAGCCGCAAGCTCCTGACCCTGGACCAGCCGATCAAGGCGATCGGCGAGTTCACGGTGCCCGCCAAGCTGTCCGGCGGCGTGAAGGCCCAGGTGAAGGTCGTCGTCGAAGCCGAAGCCGACGGTTGAACCGCGCGGAGAGGGGGGCGGCCTGCTGCCCCCCCTCTCCTCGCTTAGCGTCGAGGCGTGACCCATGTCCTCCGAGGACTTTCCGGCGGCGGGGCAGGTTCCTCCCCACAGCCTCGACGCCGAGGTCGGCGTCCTGGGCGCCATCCTCCTCAACAGCGACGTCCTCTCCCAGATCGCCGAGGTCCTCCGGCGCGACGACTTCTACCGCCCCGGCCACCGCCTCATCTTCGACGCCCTGTTGGATCTGTCGGAGCGGGGCGCCCCCATCGACCTGGTCACCATCAGCGAGGCCCTGCGCCAGAAGAACGCCCTGGAGAAGGCGGGGGGCGCCGCCTACCTCGCCACCCTCACCAGCCGGGTGCCCTCCACGGACAACGCGGTCCACTACGCCCACATCGTCCGGGAGCGCTCCATCCTCCGCCAGCTGATCTGGGTCTCCACCGAGATCGCCAGCGAGGGCTACTCGGCGGACTCCGACGTGGAGGTCTTCCTCGACCGCGCCGAGAAGGCCATCTTCGAGGTCACGGCGCGCAAGATCCGGGCCTCCTTCACCCGGGTCAAGGACGTCTTGCGGGACGCCTTCAAGAAGATCGAGGAGCTGTACGCCAACAAGGAGATGGTCACCGGGGTGGCCACCGGCTACCACGATCTCGACCAGCTCACCGCCGGCCTTCAACCCTCCGATCTGATCATCGTGGCCGGCCGACCCGGCACCGGCAAGACCTCCTTCGTCCTCAACATCGCCCAGCACGCGGCCATCGAAGGGGGCAAACCGGTGGGGTTTTTTAGCCTCGAGATGAGCAAGGAGCAGCTGGTCATGCGCATGCTCTGCTCCGAGGCCCGGGTCGACTCCCACCGACTCCGCCGGGGCATGCTCCGGGACGCCGACTGGCCCAAGCTCACCCGAGCCGCGGGGGCGCTCTCCGAGGCGCCCATCTTCATCGACGATACCCCGGGCATCTCCACCCTGGAGCTGCGAGCCAAGGCCCGGCGGCTCAAGAGCGAACACGGCCTCTCGCTTTTGATCGTCGACTACCTGCAGCTGATGCGGGGCCGGGGCAAGTACGACGTGCGCGAGCAGGAGATCAGCGAGATCTCCCGGTCCCTCAAGGGCCTCGCCAAGGAGCTCTCGGTCCCGGTGGTCGCCCTGTCCCAGCTCAACCGGGGGGTCGAGTCCCGGGCGGACAAGCGCCCCATGATCTCGGACCTGCGGGAGTCCGGCGCCATCGAGCAGGACGCCGACGTGATCATGTTCATCTACCGCGACGACCTGTACAACAAAGAGAGCGCGGACAAGGGGATCGCCGAGATCATCGTCGGCAAGCAGCGCAGCGGCCCCACCGACACGGTCAAGCTCGCCTTCCTCAACGAGTTCACGACCTTCGAGAACCTCGCCCGGGGGTACGAGCAGCACTAGGGCTCCGGGGAACGGCTCCCGGTGCGCGCCGTGCTGACCCGCCGTGAATCGCGGGCAGGGTCAGCATCGGCGCTATCGGGACAGGCCAGTTGGGTTACCCTGTCAAGAAGCCTCCTTCTCGACCCTCGACGGTCTGAGGCAGAGCCGAGACTTCCCGCTAGCGGCGGGCCAGGCCGAAGCGGTCCAGGTTCATGACCTTGTCCCAGGCCGCGACGAAGTCGGCCAGGAACTTTTCCCCGGCGTCCTCACAAGCGTAGACCTCCGCCAGGGCCCGGAGCTGGGAGTTCGACCCGAAGACGAGGTCTACCCGGGTGCCGGTCCACTTCCGCTCGCCCGTCGCCCGGTCCCACCCCTCGAAGACGTCCCCGTCCTCCGCCGCAGCCGTCCAGACCGTGCCCATGTCGAGCAGGTTTACGAAGAAGTCGTTGGTGAGCGCTTCGGGCCGCCGGGTGAAGACGCCGTGGGGGGACTGGCCAAAGTTGGCGTTGAGGACCCGCAAGCCGCCCAGGAGCACGGTCATCTCCGGGGCGGTGAGGGTCAGAAGCTGCGCCTTGTCCACCAGCAGCGCCTCGGCCGACACGGCATAGCGGGTCTTCTGGTAGTTGCGAAAGCCGTCCGCGACCGGCTCGAGCACGGCAAAGGACGTTGGGTCGGTCTGCTCCGGGGAGGCGTCCATCCGCCCCGGGGCGAAGGGCACGGTCACCTCGCGGCCGGCGTATTTCGCCGCCCGCTCCACTCCCGCGCAGCCGGCGAGCACGATGAGATCCGCCAGGGACACCTTCTTGCCGCCGGTCTGGGCGGCGTGAAACGCGCCTTGGATCCTTCCCAGGGTGTCGAGCACCTTCGCCAGCCGGGCCGGCTGGTTCACCGCCCAGTCCTTCTGGGGCACCAGGCGAATCCGGGCGCCGTTGGCGCCGCCCCGCTTGTCGGAGCCGCGAAAGGTGGACGCCGACGCCCACGCGGTGGACACCAGCTCCGACACCGTCAGCCCCGAGGCGAGGATCTGTTCCTTGAGGGCGGCGATGTCTCGGGCGTCGATCAGGGGGTGATCGACGGCGGGGATCGGGTCCTGCCACAGGAGCTCCTCGGCGGGGACCTCCGGGCCGAGATACCGCGCCCGCGGGCCCATGTCCCGGTGGGTCAGCTTGAACCAGGCGCGGGCAAAGGCCGCCGCGAACTCCTCGGGGTTCGCCCGGTAGCGCCGGGCGATCGGCTCGTAGATCGGGTCGAAGCGCAAGGAGAGGTCCGCCGTGGTCATCATCGGCCGGTGCTTCTTGGACGGGTCGTGGGCGTCGACCACCAGGTCCTCTTCGTCCACGTCCTTGGCCAGCCACTGGTGCGCCCCGGCCGGGCTCTTCACCAGCTCCCACTCGTACTTGAACATCACCTTCAGATAGCCCATGTCCCACCGGGTCGGGCGCGGCTTCCAGGCGCCCTCCAAACCGCTGGTGATCGCGTCCTTCCCCTTGCCGGTGCCGAAGCGGCTTCTCCAGCCGAGGCCCTGCTCCTCGATGGGGGCGGCCTCGGGCTCCGGGCCGACCAGGGCCGGGTCGCCGGCCCCGTGGCACTTGCCGAAGGTGTGCCCACCGGCCACCAGGGCGACGGTCTCCTCGTCGTTCATCCCCATGCGGCCGAAGGTCTCGCGGACGTCCCGGCCCGACGCCACCGGGTCCGGCTCGCCGTTGGGGCCTTCGGGGTTCACGTAGATCAGCCCCATCTGCACCGCCGCCAGGGGCTTTTCGAGCTCGCGGTCGCCGGAGTAGCGCTGGTCCCCCAGCCAGGTCGCTTCGGCGCCCCAGTACACGTCCTCCTCCGGCGCCCAGGTGTCTTCGCGCCCGCCGCCAAACCCGAAGGTCTGGAACCCCATCGACTCCAGGGCGCAGTTGCCGGCGAGGATCATCAGGTCGGCCCAGGAGATCTTCCGGCCGTACTTCTGCTTGATCGGCCACAGCAGGCGGCGCGCCTTGTCGAGGTTGGCGTTGTCGGGCCAGCTATTGAGGGGGGCGAAGCGCTGGGTGCCGGACCCGGCGCCGCCGCGGCCGTCCCCCGTGCGGTAGGTGCCCGCGCTGTGCCACGCCATGCGGATGAAGAGGCCTCCGTAGTGGCCGTAGTCGGCCGGCCACCACTCCTGGGAGTCGGTCATCAGGGCGACCAGATCCCGCTTCAGGGCCCCGAGGTCGAGGGTTCGAAACTCCGCCCCGTAGTCAAACCCCGGGCCCATGGGGTTGGACCGGGGGGAGTGCTGGTGCAGCACGTCCAGCCGCAACTGGTTCGGCCACCAGTCCCGGTTCGAGGTTCCCCTGCCGCTTACCCGCGGGTGGTTTCGACCGGTGACCGGACACTTCTTCTCTTCGCTCATGGTGACTCCTCCTGTGTTCGCTTGCGGTGGTGGGCCGACCGCAGGGCGGCTGGCGGTCGATCGCGGTCCCGGGCCCCGGGCACGCGCCCGCCGTACCGGGGGGCGGCGGGGTGAGCTCCCGGCGCGCCGTCGCACCGAGGAGCGTCCTACCCGTACCAACAGACCATAGCCGGGAGCGGAAGGCAAGGACCGCCCGGGGGCCGCCCGGGGGCCTACCGCATCAGGGAGGGGAGCCAGGTGGTCAGGGGTGACCAGTAGGGATGGGCGTCATCGGCAGCGGCCGGCTCCGGCCGCACGACGAGCGTCACCTCTACCCGGTCGCCCTTGCGAAACGGCAGCCTTTCGAGCGTGACCTTGCCACCTGCCTGCACCGTCGTTTCGACCCGCACCGCTTGCATGGTTGCCTCCACACTACCCAGAGAAGTGCCTCTAACCGAATGCGTCTCTTCCAGTCCTCGCCAGGGCTCGTCTGCTTCGCCCCCATCCCGGCCGGACGAACCGACTCGCTCTTGCCGCCTCACGGGTACGCCACCTCGGTCCCCGCCCGGCCGGGGATGTCGAGAGTCCGCCTTTCCCCGGCTGGCCCGAGCCCCAGACGCACCGCGGACCCGAGGCTGGCTAGCTCCGGGGCCGTCGTGCCCTCCCGGTACACCAGGGAGAGCGGTCTACTACTGCCGTTTTCGCCCCCTCCTGTCTACATAGCGTCTACACGGCTCAAGAGGGGATCGTGTAAGTACTGGCGCGCTCGGCAGGATTCGAACCTGCGACCTACGGATTCGTAGTCCGTCACTCTATCCAACTGAGCTACGAGCGCGCGATTCTGCTACTTCTTGACGAAGTCCTTCAGGACGACGCTGTACCGGTCGTGCTGGAAGGGGTGGGCGTCGGGGTACATGCTAAACAGCCAGCCGGCAAAGACCTCGGCCCCCTTGTCCTTGACCACCAGGCGGGCGGCGGGGTTCTCGGTGTCGGCCGAACGGCTGGTGATGTTGCCCTCGCTCATGGTGAAGGACGGCAAAAACGCCTCGACGGTAATCTCCAGGTCCCCGACCTTGGCCGCCGAGCCGATATCCACGGTGATGTCCTGGGTGGTGTTCCCGGTGCGATCCGCGACGTTGAGCACCACGCCCTTCCAGACGCTCTTGACCGCGTCGGGCACCACCACCTGGCGCGGCGTCCCCGGGGTACCGCCCATGCCGCCCATGCCGCCCATGCCACCCATGCCGCCCATGCCACCCGCCCCTTGGGCCGGAGCCGAGGGGGCCACCGGCTGGGGCGCCGGCTCTTCTTTCTTGGAGCAACCCAGTCCCGCTACCGCCACGACCAGGGACACAAGGACCAACCCGCGTACGTTCATCCGACGACTCCTAGGGCAAGTGGGTGGCGGAGAGGGGGGGATTTGAACCCCCGGTACCCTTTTGGGGTACACACGATTTCCAGTCGTGCACCTTCGGCCAGCTCGGTCACCTCTCCGGGAAGATTCTTGAGTTGGCGGAGAGGGGGGGATTCGAACCCCCGGTAGAGTTTCCCCTACACTGGTTTAGCAAACCAGCGCCTTAAGCCTCTCGGCCACCTCTCCGTCCACAAGAGGGAGCATTCTACTGACGGGCCCCGAGAGGGGTCAAGGCCTTTGATCGATTCCTGACCATGGTTCCCTCCTTGTGCTCGGGCTCGGGCCCGGGCCCCGGGGGCCTGCTTTTTGGGGTTTCGCCCCGGGCCCGGCCTCCGTAAAATCCGGGCCCGGAGGTGCTTCCATGGTGACGATTGGCCTCGAGGCCCTGGCGGCCGATCCCCGGCGGTGGCTGGCCCCGGGGGCGCGGCTCGGGCTTCTGTGCAACAGCGCGAGCGTGGATCGCGGCTTTCGGGCCGCCCGGGACCTGGTGGCCGAACTCCCCGGCTGTAGGCTGGTGGCGCTCTTCGGGCCCCAGCACGGGATCCGCTGCGACGTCCAGGACAACATGCGGGAGTCGCCCCACGGCACCGATCCCCGCCTGGGGATCCCCGTGTGGTCGCTGTACTCCCACACCCGGGTGCCCGATCCGGCCATGCTCCAGGGCCTCGATGTCCTTCTGGTGGACCTCCAGGACGTGGGGACCCGGGTCTACACCTTCATCTGGACCCTGCGCCTGGCCATGGAGGCGTGCGGCCGCGCGGGGGTGAAGGTCCTGGTGCTCGATCGGCCCAACCCCCTCGGGGGCGCGGCGGTGGAGGGGAACCTCTTGCAGCCGGCGTGGCGCTCCTTCGTAGGCCTCGACGCCCTGCCCATGCGCCACGGCCTCACCGTGGGGGAGCTGGCCCGGTGGTTTCTCGGCCGGGGTGCCCCCTGCGACCTCGCGGTCGTCCCCCTCCAGGGGTGGCGCCGGCCCATGACCTGGGCCGAAACCGGCCGCCCCTGGGTGATGCCCTCCCCCAACATGCCCACCGCCGACACCGCTGCCGTCTACCCGGGCACGGTGCTCCTGGAGGGGACCACCGCCTCCGAGGGCCGGGGGACCACCCGGCCCTTCGAGGTGGTGGGGGGGCCCTGGGTGGAGCCCGACGCCTTCGCGACGGCGTTGGCGGCCGAGTCGCTGCCGGGGGTCGCCTTCCGCCCCGTGGAGTTCCTGCCGACCTTCCAGAAGTGGGCGGGGGTCGCGTGCGGGGGCGTGCAGCTCCACGTGACCGAGCCGGGACGGTTTCTGCCCTACCGCACGGGCCTCGCGGTGCTCGGGACCCTGTGGCGCCACTGCCGCGCCGCGGGGTTCGGCTGGACCCAGCCCCCCTACGAGTACGAGCACGAGCGGCTGCCGATCCACCTGCTGCTCGGGGACGACCGGGTACGGGAAGGCCTGGAGGCGGGGACGTCCCCACGAGACCTGGAGGCGCTGTGGGCGGAGGAGCTCGTCGGCTGGGACGAGGAGCGGCGGGGATGCTTCCTGTACCGGGCCTAGCGCAGCTCCGCCACCTTGCGCCACACGCTGTCGCGGCGGCGGGGGACCAGGTTCTCCCGGTCGGCCCAGTACTGGTAGGCCGCCGAGATCTCGGGTTGGCCCACCTCGCGCCACCAGGCGAGGAACGCTTCGGCGAGGATATAGGGCAGAGCGGTGTCCCGGTTCATGGCTTCCCCAGAAAGTCCTGGCGGGTGTTCCTGTTTGGTGAAAGATCGTACAACAGGGAGGCGATGTGTTCAATATAGGTAAACAAGGAGACGCAGTTCGTGTTCCGCAGCACCTGCACTTCGTCGGGGTGTGCGGCACCGCCATGGCGGGGGTGGCCGCCGAGCTCCACGCCCGGGGCACCCGGGTCACGGGGTCGGACCACGCAGCATACCCCCCCATGTCCACCTACCTGGAGGCCCGGGGGGTGGCGGTCTCCCCCTGCTTCGCCCCGGAAAACCTCGACCCGGCCCCCGACCTGGTGGTGGTGGGCAACGCCATCTCCCGGGGCAACCCCGAGCTCGAGGCGGTCCTCGACCGGGGCCTCCCGTACTGCTCCCTCCCCGAGCTGGTGCGCTGGGCGCTCTTGCCCGGCAAGCACAGCCTGGTGGTGGCCGGCACCCACGGCAAGACCACCACCTCGGCCTTGTGCGCCTGGGGCCTCGTCCACGCCGGGCGCGACCCCTCCTGGCTGGTGGGGGGCCTCAGCCCGGACCTCGGCCAGGGCGTCCGGGTGGGGGACGGGGAGGTCTTCGTACTGGAGGGGGACGAGTACGACACCGCGTTTTTTGATAAGCGGTCCAAGTTCCTCCACTACCAGGCGCGCCTCCTGGTGGTGAACAACCTGGAGTTCGACCACGCCGACATCTTCGAGGACCTGGAGGCGATCCGGCGCAGCTTCCGGCTCCTCCTGCGCACGGTGCCCCGGACCGGACGGGTGGTGGCCAACCTGGACGACCCCGAGGTGGCGGCGCTGGTAGCCGGGGCGCCGTGTCCGGTGGTCGGCTACTCCCTGCGGGACCCGGCGGCCCCGTGGTTTGGGGAGGGGGCGCCGGGGCGGGTGCGGGCCCGGGGCCCCGACGGCCGGGTGGTCGAGCTCACCCACGGCCTGGTGGGGAGCCACCAAGCCGCCAACGTCCTCGCCGCCGCAGCGGCCCTGGACGCCCTGGGCGTGCCGACGGCCGCCATCGCGGCAGCGGTGGGGTCCTTTCGGGGGGTCCGGCGGCGGGCCGAGCTCCGGGGCGAGGTGCGGGGGGTGCGGGTGTACGACGACTTCGCCCACCACCCCACCGCCATCCGCTCCACCCTCCAGGGCTTTCGCGACCTCTTCCCCGACCGCCGCCTGTGGGCGGTGGTGGAGCCCCGCTCCAACACCATGCGCCGCGCGGTCTTTCAGCACGCCCTCACCGACTCCTTTGGCGCCGCCGACGCGGTGTGCCTGCGGGCGGTGCCCAACCCCGAGAAGGGGGCGGAGGCCGGGGTCTTGGACCTGGCCCGGCTCACGGCCGACCTCGGCGCCCGGGGCTTGGCCGCGACCCTTCACCCCGACGCCGGCGCCATCGTCGACTTCCTGGTGCCCCGGGTCGCCCCTGGGGACGTGGTCGTCGTCCTCTCCAACGGCGGCTTCGAGGGCATCCACGAGCGGCTCTTGGCCGCCCTGGGGCGGCCGACGTGAAGGGGCTTCTCGCGCTTGGGCTCGCGGTCACCCTCGGGGGCGCCGCCGGGGCGTCGCCCCTGCCCACCGCGGGCTGGGTGGTGCGCACCGCCCTGGGGACCCCCGACGCCGTGGCCCGGCTGGTGACCGAGGCGGAAGCCGCGGGGATCGACCCCCTGGTGGTCCAGGTGCGGGGCCGGGGCGACGCTTTCTACCGCAGCGCCCTGGTGCCCCCGGCGGAGGCCCTGGCCACTGCCCCCCTCGGCTTCGACCCCCTGGCGGATACCCTGCGGGTCCGGGAGCGGGCCCGGGTGCTGGCGTGGCTCAACGTCTTTTTGGTGTGGAGCGGGGAGGCGCCGCCCAAAGACCCCCGGCACGTGGTTCGGGCCCGGCCGGAGTGGGGGCTCGCCGACGCCGACGGCCGCCCGGTGGCCGGGTACTCGGCCGAGGAGCGGGCCCTAGGGTGGATCGAGGGCACCTACACCGACCCTGCTGCCCCGGGCTACCGGGAACACTTCGCCGCCCTCGCGGCCGAGCTCGCCCGGGCCTATCCGGTGGACGGCCTCCACCTCGACTACGTCCGCTACCCGGGGCCCGGCTACGGCCACGGCGGCGCCCTGGGGGAGCGGTTCCGGCAGCAGTGGGGCCTGGATCCCCGCTGGCTCCCCGAGGAGCTGCGCACCCCTGACCTCGGGGGCTGGCTCGCCGGGACCATGCCCCGGGCCGACCGGGTGCTCGCCACGGCGGCGCTCCTGTGGGCGGGGGCCCGGGCCCGGGAGGTGACGGCCCTGGTCCGGGAGACCCGGGCGGCCCTGACGGCCCAGCGCCCGGGGGCCGAGCTCTCCGCGGCCGTCTACCCGGACGCCGGGCCCGCCTTCCTGGAGAAGGGGCAGGACTGGCGCACCTGGGCCGAGGAGGGTCTGGTGGAGGCCCTCTACCCCATGGCGTACTTCGGCGGCCTCGAGCGGGTGGAGGCCCAGCTCGCCGGGGTCGTCGAGCTCTTGCGCGGAGCGGCGCCCGGGGTCGCCCTGTGGGCCGGCCTGGGGGCGTACATCAAGACCCCGGCGGAAATCGCCGGGGAGGCGGCCGCGGCCCGCCGCCTCGGCTACGCTGGGGTGTCCCTCTTCGACCTGGGGAGCCTGCGGGAGAAGCCGGGGGGGCTCTCGGCGTACCTGGGGCCGATCCCCGACAGCCCGGCGGGCAGCCCCCGGGCGGGGCGGGCCCCGAGCCCGGGGGACGGCCCCGGGGCCCGGGCCCTGGGGTGGCTGGTGGAGCGCGCCGCCGGGGGTCGGATGCCCCCGGTCCCCGACCTGGGAGCGGCCCTGGAGGCCCGGTGGGCCGAGTTCGAGGCGGCGCGGGCGGGGGCCCTCCCCCGGGTCCTTCAGCGCCTCGCGGCGGGCCCGGTGGCGGTGCCGGCGTGGGCGGAGCTTCGGGGGGTGTACCGCTACGTCCACCCCCTGGACCCGCCGGAGCGTAAGCGCGCCCAGCGGGCCGCCGCCGACGCCGCCCGGGAGCGCCTCGCCCGGGGGGAGGCGTTCGCTGCCGTCGCCCGGGAGGCGTCCCAGGGGGGCACCAAGGCCCTGGGGGGCGGCCTGGGGCGCCGCTATCTCCTCCCCGGCAGCACCCACAACGACGCGCTGCTCGCCCTCCAGCCCGGGACGCTAAGCCCCGTCCTCGAGGTGGGGAACGGGTACTGGGTGTACCGGTGCGACGCCCGGGGGGCGGCGACCCGGCTCCCCCTGGCGGAGGTCCCCTGGGACGCCCGGCGCATCGCCCTGCGCCGGGAGCTCGCCGCCGAGCTGAAGGGGCAGCCGTGACCGGCCTCGCGCCCCTGTGCCTGCCCCCGCGCCTCTGCCCCGGCGACCTGGTGGCCCTGGTGGCCCCCGCCGGGGCGGTGGCCGCCGATCGGGTCCAGGGCGCCGTGGCGCTTCTGGAGGCCCGGGGCCTGCGGGTGGCGGTGCGGGCCGACGTGGGGGCCCGGCACCGCTACCTCGCCGGCCCCGACGAGCGGAGGGGCGCCGAGCTCGCGGACGCCCTCGCCCACCCCGAGGTCCGGGCGGTCTTTCTGGCCCGGGGTGGCTTCGGCACCCAGCGCTTGTTGGCCCGGGGGCTCGGCACCCCGGGGTCGCCCCGGGCGGTGGTCGGCTTTAGCGACAACACGGCGCTCCTCAACCACCTGCGCCAGCACCTCGGCTGGGGGTGCCTCCACGGGCCTCACCCCCGCGCCGACCAGCCCGACGAGCTCGACGCGGTGCTCGGCAGCCTCGGCTACTGGGGCGAACCCGCCCGGTCGGCCTTCGGGGGCCTGCGGCTGTGGAACCCGGGCCCCTGGGAGCGGGTCGTGGCGGAGGTGGCGGGGGGTTGCCTCTCCCTCCTCGCCTCCTCGGCGGGCACCCCCTACGCCTTCCGCGCCCTGGGCCGGATCGTCTTTCTCGAAGACGTGGGCGAACCCGCCTACCGCCTGGACCGGATGCTCCACCACCTCGGCGCCTCGGGGGCCCTGGAGGGGGCCCGGGGGGTGGTGTTCGGGCGCCTGGCGTCCTTTCTCGCCCCCGGCGAGGAGGAAGCGGTGCTGGAGCACCTGGTGGGCGAGTTCGCCGCGGCCGCGCCCTTCCCCGTGCTGTCCGGGGCCTCGGCCGGCCACGTCGCCCCCAACCTCCCCCTGCCCTTCGGCCCCCGGGCGCTCCTGGACCCCGGGGCCGGGCGTCTCGCCTTCCTGGAGGGGCTGGTCCCGTGAGCCCGCGGCCCGGGCGGTGCCTGGTCATCGGCTACGAAGGGGTGGAGCCCCCCGCCGAGCTCTTCGCCTTCGCCGGGCGCCACGGCCTCGGGGGGGTGATCCTCTTCGCCCGCAACTGCCCCGACGCCCCGACCGTGGCCCGGGCCGTGGCGAGCCTGCGGGTCGGCCTCGCCGGAGCCGACCCGGGGGGGAGCCCCCTGGTCCTGGTCGACCAGGAGGGGGGGCGGGTGGAACGCCTGCGCCACGGGGTGCCCCGGCTCCCGAGCGCCCGGGAGCTCGGCGCCCGGGGCGAGGCGGCCCTCGCGGCGGCGGTCACCGCCCAGGCCCGGGCCCTGGCCGCCCTCGGCATCGACGGCAACCTCGCCCCGGTGTGCGACGTGGTCCAGCCCGAGGAGAGCGGCGCCATCGGCGACCGCTCCTTTGGCGCCGACCCCGGGGCGGTGGCGCGCCTCGCCGTCGCCCACCTGCGGGCCACTCGGGCGGGGGGCCTGTTGGCGTGCGCCAAGCACTTCCCCGGCCACGGCGCCGCCCGAGTCGACAGCCACCGGGAGCTCCCCCGGGTCGACAAGGACCTCCTGGCCTTCGAGGCCCTGGACCTGGTGCCCTTCCGGGCCGCGGTCGCCGCCGGGGTGCCCCTGGTGATGGCCGCCCACGTCCTGTGCCCCGCCGTGGCCCCGCGGCCCGCCACCCTGGCGCCCGAGTGGCTCCGGGGGGTGCTTCGGGAGCGCCTCGGCTTTGGGGGCCTAGTCCTCAGCGACGACCTGGAGATGGGCGCCCTCGCGGAGCTCGGCGCCCCGGGGGCGGTGGCCGTGGAGGCCGTGAACGCCGGGTGCGACCTCTTGATCTACGGCCGGATGCTTGAGCCCGGCCTCGCCCTCGCCGAGGTCGCCCACGCCCTGGGGGCGGGGGTCTCGGGGGCCCGCCTGGCCGAGGCCGAGGCCCGGCGGCAAGCCCTGGGAGGGGCGCCGTGACCCCGACCCCGGCGGACGTAGCCCCCCTGGTGCCCGGCAGGATCACCCCCGAGGCGGTGGTTCGCCTCCACGGGGACGGCTCCGCCCGGTCCTACTACCGGGTTACGGCCGGGGGGCGCTCCTACGTCCTCGCCTGGGGCCCCGACCCGGCGGAAAACGCGGCGTGGGCGCGGGTGGCGCGCCACCTGGCCGAGCGGGGCATCCGGGTGCCCAAGGTGGTCGGCGTCGATTTCGCCCGGGGGTGGACGCTCCTGGAGGACCTGGGGGATCGGAGCCTCTTTGCCGCCCGGCGGGAGCCCGGGGCCGACCTCGGGGCCCTCTACCGCCCGGTGGTCGCGGTGCTCGCCGCCATGCAGGTGAGGGGGGCCGAGGGCTTCCACCTGGGGGTGGGGTTCGCCCCCGCCCCCTACGGCCGGGAGCTGATGGTGGACGGGGAAGCCGGCTACTTCGCCCGGGAGTTCGCCCAGGGCCTGCTGGGGCTGGCGGTGCCCCCCGGGTTCTTCCCCGACGCCGAGGCCCTGGCCGAGGTGGCCGAACGGGCCGCCGGGGGCTACTTCCTCCACCGGGACTTTCAGAGCCGCAACGTCCACCTGACGGCGGAGGGGCCCGCCCTCCTCGACTTCCAGGGGGCGCGGCCGGGTCCCCTCGGGTATGATGCCGCCGCCCTCCTCCTGGACCCCTACGCCGCCCTGCCCGAAAAGCTCCGGGGCGACCTCCTGGGGGCCTACCGGGGGCACCTGGCGGCCCTGGGGGCTGACGACGCCCACTTCGAGGACGCCTGGCACGCCTTGGGAACCTTTCGGCTCCTCCAAGCCCTGGGCGCCTTCGCCAAGCTCGGGGGGCGCTTCGGCAAGCCGGGCTTTCTGGAGCACGCGGGGACGGCCCTGGCCCACCTGACGGCCCACCTGGGGGAACGGGGGCGCCGGGAGACCCCGGCCCTCGCCGGCCTGGTGGAGCGCTGCCGGGAGGCGTGGGAGACGCGATCCGATCCACCCGGGGCCACGGGCCCCCCTTGACGACGACGAGGAGCAGCAGATGCAGAAGAGAACCTGGGCAGTGCTGGTAGCGGTGGCGGCCGTAAGCGCCGCGTTCGGGGCCGGGGTCGGGCAGGTCTTCCTGCCCGGGGCCGCCGAGGCGAGCAAGGCCCCGAAGGCCGAGAAGCGGGTCTCGGCCCAGGAGTTCCTCCTGGTGGACGCCCAGGGGCGCACCCAGGTGCGCATCGCCCTCAACGAGGCGGGCCTGGCGACCGTCTACTGGACCGCCAAGGGCCAGGAGAGCGCCTTCGTCCTGGGCAACGTGGTCCTCCCCAAGGCCGCCCCCGAGGCCCCAGCCCCGGCGCCGGCGCCGGCCGCCCCCAAGGCGCCCGCCAAGTAACCGGACGCGGTCACCGCGGCAACCGGCTCACCCGAGCGGGCCGGTTGCCGCCCACCCATCCCCGGTGGCCCCCCCCGTCACCCGTCACCCGTCACCCGTCACCCGTCACCCGTCACCCG
>JBBIIA010000033.1:0-30848 GCA_037446775.1 Deltaproteobacteria bacterium
GCAGATCCTGGACCATCTGCGGGTGGGAGAAGAGGAGCTTGTAGCTCTCGTCGTGTTGGGCCATGGGCGTCCCCTCGGCGGCGATGCCCGCATCTTAGCCCCGGCAGCCCCGGGGGGCAACCGGGCGCCGAGTGCGCCCCTCCGGCCGCGCCGACAGGTTCTTTCCGGGGGTTGGGATCACGCAACGACGCAACGGCGCAACGTAAATCTTGGTCTTGTACCCCCGGGCCTTACGTGGCGTCGTTGCGTCGTGGCGTGAGACAGTCTTCTCTCCCGGGGGTTGGGATCACGCAACGGCGCAACGACGCAACGTAGATCTTCGTTTTGTACCCCCGGACCTTACTTGGCGTCTTGGCGTGAGGCGGGTTTCCCGGCTTCAGCTCCAGGTCACCAACCCCGGATCCCAGGGGCTGGTCAGGTTCGGATGGCTCGGCAGCACCCGCACCGCGTACCCGTGCTGGCCGCTTCGGGCGCACGGCACCTCCCCCACGAACTCCAGCAACCCGTCGGGGCGGGTCTGGTCGTGGCGGAGCACTCGACTCGCGGCGGCCGTCACCTCCCCCCGGGCATCCACCGGCCCAAAGTAGACCTCGACCTGCACGTCCCGCGCCTCCAGGCCCGGGAGCGCCACCACGGCGCGCAGGGGCAGGGTGTCCCCGACGGTCAGCTCCCCCCGGCGACCGGCCACGACCTCGACCACCCGCACCCCGGCCCAGGCGGCCCGCACCCGGCCCCGCCAGGCGGCCAGGGCCCGGGCGGCCTGGAAGCCGTTGCGGCTCAGCCGTCCGCCGTGGTGGAGCGCCGGCAGGTAATAGCGCTCGGCGTACTCCTCGATCATGCGGTTGGTGTCGAACCGGGGGGTGAGCCGCTCGATGGACGCCTTTACCTTGGCGATCCACCCCCGGGGGAGCCCGTCGTCCCCCCGGCCGTAGTACAGGGGCACCACGTCCTCCTCCAGGATGTCGTACAGGGCCCGGCTCTCCACCTCGTCCTGGGCCTCGGGCTCGCCGTACTCCTCCCCCCGGCCGATGGCCCACCCCAGGCTCGGCTCGTACGCCTCGTCCCACCACCCGTCCAAGATGCTCAAGTGGAGGCCGCCGTTGGGAGGCACCTTCATGCCGCTGGTGCCGCACGCCTCCAGGGGTCGCCGGGGGGTGTTGAGCCAGACGTCCACCCCCTGCACCAGGTAGCGGGCGACGTTGATGTCGTAGTCCTCCAAAAAGACCACCCGGGTGCGGAACTCCCGGCGGCGGCAGAGGCGGATGATCTCCTGGATCAAGCGTTTGCCTTCGTTGTCCGCGGGGTGGGCCTTGCCAGCGAAGAGGATCTGGACCGGCCGCTGGGGGTCGTTGAGGATGCGGGCCAGGCGTTCGGGGTCGCGCAGCAGCAGGGTCCCCCGCTTGTAGGTGGCGAAGCGCCGGGCGAAGCCGAGGGTGAGGGCCTCGGGGTCGAGCACCTCCTCGGCGCGGGCGATCTCCGGGGCCGGGGCCCCCCGGCGGTGGAGCTGGCGCGCCAGCTTTCGGCGGACGAACCCCACCAGCCGCTCCTTGAGCCGTTCCTGGGCCCGCCACAGCTCGTTGTCGGGGATCTGCCGGATGCGCTCCCACATCCCCGCGTTGAGGGGCTCGTCGACCCACTGGGGGCCGAGGTAGCGGTCAAAGAGCCGCGCCATCTCGTCGGAGAGCCAGGAGCGGACGTGCACCCCGTTGGTGACGTGGCCGATGGGCACCTCGTCCACCGGGATGCCGGGCCACACCCCCGCCCACATCCGACGGGACACCGCGCCGTGGAGCCGGCTCACCCCGTTGTGGTGGCAGCTCAGGCGCAAGGCGAGCACCGCCATGGAGAGGGGCTCCCGGGGGTCGTCGGGGTGCTGCCGCCCCAGGCGCAGAAGGTCCTGGGCCCCCATCCCCAGCCCACGCAGGGTGTCTTCCAGATAGGTCTCGATTAGCTCCGGCGAAAACAGGTCGATGCCCGCCGGCACCGGGGTGTGGGTGGTAAAGACGTTGCCGGCGCGCACCGCTTCGAAGATCTCCCAGAACCCCCGGCCCGACTCCGCCATGCGGTGGCGAATGCGCTCCAGGCCGAGAAACGCCGCGTGTCCTTCGTTCATGTGGCACACCGCCGGGTCGTGTCCCAGGGCGTGCAGAAAGCGCATCCCGCCGACGCCGAGGACGATCTCCTGGCGGATCCGGACCTCCAGCCCGGGGGCGTACAGCTGCCGGGTGATGTCCCGGTCGGCCGGGTCGTTCTCCTCCCGGTTGGTATCCAGGAGAAAGAGCGGCACCCGCCCCACCTGCACCTGCCACCCCTGCACCACGACCCGCCGACCCTGGATGGCGAGTTCGACGGTCACCGCCTGCCCCGCGGCGCCCCGCACCAGCTGCACGGGCAGGTTGTGGAAGTCGTTTTCCGGGTACACCTCTTGCTGCCACCCGTCGTGGGTGAGGTACTGGTGAAAGTACCCCTGGCGGTACAACAGCCCCACCCCCACCATGGGGAGGCCGAGCTCGCTGGTGCTCTTGAAGTGGTCGCCGGCTAGGATGCCGAGGCCCCCGGCGTAAATGGGGAGGCACTCGTGGAGGCCGAACTCCATGGAGAAGTAGGCGACCTGGGTGCCGTTCAGTTCGGGGTGGACCTTTTGGGCCCAGGTGGGCATCTTCAGGTACCGGTCCAGGGCCTGGGCGACCCGGTCCAGATGGGCCAGGAACACCGGGTCCACCGCCAGGGCGTCGAGCCGCCCCTGGTCGATTGCCCCCAACATCTGCACCGGGTTGTGGTAGGTCTCCGACCACAGGTCGTGGTCCATGCGCCGGAACAGGTCCACCGCCTCGGGGTTCCAGCTCCACCACAGGTTGTGGGCGATCTCCCGGAGCGGCTGGAGCCGCTCCGGGAGACGGGGTTCGACAGTGAAGGTCCGAAACATCCGCATGGCTGGCCTCCTGTGTGTTCGCCGGACCGGGCCGGGCCGCTCCTTCCTACCATTGGCTCGGGCCCTTGGCAACGGAATCGGGTCCAGGGCCGCCTTGTCTGGGGACCGGGGGGACCGCTACAGTGGGGGGACGCTCGGAATCCTAGGCAGCCACCGAGGCCTCGGGAGACACCATGAACCTGACCCTGGGCCAGAAGCTTCGGATCGCTTTCGGCCTCCTGGACCTCCGCCACCTGGCGATCCGGCTGCGCCCGTGCCCCCTGTGCGGATCGAGCGTCTTCCTTCGCCTCGGCTCCGAGATCCTTTCGGTCCGTTGCCTGCGCTGCCTGGCCACCCCGGTGCACGCGGCCCTCGGCGAGGCCGTGCGTCGGCTCTCGGCGGAGTGGGTGGGCGACAGCGTCTACGAACTGTCCTGCTCCGGGCCCCTGGTGGATTTCCTCCGGCGCCGGGCGGGCGATTTCACCTGCTCCGAATACCGAGCAGGGGTACCGAGCGGGGAGGTGCGCGACGGCGTGCTGTGCCAGGACGTACAGCGCCTCTCCTTCTCTGGGGAGCGTTTTCGGCTCGTCACCTCCACCGAGGTCTTCGAGCACGTACCTGACGATCGCGCCGGCTTTCGCGAGGTGTGGCGCGTTTTGAAGCCCGGCGGGATCCTCGCCTTCACCGTGCCCCTGGTCGAGGGCGCCCCGACCCGGGAGCGGGCGCGGCTGGAGGGGGGGGGGATCGTCCACCTGGAGCCCCCGGAGTATCATGGCGACCGGCTCGGAGGACCGGGGACGGTCCTCGTCTTTCGCACCTACGGCAGCGACATCGTCCACCGCCTTCGGGCCGCCGGCTTCGCCTCCGCGGCCCTAGAGGTCGCGCCCGGGCTCACCGGCTTCGGCGAGCGCTGCCCGGTGGTGGTGGCCCGGAAGTGACCGGATCTGCGGTACCGGGCGCCCCCCGGGCAGTTGCCCCTTGACGGGGCAAGGCGACCCCGGGTAATCCCCGCGTGAAACCCTTCACCGGCCCCGCGCCGAGACCAGAGGAGCGCCCCATGCCCCGACGCGACGACATCCAGAAGGTCCTCATCATCGGCTCGGGCCCCATCGTCATCGGCCAGGCGTGCGAGTTCGACTACTCGGGCACCCAGGCGTGCAAGGCCCTGCGGGAGCTCGGCTACGAGATCGTGTTGGTGAACTCGAACCCCGCCACCATCATGACCGACCCGGGGCTCGCCGACCGCACCTACCTAGAGCCCCTCAACGCCGAAGTCCTCACCGAGATCATCGAGCGGGAGCGCCCCGACGCCCTCTTGCCGAACCTCGGCGGCCAGACCGGCTTGAACCTCTCCTCGGAGCTGGCCCGACGGGGCGTGTTGGACCGCCTCGGGGTCAAGGTGATCGGGGTCAACCTCGACGCCATCCGCCGGGGCGAGGACCGGCTGATCTTCAAGGAGACCATGGCCCGCCTCGGCATCGAGACGGCGCGAAGCGGCATTGCCACGAGCCTCGGCGAGGCGTGGGCGGTGCTGGAGGAGATCGGGCTGCCGGCGGTGATTCGGCCCGCCTACACCATGGGGGGCACCGGGGGCGGCTTCGCCTACAACCGGGAGGAGTTCGAGACCCTGGCGACCCGGGGGCTGGCGGCGAGCCCGGTGAGCCAGATCCTGGTGGAGGAGTCGGTGCTCGGCTGGGAGGAGCTGGAGCTGGAGGTGGTCCGGGACGCCACGGGGCACAAGATCACCGTCTGCTTCATCGAAAACGTCGACGCCATGGGGGTGCACACCGGGGACTCCTTTTGCACCGCCCCCATGCTCACCATCGCCCCCGCGTTGCAGGAACGGCTCCAGCGCTACGCCTACGCCATCGTCGACGCCATCGAGGTGATCGGCGGCACCAACGTCCAGTTCGCCCACGACCCCGCCACCGGGCGGGTGGTGGTCATCGAGATCAACCCCCGGACGTCCCGCTCCTCGGCGCTGGCGTCCAAGGCCACCGGCTTTCCCATCGCGCTGGTTTCCGCCAAGCTCGCGGCCGGGCTCACCCTGGCCGAGATCCCCTACTGGCGGGACGGGACCCTGGACCGCTACACCCCCTCGGGGGACTACGTGGTGGTCAAGTTCGCCCGCTGGGCCTTTGAGAAGTTCAAGGGGGTCGAGGACAAGCTCGGCACCCAGATGCGGGCCGTGGGGGAGGCCATGAGCATCGGCAAGACCTACAAGGAGGCCTTTCAAAAGGCCATCCGCTCCCTGGAGAACGGCCGCATGGGTCTCGGCTTCGCCAAGGACTTCCACCGCAAGTCCGCCGAGGAGCTGTGGGCGCTTTTGGCCGAGCCGACCAGCGAGCGCCAGTTCGTGCTGTACGAGGCGATCCGCAAGGGCATCGACCTCGACGCCCTGCACCGGCGCACCCACATCAAGCGGTGGTTTTTGGAGCAGATGAAGGAGCTCGTGGACCTGGAGGAGGAGCTCCTGGCCCACCGGGGCGGGCTGCCGCCGGACGAGCTCCTGCGCCGGGCCAAGACCGACGGCTTCGCCGACCGCTACCTGGCGAAGATCCTCGGCGTGGCCGAGGCGGCCCTGCGGGAGCGGCGCGCCGCGCTGGGGATCGCCGAAGCGTGGGACCCGGTGCCGGTGAGCGGGGTCGCCGACGCCGCCTACTACTACTCCACCTACCAGGGGGGGAGCCGGGGCCGGGGCGCCGCCCGGCGCCGGGTGCTGGTGCTCGGGGGCGGGCCCAACCGCATCGGCCAGGGGATCGAGTTCGACTACTGCTGCGTCCACGCGGCCTTTGCGCTGCGGGACCTGGGCTACGGCTCGGTGATGGTGAACTGCAACCCCGAGACCGTCTCCACCGACTACGACACCTCGGACAAGCTGTACTTCGAGCCCCTCACGGTGGAGGACGTGCTCGCCATTTACGAGGAGGAGCGGCCCGAGGGGGTGATCGTCCAGTTCGGCGGCCAGACCCCCCTAAACCTCGCCGCCGAGCTCGCCGCCGCCGGGGTGAAGATCCTCGGCACCACCCCCGAGACCATCGACCTCGCCGAGGACCGGGAGCGCTTCAAGGAGGTGATGGAGCGCCTCGCCATCCCCCAACCCCCCTCGGGCATGGCCCACACCCTGGAGGAGGCCCTGGCGGTGGCCGAGCGCATCGGCTACCCCCTGATGGTGCGGCCGAGCTACGTTTTGGGGGGCCGGGGCATGGAGGTGGTCCAGGACCCGGCGATGCTCCGAGAGTACGTGGAGAAGGCGGTGGACGTCTCCCCGGAGCGGCCGATCCTCATCGACCGCTTCCTGGAGGACGCCATCGAGGCCGAGGCCGACGCCATCGCCGACGGCACCGACGCCTTCGTGCCGGCGGTGATGGAGCACATCGAGCTCGCCGGGGTCCACTCGGGGGACTCGGCGTGCGTGATCCCGCCGGTGTCTATCCCCCAAAAACACCTGGACACCATCGAGGAGTACACCCGGCGCATCGCCGTGGAGCTCAAGGTCGTCGGCCTGATGAACATCCAGTACGCCATCGCCCAGGACACGGTGTACGTCCTCGAGGCCAACCCCCGGGCGAGCCGCACGGTGCCGCTGGTGAGCAAGGTGTGCAACATCCCCATGGCCCGGCTGGCGACCCAAGTGATGATGGGGGCCCGGATCGCCGACCTCGGGCTCGCCCGGCGGCCGGTGCACCACTTCGGGGTGAAGGAGGCGGTCTTTCCCTTCAACATGTTCCCCGAGGTGGACCCCCTCCTGGGGCCCGAGATGCGCTCCACCGGCGAGGTGCTCGGGCTCGCCGACCGCTACGGCCCGGCGTTCTTCAAGGCCCAGGAGGCGGCCAACCAGCGCCTGCCGCTCTCGGGCACGGTGCTCATCACCGTCGCCCCCCGGGACCAGGGGGGGGTCTTGGAGGCCGCCCGGATCTTCGCCCAGCTCGGCTTTTCCGTGCGGGCCACCGAGGGCACGGCGGCGTTCCTCGCCCGCCACGGCATTCCGAGCCAGACCGTCCGCAAGATGCACGAGGGGCGCCCCCACCTCGCCGACGCGATCAAGAACGGGGAGATCGACCTGGTGATCAACACCCCCGCGGGGAAACAGAGCCTCGACGACGACTCCTACATCCGCAAGGCCGCCATCCGCCACAAGGTGCCCTACATCACCACCACCGCCGCGGCCCTGGCTGCGGCCCGGGGCATCGCCGCCACCCGGGAGGGCCGGGGCGGGGTGAAGTCCCTGCAGGAGTACCACGCGGACCTGGGGTGAGACCCGCCGACCGACGGGGGCGGTGGGGGTTAGGGGGGCCTCCTTCGCGCGGTTCGAACCCGGTACAGGCACTCGGTGAACCCGCCCTCGGCTTCGAAGGCGGCGGCCTGGGCGGCGAGCTGGCGGTCGAGCAAGCCGCAGGCGACGGCGATGAGGACGAGGGCGGCGTTGGCGGCGAGCTCGGGGTAGGGGGTGGGCGGGGTGGACGTTGTGGACGAGGTGGACTTCTCCGGGTGTCCACTGGGTCCACTCCGTCCACTCCGTCCACTCCGTCCACCTCGTCCACCGTGCTCCTCTCGCACCCACTCGGCCACCTCATCCGCAGTGGCGCACCGCCGGGCGATCAACGCGGCCCGGCGGGGGTCTTCCCGGGGCCACAGTGACAGTCCGCGCTGGCGCAGGAAGTCCTCGTAGTCGAGCCACAGCTCTTCCAGGCTCGCCCGCGCCACGTTGGTTAGTTTGAGCTCGGTCTTCTTCGAGGTGCCCGACGCCTGGCTCCCCTCGGCGATGTTTTGCACCCCCGAGCGGGCCGCCTGCACCATCTGGTCGCGGGTGCGGCTGAAGCGGTCGACGTAGCGCTCGCAGAAGCGCACCGTGAGATCGTAGACGAGCTGCGCCACCTGGAAGGACTTCAACCCTCGGTACCCGCCGTGCCGCGGGCTCAGCGGCTCCGTTCCCACGCCGTCCACCTCGTCCACGAAGTCCACCTCGTCCACCCGGCCCTCGGTCACCGCCCGCCCGGCACCCCCAGGGCACAAGGCCCCACGGCGCCGTCGCCGCCGAGCTCGCCCTCGACCCGGAGCAGTTGGCCATAGCACCGGGGCTTGTCCAGGTTTCGGGCCCCGGGCAAGAGAACGGCGGGCAGCCGGTGGGTCGGCTCCACGAGCTCCCGCCGCCGACGCCACAGGGGGGCGGCGGCGGCGGCGAAGCCGACCTGGGGAGGCCGGTAAGGGGTCCGGGTTTGGGCGGCCCAGACCCGTTGGCTTCGCCGCCGACGAGAATTGACCCCGTGGTGCCGGTCAGCACTGATCCCTGGGGGCGGTTGAGGTTTGGCGGCGCACGGGGGATGGATGGTCAGGTCTGCAGATAGCAGAAGGCCCGAAGTGTCCGCTTCGGGCCTTCCTCGTGTGAGGTCCTTTAGACCAGGTCGGCCGCAGGAACCCAACAGGTAGCTTTTTTCCTACCACGGCGCGGCCGGGTTTGCCAGGGGCCGGGCTGTGACCGATTGCAGCTGGCGGTTTCGGTGCGGTGTCGCCGATGCGGCACGGTGTTCCTCGTCTGTCGGTCCTGCTGGCGCGGGCAGCGCTACTGCGCGACGTCTTGCCAGCAAAACGCTCGTCGAGACGGTTGTCGTCGGGCGCAGAGCCGCTACCGCCGCAGCCCCCGGGGCCGGGAGGCCAACCGGCAGGGGGCGCGTCGGCGTCGGCGGCACGATCTCGTCTCCCCCGCAAAGACTGTGGCTGATCCATCTTCAAGTCCGGCGCCGGCTTCGGCTACGGTGCGTTCGTGCGGTGCAAGAGACGCCTTGACCGGCATGAACCGCCGCCTGCTGGAGGGGTTGGCCGGCGTCGATCACCCTGAAGTACGCCGCGCTGCGGCTGCGCGATCCGCAGGCGGAGGCGCGCCTTTTGGCCTCGCTGGCCGAGCACGGCCAGAAGACGCCGGTGTGGGTGGTCGCGGTGACCGCTCCCGTGCCCTTCGTGCCGATCCACGGCTACCGCCGGGTGCGGCTGCTGCAACAGCTCGGACGCGACACGGTGGAGGCCCTGGCGCTGCCGACGGGGGAGCTGGAGGCGCTGCTCTTGGCCCATCGCCTGGAGCGCAGCCGCACCCCCTCGGCGCTGGAGGAGGCCTGGCTGCTGCGCGAGCTCACCGAGGTCCATCGGCTCTCCCCCACCGAGCTCGCCCGGCAGTGCCTGCGGACCCCGAGCTGGGTGTCGCGACGGCTGGCCCTGGTGCGGGTGCTGCCCGAGCCCGTCCAGGAGGCGGTGCGTGCCGACACACTCTGCCCCCACGCGGCGATGAAGGCGCTGGTGCCGTTGGCGCGCGCCACCCCGGACTGATGTTCTTTCAGCCGCGCAAGCGGCTCCCTGCCGCGATAGCGGCTTCGTTCAACTCAAGGGTCCGCCTGCCCCGGGCGGTGCGGCGGAGCCAGGGCCGGCGGCGCCCCTGCGACCGGAACCGCTTGACACATCGGCGAGGCACCGCTAGCGTGGCCTCATCTGGTGGAGATACCTGGTGCGTAGAGGTGACACCATGGGACGGCTTTCCGTAGCGGTGAACGATCACCTGGTGGCTGAGGTGCAGCGGGCGAGCGGGGCCAGCACCAAGCGCGAGGCCTTCGAGATCGCCCTCACCGACTACCTGCGGCGCAAGCGACTGGAGGAGCTGGCGACCCTGGCGGGCTCGGGGCTGATCGACATGGATCTGGACGACCTCGCCCGCTGGCGAGCCGGCCCGAAGGACGGCCCGTGACCGGCGTCCTGGCCGACACCTCGGTCTGGATCGCCTACCTACGCCCCACGGGGTTCGAGGCGGTCAAGAAGACCCTGCGAAGCGCCCTGGTGGAGGGCCGGGTGCACACCTGCTGGCCGATCCGGGCCGAGCTCCTGCTGGGCGCCCGGGACCCCTCCGGCTACGCGCGCCTGCAGGATCTCATCGGTAGCCTGGCCCACGTTCCCGTCGGCGGCGACCTATGGGATCGCGCGGCGCGCCTCGGGTTCGCCTTGCGGCGCCAAGCGCTCACGGTACCCCTCCCGGATCTCCTCATCGCCCAGGCGGCGATCGACGGCGAACTGGAGCTGTGGCACCTCGACACCCACTACCCAGCCATCGCCGCGGCCTCCCCCCTGCGGGCCCGGAGCTTCCTCCCCGAGGGGTAGCGGCGGGGCTCGGTCGCCCGCGTGGGCACCGCCGCACGGGGCGGACACCCAAGGGCCTGACTCTCTGTTGACCCGACGCGCGCCCCCAGAGTACAACGAGCCGACCAGACACCCGGTCAAGGAGGACAGGGATGAGGGGAAATCGAGGCCCTGCCCGCCGATCTCGACCTCTACCCCGAGCTCTTCCGGTTTCGGCGCCGGAACAACGTAGAATTCGTATGCATGTACGGCTATGACACGACCCTCGAGCAGGGCGTGACGCGGTTTCGGTTCCTGCGCTCGCTGCCGAGCCCTACCGTGTTCGTCCAGGGGGTCTACGGGGCGACGCTCGGGGGCACCATCCCCCAGGCGCAGGCCCTGGGGGGCCGCCGGTGAGCCGCGCGAAGCGTGGTTCCGTGGAGCCGTCGCCTGGGCCCCGGCGCCCCGGGGCACGGACCCCCCGACCGGACCCCGGCCCGTCGCCGACGATCCGGTGCACGCCCGAAGAGCTCGAGGCCGTACGCGAGATCGCTGCGAGCCAGACCGTCGGCGTCTGGAGGAGCAAGCGGGCCAAGATCATCCTCGGCGCCCACGGTGGCCGCAGTCCGGAACGCCTGATGTGGGACGTTCGGGTCCCGGTCCGGTCGGTAGAGGCGTTTCTGCACCGGTTTGCGCGCCTGCGCCTGCCGGCGCTCGACCGGCCCGACCGGCGGCCCACCGCCCGAGAGGCGGCCGTGGAGCGGCTGCTCTCCTTCCTCGCCGCCGAACCTGCGGCCGACGCGCCCGAGTGGGACACGCTGACCGTAGGGTACATCGGTCGCCGGTACACCGCCCGGGAAGTGAAGGAGCTCCGAGTCGCCGCCGCGGGAGCCCGGAGCCGCAACCGGACCGAGCTGGGCCGAGAGCTCTGCCGCCTGGCAGAGCTCCGGGACGCGCGGGGGAGGCCGCGGGTCGGGATCGCGCAAGACGTCCTGAAACGGATGGCGATGGACAACCTGCTCGACGCGCCGCCACCACGCGAGCGGAAACCCCGAACCCGGCCGGGCGACCAGGCCGAGCCCACCCTGTCCCCCCAAGGCGCCCGCTGCGAGGCGGTGGGGCCGCTGCGGCTGGTTCCGGTGTCGGCGCCGGGGGAGTCGCGCCTCTGGAGCGAGCTCCTCCGACGCCACCACTACATCCCCGAGCCCCGCCTGTTCGGCGCCCAGCTCCGCTATCTGGTGTACGGACGGGACGGGGAGACCGGCGCCGATTCGGTCGTCGCGCTCCTGGGCTTCGCCGCGGCGGCTTGGCGAGTCACGGCTCGTGACACCTTCGTCGGGTGGAGTGACGACCAGCGGGTCCGGAACCTCAAGATGGTGGTCAACAACTCCCGATTCCTGATCCTCCCGTGGGTCCGCTGCCCCAACCTGGCGTCCCGCATCCTGGGCGCGGTTGCCCGCCGCCTGCCCGCCGATTGGGGGGCTCGCTACGGCTACCGCCCGGCGCTGATGGAGACCTTCGTGCAACTCGACCGGTTCACGGGGACGTGCTATCGGGCGGCGAACTGGGTGTTCGTGGGGACGACCGCGGGCTACAGCGTGCGGGGGACGGCCGCCCGGAAGAGCGCCCCCCCCCGGGCGGTCTTCGTCTACCCCCTCCGCAAGCACTTCCTTCGGGCCTTGTGTGACGCCCCGTAGGAAGGAACCGGGGGAGAGAAAGAATGCACAAGAAAACAAACGCCGTGTCGGCTGCACTTATCTTGTGACATACTCGTCGCCGTGGGGGCTTCATCCCTCTTGTGCCGGGAGCGAACACCATGCGTCATGCCACCGTGCGCCGTGCCGCCGAGTACCGGGACGAGCAGAGAAACAGCGTTCGCTGGCGAGACACGAGGATGGTCCTGGCCCGCCTGGCGGGGATGGAGTACCCGGGGGCGACCTGCGACCTCTCGGCGGCGGGAATGCAGGTCGGTCTGGTGGGGGCAGTTCCCGGCGTCGAGGGCGAGGTGGAGGTCACCGTGGCCTTCGAGGACGAACTGGTGACCCTACGGGGCAGGGTCGTGTACGCCCGCTTGCAGGGCTGGGGGAGCACCTTTGGCGTCCACTTCGGAGCCGCCGGAGGTTCGGGCTGCCGCTATCTCGAGGGGCGGTACGCGGCCCGGGGCGAACCCTAGCCCCTCCGGTCCTCCAGGAAGCCCAGGATGCGCTCCTGGGTGCCCCCCACGTCTTCGTACAGGATGCCGTGGCGGGCCGACGGGATCATCACCAGGGCCTTGTCGGGGGCGGCCAGCTTCTTGTACAGGAGTTGGGCGCTCTTGGGGTCGACGGTGGGGTCTTCGCTCCCCTGGATGATCAGGGTCGGGCAGCGGACCTCGGGCAGCCTTTCCTCCACGGCGTCGATCAACTGCCCGAGCTCGTACAGCGCCCGGATCGGCAGGTGCCGGTAGTTGATCTCGGGGTGCTCCGGTTCCGCGTGGTGGAAGAGGAGGATGCCGCGGGCGGGGGAGACGCTCTCCACCACCCGGTTGGCCCCGTGGAGCAGGGGCACGAACTGGAGGCCCTTGTCCCGCACCTTGAGGGGCGCGGCCACCGAGACCATCCCCGCGAGCCCCCCGGGCTGCTCGGCCGCCAGCCGCAGGCCGAGCGCCCCGCCCGCGGAGAACCCCACCAGGCATACCCGGGGCGCCAGGGCGGAGAGGATCTCCCATCCCCGGCGGACCGCAGCCAACCAGTCCTCCCAGCGCCGCTCCAGGAGGTCCCAGGGGGAGGTGCCGTGCCCCTTGAGGCGCACCCCGAGCACGGGGTAGCCCAGGTCCCGGAGGCGCTCCCCGAAGGGCCGCACCTCCGCCGGGGAGGCGGTGAACCCGTGGACCAGGAGGACCCCCAGGGGGTGGGGCCGGGCCGGGAGGAACAGGAACGGCTCTCCGGAGCGGGTGGCGGTCTCCCCCCGGTTCACCACCCCGTGGCGGGCCTTGGAAAACGCGGCCCGGTCCCACTGGAAGGCCCGGAGCTCATCGTCGAAGCGCCGTTGCGCCAGGACCGCCGGGCGGAGCTCGGCGGCCTCGTCCAGGGCCCGCTCCACGGCGCGCGCCACCCCGGGGATGGGCGCCACCTCGTTGGCGTACACCGCCACCGGGTTCTCCAGGCGCACCCGGTCGAACCCGTGCTGCTCCCTGAGCTTGGGGAGGAAGCGGTAGCGACCGTCCCGCCGCTCCAGCAGCCGCGACGCGGTAGCGGTCTCCACCAGGAGCTCGATCCCCGGGCAGTCTCCCCCGAGGAGCCCCCCGTACGCCTCGGGGTTCTGGAGGCTCCGGTGGCGATGCACCTCGGCCTCCCCCTGCACCGCCTTGACCGCCAGGTACACGGCCCGGTGAAACTCCGCAGCGGCCACCTCGGTCACCCCCCGGTCCAAAAGCCGCAGGGCGAGCCCGGAGGCGAGATGGCTGAGGTTGACCGTCACCCCCCGGTACACCCCGGCCATGTAGGCGTCCCGGAGCGCGAGGGTACGGGCCCGCGCCGCCCGCGCCCACAGGCGCCGGTCCCAGGGCCCCTCCCCGGGGGCGAGCCGGACGAGGTCCCCCAGGGACTCCGCCCGCCGGGCGACGCGCCGCCGGAGCCACCGCCCGCCCGGGCCCCACAACCCGGCGGGGTCCAGGGGCTCGCCCAGCCGGATGTCCATGTCGGTGTCCTGAAGGAGGAGGTTGCCCTCGATCAGGAGCTCCTCGGCGGCCCGGGGGCTCAAGCCCCGGGAGAAGAGCTCCACGCCCCGCTTCAGGAGGTTCTCGCGGATGCGGATGGGGTAGAAGGTGATGTTGGCGGGCACGATGGTCGTGGGCAGCCGGGCCTGGGCCAGGAGCCGGTCGGCGTCCAGGGCCAGGTGTCGGGCCCACCGGGCCACCCGGTCCCGGTCGCCCCCAGCCGCCGCTTCCCGGACCGCCGCCTTGACCCCGTCCACCGCCAGCGCCACCACCGCCGCGCCGGTGTGGTGCTTGCGGCGCTCCCGGGCGGTGCGGGAGTAGATGCTGTAGCCCCCCCGGCGGTCCAGGACCCGGCGGTCCTTGACCATGCCGCCTTCGGGGAAGATCACCACCTTGCGCCCCCGCAACACCTCGGCGACCAGGAACGGCAACAGATTCGGGTAGTCGGCCGGGACCGCCCCGAGGCTCAGGAGGAACTCGCTCAAGGCGTCGCCCTCGGTGAAGAGCTCGGGCGCCGCCACCGAGCGGCAGTGGGCCCCGGTGGCTTGGTAGATCAGGTACGGGGGGATGAAGGTCTCGAACCGGGCGAAGTGGTTGAAGAGGAAGATGCTCCCCTCGGCGAGTTGACCCGGCGCCTGGTGGAGCTTGACGTTGACCTTGAGGACCTTTTGGAGGAGCCCTAAGGTCCGCTCGGTCCACTCGTAGGCGGTGCCGCTGATGGCGAAGTCGGCCTCGGTGAACATGGCGCGCTCCCGTCCCGCCCATCGGCGCGGTGCCCGGTCGCCCGGGCGGGTCAGCCCTCCTCGGGGGCCAGGGCGGCCCGGAGCTCCTCGGACAGGCGGGTGGGGCGCCCCTCCCGCCCGACGACCCCGTGCTCGGTCTCCCCTTCGGCCAGCACCACACCCCCTTCCCCGCGCACCGCGTAGGCGAAGACCACCCGGGCCCCCCGGGCCCGCACCACCCGGGTCTCCACGGTGACCAGGTCGTCGTAGCGGGCCGACCGCAGGTACCGGCACCGGGCTTCGGCCACCGGCAGGGCGAACCCCTGGGCCTCCACCTCCCGGTAGGTCAGCCCCCGGGCCCGCATGTACTCGTTGCGGCCGAGCTCGAAGTACCGCAGGTAGTTGGCGTAGTACACGATCCCCATGGCGTCGGTGTCGCCGTAGATGACCCGGCAGGGGGCGGCGATCACCACAGGAGGCTCCGCCCGAGCACGTGGTCCAAAAGCCGCCAGGCGTCCACCCGGACCCCGGTAGCCGCGGCCGCCGCCTCGGTGAAGGCGGCACCGGGGAAGTTGCCCTGCCCGGAGGACCGGTACAGGGCGAAGGGCACCGGCTCCCGGGTGTGGGTGCGCAGCCGCAGGGGCGTGGGGTGGTCGGGCATCGCCAAGAGGACGAAGGGCTCCCCCCGGGCCTCGAGCCCGGCCCGCACCGGCCCCACCACCCGGGCGTCGAAGGCCTCGATGCCCTGGAGCTTGTGATCCAGGCGCCCGGCGTGGGACGCCTCGTCCGGGCCCTCCACGTGGAGGAAGGCGAAGTCGCCGTCCGCCAGGGCAGCCAGGGCGGCCGCCACCTTGCCCTCGTAGTTGGTGTCGATGTAGCCGGTGGCGCCGGGGACCGTCGGGGCCGCGAGCCCGGCCGCCCGCCCGATGCCCTTCAGGAGGTCCACTGCCGAAATCACCGCGCCGGTCAGCCCGAAGCGCTCGCGGTAGGTGCCCATGCGGGGGGCCCGCCCCTGGCCCCACAGCCAGATCGAGTTGGCTTCCTTATCCCCCCGCTCCCGCCGCGCCCGGTTGACCGGGTGGTCCTTGAGCAGGAGCTGGGAGCCGGTGATCAGGTGCAGAAGTTCCTCCGCGCCGGGGCCCCGGGGCAGGTAGGGGTGCACCGCTTGGCCCGAGATGTCGTGGGGCGGGGTGGTCTCGGGGGCCTCGGTGCCCCCCCGCCACACCAGGAGGTTGCGGTAGGAGACCCCCGGGTAAAACTCGAACCCGTCGCCCCCGAGGCGCGTCCCCAGGGTAGCCACCAGTTCCCGGGCCTCGGGGGTGGAGACGTGACCCGCCGAGAAGTCGTCCATGAAGACCTGGTGGTGGCCGGCCAAGAGGGTCACCAGGTTGAGCCGGTACGCCACGTCCCCGGGGCCTAGGGCAATCCCCATGGCCACGGCCTCCAGGGGGGCCCGGCCGGTGTAGCAGGTGCGGGGGTCGTAGCCGAAGACCGCCAGGTTGGCCACGTCGCTCCCGGCGGGGAGCTCCGGCGGGACGGTGCGGGCGAGGCCCAGGGTGCCCTCCCGGGCCAGGGCGTCCAGGTGAGGGGTGGCCGCGGCCTCCAGGGGGGTCTGGCCGCCGAGCTCCGCCAGGGGCTCGTCGGCCATGCCGTCGCCCAGCAGGATGACGATCTTCACCCTAGCCCTCGATGCGGATCAGGGTGGGGCCGCCCAGGGTCACGGCTTCCGCCTCGATCTCCCCCAGGGCGTGGCGGATGTCCGCCTCCCGCGCCTCGTGGGTCATGATGATCAGGGGCACCGCTTGACCGGCGGCGCGCCCCTTCTGGACCACGCTCTCGATGGAGATGCCGTACTGGCCGAGGATCCCCGAGATGCGCGAGAGGACCCCGGGCTTGTCCAGGGCGGTGAAGCGCAGGTAGTACTGGCAGACGACCTCCTCGATCGGCTTGAGCCGTGCCTCCCCCAGGGCCTCCTCCTGGAAGGCCCGGGGGGGCACCCGCCAGGAGACCCCGAGGAGCACGTCGCGGGCGATCTCCACCAGGTCCCCCACCACGGCGCTGGCCGTCGCCCGCCGCCCGGCCCCCTGGCCGTAGTACAGGGAGGGCCCGAGGAAGTCCGCGTCCACGTACACCGCGTTGTACACCCCGCGCACCCCCGCCAAAAGGTGGGTCGACGGGATCATGGTGGGGTGCACCCGCACGTCCAGGCGGCGGCCGTCGTCCTTGGCCACCGCCAGGAGCTTGATGTCGAAGCCGAGCTCTTCGGCGTACTCGATGTCCTGGGGGGTGATGCGGCTCAAGCCGTCGGTGTACACCCCAGCAAAGGGCACCTTGCGCCCGAAGGCCAGGGTGGCCAGCAGGGTGATCTTGTGGGCGGCGTCGATCCCCTCCACGTCGAAGGTGGGGTCGGCCTCGGCGTACCCCAGGCGCTGGGCCTCCTTGAGCACCCGCTCGAAGCTCTCCTGCTTCTCCTTCATCTCGGTGAGGATGTAGTTGGTGGTGCCGTTCAAGATGCCGTAGACGGTGCGGACGCGGTTGGCCGCCATGCCTTCGCGCACCGCCCGCAGGATCGGGATGCCGCCGCCCACGCTCGCCTCGAAGCCGACATCCACCCCCCGGGCCCGGGCCGCGGCGAAGAGCTCGTCCCCGTGCACCGCCAGGAGCGCCTTGTTGGCGGTAACCACGTGCTTGCCGGCGGCGATGGCCCGGGCGAGGAAGGTGCGGGCCGGCTCGTAGCCACCCACGAGCTCCACCACGATGTCCACCGCGGGGTTTTCCACCACCTCCCCCACCTCGGCGGTGAGGAGCCCGGCCTCCAGGGGCACCCCCCGATCCGACTCCAGATCCTTATCCGCGACCTTGACCAGGCGGAGCCGAGCCCCGAGCCGCCGGGCGATCTCGTCGCCGTTCTCCTTGAGCACCTGGACGACGCCGGCGCCCACGGTGCCAAAGCCGATGATCCCTACGCCAATCTCGCGCATCGCGCTACGCTCCGCCGATTCAAGGGGAAGGCTCGTCGCCGCCGGGCGCCAGAGCGCCCCACTGCCGCATCCCAGATGCCGACCGTCGCCTGCTGGATCCGGTGCTCGTCCACCTCCTTAGAACACGTACGGGGGCAGGCGCTGGATCCGGCGGGAGTCGCCCTCGTCGACGGTCATGGCGTAGCCTTTTTGGCCCGCGGGGTCGGGGGGCAAACGCGGCGTCAGGCTACCCGAAGGCATCCCAAGGGGTCAACTGGAACCCGGCGGGAACCCGGCGGGAAACGCCGTGTTTCTGGCCTTTCCCCCCCTTCCGGGGGGTTTGACCTCCCCCGGCCTTTCCGGTACCGTAGCCCCCAAACTCGACCGCCGAGGTGACCATGCCGCGGTTTCCCTGGCCGCGGGCGCTAGCGCTCGTGGCCGCCCTGATGCTGGCGAGCGTCCTGCTCGAAAACGCCAACCGCAGCGCCCGCCCGGTGGCGGTGCCGCTCTCCTACTCCGCCCTCAAACAAGAGCTCCGGGCGGGCAACGTGCGCGAGGTCGCCCTCTCCGAGGACCGGATCACCGGAACCCTGTTTCGGGAGGTGGCCACCGAGAACGGCGGTGCCCAGAGCCGGTCCTTCTCCACCCCGCTGCCGCCCTTCGACGACCCGGCGCTCCTCGTTCTCCTGGAGGAGCAGGGCGTCGAGATCCGGGTGGAGCGGGACCCGCAGGAAAGCTACTGGTGGGTGCTCCTGGCCAACAGCCTGCCGTGGCTCCTGCTCCTGGGGTTTTGGGCGTGGACCATGCGCCGAGCCCAGGGCAACCGGATGGGCCCCTTCGGCAGCTTCGGCCAGGTCAAGGCCCGGGTGTACGAAGGCAAAGTCCCCCAGGTGTCTTTTCGCGACGTGGCGGGCATGGAGAACCCCAAGCGGGAGCTGACCGAGGTGGTGGACTTTTTGCGCCACCCCGACAAGTACCAGCGCCTGGGGGGCAAGGTGCCCCGGGGCATCCTCCTGATGGGCCCCCCCGGAACCGGGAAGACCCTCATGGCCCGGGCCGTGGCCGGCGAGGCCGGCGTCCCCTTCTTCTCCACCAGCGCCTCGGAGTTCATCGAGATGTTCGTCGGGGTCGGGGCGGCCCGGGTCCGGGACCTCTTCGAAAAAGCCCGGGGCAAGGCCCCGAGCATCGTCTTCATCGACGAGATCGACGCCGTGGGACGCTCCCGGGGCGCCGGCCTCGGCGGGGGCCACGACGAGCGCGAGCAGACCTTGAACCAGCTCCTGGGGGAACTGGACGGGTTCGAGGGCCACGCGGCGGTCATCGTCCTCGCCGCCACCAACCGGCCCGACGTCCTGGACTCGGCGCTTTTGCGGCCGGGACGCTTCGACCGCCAGGTGGTCATCGATCTGCCCGTGCTCGAAGAGCGGGTGGGGATCCTCAAGGTCCACACCCAAGGAGCCCCCCTCGCCCCGGACGTCGACCTCGCGGTCATCGCCCGCTCCACCCCGGGGATGAGCGGGGCGGACCTGGAGAACCTGTGCAACGAGGCGATCCTCTTTGCGGCGCGGGAAGACGCCACCCTGGTGGCCATGCGCCACTTCGACCTGGCCAAGGACAAGGTGCTGATGGGGATCGAGCGCCCGGGCCTGACCGACCAGCGGGAGCGCCGCATCACCGCCTACCACGAGGCCGGCCACACCCTGGTGGCCAAGCTCTTGCCCGGCATGGACCCCATCCACAAGGTGACGATCGTACCGAGGGGGAGGGCCCTCGGGGTCACCCAGCTCGTCCCCGAAGGAGACCGCCACTACTACCCCCGGTCCTTCCTGCTCGATCGCATCACGGTCAACATGGGGGGCCGCGCCGCCGAGCTGGTGTGCTTCGACGACACCAGCACCGGCGCGCAAAACGACCTGAAGCAGTCCACCGACCTGGCGGAGAAGATGGTCTGCCAGTGGGGGATGAGCGAGAAGATCGGCCCGGTCACCTTCAGCCGGGGCGAAGAGCACGTCTTCCTCGGCAAGAAGATGGGCCAGGAGAAGACCTACTCGGACCAGATGGGCTGGATCATCGACCAGGAGATCGAGGCCCTGGTGCGGGCCTGCGAGGCCCGGGCGGTGGAACTCGTGGAGACCCATCGCCAGGCGCTGGACCGCCTCGCCGACGCCCTTCTGGAGCGGGAGGAGCTCCTCGGCCAGGAGATCGACGAGATCATCACCGCCGCCACCGGCAAGAAGCCCGGGACCTGGGGCCCAGGCCTCGCCCAGCGCGGGTGAGGAGCGGCGCCCCCGGGCGGCTTCCCCGGGCCACAGCAGTGCGTCCAGCTTCTCAATAACGGAAACGAAGTTCCCACCCGCCTCCCCCCGAAGTGATCGCTTACCGCCCTTCCCGCCAGCCGGAAAGCGCCGACCCGGGAAGATGCGCACCCGTCACCCCCCCTCGGCACAGAACTTGCTCGTCCAGGGCGTGCCTCCACCGCTACCCGCCCGCCACGAGGACCCGATGTTCCCAGCGATCCCCGAGGAGTACTTGCTGTCCCTCGGCGCCGAACTCACCCCGGAGGTAGCGGCCCGGTACGCGGACAAGATGAACCTGCTCCTGAAGATCCAACTCCTCGGCCGGAACCTGGGGGATCTCGACGCGTCCTTTGGCCTGTTGCTGGACCTGGGTCGGGAGGTCCTCCCCCACGACCGGGCCGCCCTGCTGTGGCAAGACGACGCCGACGACGCGCCGCGCCTGCGGGAGAGCCGGGGGTTCTCGCCCGCCGACGCCGCCAAGCCCCTGATCGACGCCCTGCTGGGCGACGACCGACCCGCGATGGCCCGCTCCGTGCTCCTCTCGACGACGCCCGACCCCGGCCCCGACGCGGGAGCCGTCCTTCAGCGCCTCGGCGCGGCGAGCCTGGTGACCGCGCCCCTGTACAGCGGGGGCAGCGTGGCCGGGCACCTGGTCCTGCTCCGCGACCGGGGGCCCGCCTTCACCCGGGACGAAGCCCATCTGCTCCGGGTCTTCGCCTTCGCCTTCGAAGGCGCCATCGACGCCCTCCTCCAGGCCGACCAGCCCCGGGCCCTGGCCTTCCAGGATTCCCTCACCGGGCTCTTCAACCGGCGCTACTGCGAGCAACAGCTGGAGCGGGAGCTCGACCGGGCGCGGCGCAACAACGAGCCGGTGGTCCTCGTGATGATCGAGGTGGAGGGGCTCGCGGCCTTCCAGCAGGCCCACGGCCACGCCGTGGGAGAGGACCTCCTGGTGGACGTGGCGCGGCTCCTCGGCCGGGCGTGCCGCAAGAGCGACACCCTCGCTCGCTGCCACGCGGACCACTTCGCCGCGATCCTCCCCAAGACCGGCAAGGAAGGGGCAGCCATCTTCGCCCGCCGGGCCTTCGAGGCGTTCGACGCGGCGATTGGCGACGAAGAGCGTCGGGGCCTGGTCGGGGGGGTGTCCCTGGCGATCAGCGCCGCGGCCTACCCCGAGGATGCGTTCTCCCCCGAGACGGTCATCGAGGCGTGCCTCTCCGGCCTGGCCAGGGCGCGGGAGGTCCGGGGCCAGCGCCACTACCACCAGTACCCGATGGCCCACCCCCAGGAACGAGACGAAGACCTCCTCGACCCGAACCGGGCGGGTCTCCTGCGGGCCCCCCTGACCGATCCTCGGCGTCTGCTCAAGCTCTTCGCGAGGCTGTGCCTGGAGGCCGTGCCGGCCGATCGGGTGTCGGTCATGGTGCGGGAGGGCGGGGACTTGGTGGTGCGCGTGGCCTACGGGTTCGGGGGGCCGGAGGAGCTCGCCGGGGAGACCCGGATTCCCCTGACCCAGAGGACGATCTCCACCTGGGTCAGCCAGCGCAAGGAGCCCCTCCTGGTGGGGAAGTCGGGCGACATGGCGGGACTCCCCATCAACCGGGGGGACGGCTACCGCGGCGACTCCTTCTTCTCCTACCCCCTGGTGGCCGGAGAGGAGGTCCTGGGCATCGCCCACTTCAGCAACCGCCGGGACGGCGGCCCCTTCACCCGGGAGGACTTGGCGCGGTTTGCGCCGGTGGCCCGTGCCATCACCCGTCACCTGCACCTGAGCCGCTCCTTTGGCACCGCCCAAGAAGCCTTCTTGCGGGACAGCTTGTTTGAGCTGGTGGATGTCCTGGAGCAGCAGGTACCGGGCATGGAAGGGCATTCTGCGGGGGTCTCGCGGCTCGCCGCCGCCGTCGCCCGCCGGCTCGGTCTCGACCCGGCGGCAGTGGCCTCGATCCAACTGAGCGGACGGCTCCACGACATCGGCAAGGTCGGCTACCGGGGGACCGTGCTGGCCCAGGGGCGCGCCCTGAACCCCCGGGAGATGGCCCTGACCCAGCGCCATCCCCTGCTCGCGTGGAAGTTCCTGGAGGGCATCCCCCTGCGCCAACTGGACCGGGAAGCCATCCTGTACCACCACGAACGGGAAGACGGGTCGGGCTACCTCCACAAGCCGGGCTCCGAGACCCCCCTGTCCTCCAAGATCCTGGCCGCCGCCGACGTGTACCAGGCCCTCACCGCCCCCCGCCCGTACCGCCCGGCCGTGTCCCCGGACGACGCCGCCCGCTACCTAGACGACCACAAGGTCAGCCTCTTCGAACCCCGGGTGGTGGACGCCCTGCTCTCGGTGGTGCGCGAGACCCAGGGCTCAGCCTGACAGGACCGTCCCGTCCGCCACGGAAAACGGCGCGGGGCCGGGAGCCTCCACCCGAACCTCCCCGCGGATCGCGACCGATCGCCCGAACCTCACGTCTCCCCTCACCTCCAGGCGGCGAGCCGCGAGGAGGCTTGGGGGCTCCGGGATCCGCAGATCCAGCCCCGGGACCGAGCGGTAGTACCGCGGGTCCAAGGTCACCACCGGCACCCCCAGGGCCGGGTCCCGACCGGGGTTGACGGCGAGGGGCGCCTCCTGCCCGAGCAAGAAGGCGTCGCTGCGGCGCACCAAGAGGTCGTCGGTGGTCTTGACCGGCGCAAAACGCGACCGGGGCACCACCACCCCGCCCGCCCGGTCGAAGGCGCCGATGGCCGCGCCCATGGCGGTCTCCAGCTGAACCACCGCGGTCGAAGCGACCCGCTTGCGGTTGACGATCAGCGGTAGGCGAAGTCCGCCCTGGCCCAGGCGGTCGGCCAAGGCCCGCAGATCCACCCACAGGTTGTTGGTGTTGAAGGCCGGAAACCGGGTCACGTCCTGAAACTCCGCCTCGTGCCCCGCCGGCACCTGGGCGAGTTCCAAGAGCTCCAGCCGCCCCCGGCGCCGCACCAGGGTGCCCCCCTTGACGTCCGCCGCGGTCCGGGGCGTCACCTCCATCCCAAACGCCAGCTCCCGCTCCTCCAGGTGACGCCGGATGCTCGGGTGGGGACTCGCCCCCAGGTTGTCGGCGTTGGAGACGAAGGCCCACCGGATGCCCCGGGCCAGCAGGGAAGCCAGGGCCCCGGAGGACTCCAGCGCCGCAAAGAGGTTTCCGTGGCCCGGCGGGGCCCAGGCGTCCCGGTCGCCGGCGTCGCCAAAGGGGCGACCGTCGGCCTCTCGCAGGCGAGGGAACTGGTGTTGGCAGAACTCGAGGGGGAGCCCCGGCACCGCCAGGGCCGGATAGGCGGCGAGGGCGGCCACCGTGTCTTCCCGGGTCGCGAAGGAGTTCATGAACAAGAGGGGGAGATCCACCCCCCAGCGGCGGCGAAGCTCCAGGACGTGACCCGCCAACAGGTCGAGGAAGGTGAGCTCGCCCTTGACCGGCACCAGGCTCTTGGCCCGGTCCATCTCCATGGTCGTGCCCAACCCCCCGTTGAGGACGATCCAGACCAGGTCCCGGAGGCCAGCCTCGCCCGTCTCCCCAGGCAGATCCTGGAGCGAGACCAGGTCCCCGGGGCCCGGGGCCTCCACCTCCCCCCAGGGCACCCTTCCCGACGCCCCCCCCCAGTACGCCCGGGCCATGGGCTCGAACTCGGCCCACGCCTGGCCGGGCAGGCCTGCGCCGTCGAAGCGCTCCCGAAACGGCAGCAGAAGATCCCGCTCTTCCATGTCCACGCCCCTCTTCGTCCATCTCGGTCCACCCGTCGGCTCGAGGGTCTTCTACCGAGGTCGGGCGCAGCCCGTCAAGGGCTGCGGTTGTGGCCCACCCCCATCGCGGTACAGTACGTTTATGACTCGCACCCAACGCAGTGAGGAGTACCGGCGCCACCGGCACCGGGGAGCCGCCCGAAGGCGAGGCTGCACGCCTCGCCCCATCGCCGCTTCGCCCGGTGGCGTGGCGGCGTGGCACGACGCCGACCCGCCCGTGCTACGGCACCTCGGCCCGCTCATCCAGCAGGCCAGCGCCTACCCGGGCCTGCTCGGGATCTTCGCCCGGGCCTTGCCCGGCGGCGTCGACCTGCTGATCGTGGCCCCCCGGCCCATGACCCGGGCCGTGCGGGTCCTGGCCCACGCCTGGGGGGAAGCCCTCCGGCGGCGATGCCCCTGGTCGGGGTGGGGTCTGACCGTATCCGGCGTCGCCCCGCCCCCCCGCTCGGGCTTTCGCTGCCTCTTCTGGCGCCCCCACCGACCGGAGTAGGCGGCACCCCACGGCTCCGCGAGACGGGCAGCGAGGATCTTGACAGGAGCGCGGGGCAGCCGGTACTGTACGCAACCTTCTGGGCGCCATCGCCAAGTGGTAAGGCAGAGGTCTGCAAAACCTCTATCCCCGGTTCGAATCCGGGTGGCGCCTCCAAGACCGATACCAGCCGATTCGGCAGGTTGCCCAGAAGCGGGATCCCAGCAGGGATCCCGCTTCTGCGTGTGCCCCCTCTCCACCCGCCGCCCCCTTCGGCGCCCATGGACGTCTGGGATCCAGGCTTCGGGCCTCGTCGCTGGGAGCGTAACCAGTCGGTGCGGCGCCCGGGCTCCGTAGCCGTGGCCGGGCGAGCTTGACACCGGGACGCGGGTCCCGGTAAGTAGCAGCGGTCACCCCACGCCGGTTCTGCCGGCCGCGCCCCGGAGGCTCCATGCCGTTCAAGAAGACCGTCCGTCTCGATCACCTGATCATCACCGCCGTCGCCTGCCTGGTGTTCGGGTACCTGCTCGGCATCGGCACCGCCGTGATGCTCCAGCGCCCGGCCGCGGGCCCCGTGGCGAGCAGCATGGCACCCCCTCCCACCGTCGCACCGCCCTCGAGCCCGCTCGGGAACTTGGCCGCCGAGATCCGCGAACTGGAGAGCATCGTCGGCCGGGACCCCACGAACCGGCACGCGTGGGTCCGCCTGGGCAACCTCTACTTCGACACCGACCAGCACATGCCGTCCATCGACGCTTACACCAAGGCGTTGGAGCTCGACCCCAACGATCCGGACGTCATCACCGACCGGGGGATCATGTACCGAAGCATCGGCGATTTCACCCAAGCCGCCGCCGAGTTCCGCCGGGCGGCCGAGGCGTTTCCGAAGCACATGAACAGCGCGTTGAACCTCGGGGTGGTTCTCCGCTACGACCTCAACGATCTGCCGGGGGCGGCTCACGCCTGGGAGATGTACCTGCAGCGCAACCCCCCGGCCGAGATGGCCGAGAACATCCGCCGCGAACTCCAGGCCATCAAGTAGGAGCCGGGGGGATCGGAAACGCCTCCTGGCCTGCCGATTCCCCCGCAGAAAGTCCCGTGCGCCTGCCCTCGCCCCCCGCTTGGCTGGTGGTAAACGCCGACGACGGGGGGCTCGCCGCGACCTCCGACGCGGCCATCCTCGCCGCGGCCGCTGAAGGCGTGGTCACCAGCGCCTCGGTGGTCGCCGGGGGCCCAACCGCGGCGGCCTTCGTCGCCCGGGCGCGGGACCTCGGCCTCGGCCTCGGCCTCCACTTCAACCTCACGGAAGGACGCCCCTTGGCGCCTCGCTGCCCCACCCTCACCGACGGTGGCTCGTTTCCCGGGCCAAAGGGCCGGGTGTGGGTGGCTGCGGCCCGGAGCGAGCTCGACCCCGAGGACATCGCCCGGGAGGCGCGCGCCCAGTGGCAGTGGTTCGAAGACCGGGGCGTCACCCCCGACCACCTGGACAGCCACAACCACGTGCACGCCTTCCCGTGCGTGCTCGCGGGCCTCGCCCGGGCCCTGGGGCACCGGTCGCTCTTCCTCCGGGCCCCGGAAGAACCGGAGTGCCCGGGAGAGCTGCTCCCCGGGCTCCCGCCCGAGGCGCTGGACCGGCAGGGCATCGCCCAAGCCATCCCGCCCACCTGGCGGCTGACCGATCGGTTCGCCGGCTTCGCCTTCAGCCGCAAACCCAACCTCCGCGCCGTGGGCCACCTGGCGACCGCGGCGCCGGGGATAACCGAGTGGATGGTGCATCCGGGACGACGCCCGGGCTCCCCCTTTAGCGAAGCCGAGGACCGGGACCGGGAGACCTCGACCCTCACCGACCCGAACACCCGCGAGACCCTCCGGGCGTGGGGATACCGCCTCACCCGTTTCGCCGAGGTGGGGTGGTGAAGGTCCTCCTGGTGGAACCCGCCCCGAGTCACCCCGCTCGGGGCAACTCGGTGACCGCCCGACGTTGGGCCGAAGCCCTCGGGGCCCTGGGAGTCGAGGTGGTGCGCGCCGCCCCCGGGGAGCTCGCGGGCCGGCTCCGGTGGGGCCCTCCCCCGGCCCTGATCCACGCCCACCACGCGACCCACTGCGGTCCCGCCGCCGCCCGGGCCTCCCGGGCCCTGGGGGTACCCCTGGTGGTGAGCCTCGGGGGCACCGAGCTCCACGGCCCTCCCCCCCCCGAAGCGGTGGCCGCGGTCGCCACCGCCGCCGTCGTGGTGGGCCCCTTCGCGAGCTACGGCGTCACCCTGGCACGCCAACTCGGTTCGGCCCCCCCCTACGCCACGGTGCGCCGGGGGGTGGCGGCGGCCGAGCTCAACTCCCCCCGCCACGGCGGCGGACCGCTGCGACTCCTGGTGGTGGGAGGATTGCGCCCCGTCAAGGGACAGCTCCGGGCGGTGGCCCTGGCGCGAGGCCTTCGCGACCTCGGCCTGGACCTCACCCTTACCCTGGCGGGCCCCGCCCTGGACCCGGGGTACGCGGCGGCCGTGGACGAGGCCCTGGCGGGGGCGGGCGTCGGAGTGTGGGTCGGGGAGGTCCCCCACGGAGCGATGGACCGGGTGTACGGCGAGGTCGACTGCCTCCTAAACACCTCCGACAGCGAGGGGGCCTCCAACGCCATCCTGGAGGCGTGGGCCGGGGGGCTTCCAGTGGCGGCCCGGAGCGCCCCGGGCAATCGGGAGCTGTTGGAACCGGCCCCGGCCGAAGCCGCGCACCTGTACGGGGACGACCCGGAAAGCCTGGCGGCGTGGCTGCGCGCCCTGGCGGCCGAGGCCCCCGAGACCCGGCTCGCCCGGGCCCGGGCGGCCCAGGCCCACGCCCGGGTCCACCACCGGGTCGCCGACGAGGCGCACGAACTCCTGGCCGCCTACCGCCTGGCCCTCGGGGGGGTCAGCGCCCCCGCACCCTGAGGATCAGCATGGGACCGTCGGGGATGACGGCCCAGCGGGCCTGGGGCCCGTGACGCTCCAGGAGCGAGCGGATCCCGGCCCCCACGTCGGCTACGGGTCGGAAGTGAAAGCGCTCCAACTCGGCGGCCGTAAAGCCCTCGGTGTGGAGCCAGACACCCTTGTCGGCGATGACCTGGTAGGTCTCCTGAGCGCACCACTGGTCGGGGATGAAGAACTCCTTCTGCATGATGCGGTTCAAGAAGGCGCGGGGGGAGTCGACCCGTTCCAGGATCTCCCGGTACTCGGGGCTTCCGGCCCCCTCCAAGCACTGGCTCGCGATGAGGATGTCGCCCCCCGGCTTGACGCCCGCCGCTGCCCCGGTGATGCCCTTGACCGTTTGGTACAGGTTGCAGTCCAGCGGCGCCCCCGCGTTGGAGGTAACCGCGAAGTCCAGGGGGGCGTCGAGCTCGTGGATGCAGTGTCGGCCGAGGAACTGGCACCCCTCCAGGTGGGCCTCCACCGGGTGGCCCGCGAAGACCCCGGTCACCCGCTTGGCCGTATCCAGGGTGACGTTGACCACGAAGTCGGCGCCGGCCAGGGCCATCACCTCCAGGCCCGCCTCGTGGAAGGGGTTGCCTTCGAGCACGCCGTACTTGCACCGGGGGTGGGCGACCATCTCGGGGCCGTGCATAAACTGGAGGGTCTCCAGGGACGACACCCCGGGGAGGACCGACTTGCGCCCTCCGGAGTACCCCGCCCAGAGGTGAGGCTCGATGAATCCGGTGAGGATTTTGAGGTCCGCCTCCACGTACCGTCGGTTGACCAGGGCGGGAATCTTCCCCCCGATCGATCCCACCGCCACCATGTCCTCCCGGCGCTTGGAGAGGTGGTCGACGACCTCGTACGTCCCGGCCACCTCGGGGCCCACCAGCCGCGCCAGCTCGTCCGGGGTGGAGGGGCGATGCATCCCGGTGGCCACCAGGATCAGGATCCGCTCCCGGGGGATGCCTTGGCCTTCCAGGGTCCCGAGGATGGGGGGCAAGAGCAGGGGGTTGGGCACCGGCCGGGTGACGTCGCTGATCACCACCACGGCGTCGCGGCGGCCCCGGGCCAGGTCGGCCAGGGAGGGCGACTGGATCGGGACCGCCAGGCCCTGGGCCACCGCGGCCCCCGGGTCGGCTAGGGCTTCGGGCTCGGAGGGGGCCAGGACCCCCAGGAATCCAGGGGTCTGGGGCAGGTCGATCTCCAGGCCGCGGGTCCCGTACTTGAGCGTCACCTTCATGGCTCACCTCCCGTCTGGATGCGGGTTGCTCGGTGCCCGGCCCCGGCGCTTGCTTCCAGGATCCGGCAACCTTCCCGATGGTCCGAGGCGTGGGCTCGGCAGGACTTGGTATGGTGGACAGACCACAGAGTAACCCAAGGGCGAAGCGGCCGGAAGGCCTAGCACCGCTCCCCATGGACCGGGGCGCCGACGCGCTGGTCGCCGCCCTCGAGCGGGCCGGGGCAGCCGTGGTGTTGGCCCCCCCGGGGGCGGGGAAGACCACCCGGGTGCCGCCGCTGCTCCTGGACCGGGGGCTGCTGGGGGCGGCGGGCCAGTGCCTGGTCAGCGAACCCCGGCGGGTCGCCGCCCGCGCCGCCGCCCGGCGGGTCGCGGCAGAACGGGGGTGGGAGGTCGGGGCGGAGGTGGGGTACCAGGTCCGCTTCGAGCGGCGGGCGACCGCCGCGACCCGGGTGCTCTTCGCCACCGAAGGCATCCTCACCGCTCGCCTCCAGGGGGACCCCTTCCTCGACGGGGTCGCCGCCGTAGTGCTCGACGAATTCCACGAACGGACCCTCGACGCCGACCTCGCCCTGGCGTTTTTGCGGGAGGTTCGCCAGGGGCCCCGGCCCGACCTCCGGGTGCTGGTGCTGTCGGCGACCCTGGATCCGGGCCCCGTGGCCGCCTACCTGGGCGCCGAGGTGGTCGAGGTGGCGGGCCGCTCCCACCCGGTGGAGATCACCTATCTCGACCGGCCCGACCCGGCGCCCCTCCCCGGGCGGGTAGCGGCCGCCGTGCGCCGGGCGTGGGGGGAACGCCCGGGGAACGTCGGAGACCTCCTGGCGTTCCTGCCCGGCGCCGGGGAGATCGCCGCCGTGGCCAACCGCCTCGGGCCCTGGGCCCAGGACGTCGGGGCGCGCCTGGTGCCCCTCCACGGCGACCTGCCGGGGTCGGCCCAGGACGCGGCCCTCGCCCGGTCGGCCGCGCCCCGGATCGTGCTGGCCACCAACGTGGCCGAGACCAGCGTCACCGTAGCCGGGGTGGTCGCCGTGGTGGACTCGGGGCTGGCCAAGGTGCTCCGCCACGACCCGGGCCTCGGGCTCGACCGCCTGGAGCTCGAGGCGATCAGCCGGGCCTCCGCGGACCAGCGGGCGGGCCGGGCCGGTCGGGAGGGTCCCGGGATCGCCTACCGCCTCTGGACCCGCCACGAGGAGTCGGGGCGCCCGGCCCGGGCCGAGCCCGAGGTGCACCGGGTGGACCTCGGGCGGGCGATGCTCGAGGTCGCCGCCTGGGGCTGCCCCGACCTCGAAGCCTTTCCGTGGCTGGAGGCCCCGGCCGCCGACCGAGTGGCCGTCGCCCTGGCGCTCTTGAAGCGCCTCGGGGCCCTGGATGAGGGGGGCGCCCTCACCCCGGACGGGGAGGCTCTCCGCCGCCTACCCCTGCCCCCGCGCCTCGGGCGCCTGGTCCTGGCGGCGGGCCGAGGGGGCCTGGCCCGGGAAGGCGCCCGGCTCGCCGCGCTGCTGGCCGAGCGCGACGTCCTGCGCACCGGGAGGGCGTTTGGCCCCGGGGGCGAGAGCCCCACCGGCCCCTCCGACCTGCTGCACCGCCTGGACCTCCTGGAAGCGGCCGCCCGGGCGGGCTTCGACTCCGGCCGCCTGGAGTCCCTGGGGGTCGACCCCGGGGCGGCCCGGGCGGTCTGGCGCGCCGCCGAGGAGATGGAGGCGCTGGCCCGAAGGCTCCCGGGGGCGGCGCCTCCCCGCGCGCCCACCGAAGAGGCGCTCCTGCGGCTGCCCCTGGCCGCCTACCCGGACCGGGTGGCCCGCCGCCGGGACCTGGGGAGCCACCGCTTCGTCCTCGCCGGGGGCCGGGGGGCTACCCTCGACCCGGCGAGCGGGGTGCGCCGGGCCGAGTTCGCCGTCGCCCTTCGCCTGGACGCCGGCCGCCGGGGCGAGCGCGCCGAGGCCCGGATCCGCTGGGCGAGCGAGATCGACCCCGCCTGGCTCACCCCGGTCGCGACCCGGACCCGGGTGGTCTTCGACCCGGAGGGCGAGCGGGTGAACGGCTGGGAAGAGACCACCTACGAGGACCTGGTCCTCGCCGAGCGGCCCCAGCGACCCGACCCCGCGGAGGCGGCGCGCCTCCTGGCCGCCGAGGCCGCCCGAGACCCCCAGCACGCCCTCCGGCCGAGCCCCGAGGCTCGGGCCCTGGTGGCCCGGTGCCGCTTCCTGGCCCGGGAGCTCCCCGACCTGGGGTTCCCCGCCTGGGACCAAGGCGACTGGTCGGCTCTCCTAGGCGAGCTGTGCCGGGGCAAGACGAGCTTCGGGGAGCTGCGGCGCGCCGACCTGCCCGCGGCCCTGCTCCGCCCCCTCTCCTGGCCCCAGCGCGACGCCCTGGACCGGGAGGCCCCCGAGCGGGTCGAGGTGCCGAGCGGCAGCCGGCTCGCCCTCGCCTACCCGGAAGACGGACCCAGCCCCCCGGTGCTCGCGGTCAAGATCCAGGAGGTCTTCGGGTGGGCCGAAGGACCCCGGGTGGCCCGGGGGCGGGTGCCGGTGCTCCTGCACCTCCTGGGCCCCCACGGCCGGCCCCTCCAGGTCACCTCCGATCTTCGGAGCTTCTGGACGGCGACCTACCCCGAGGTGCGGAAAGAGATGCGGGGCCGCTATCCCCGTCACCGCTGGCCGGAGGACCCCTGGACCGCCCTGCCCACCCGCCGGACGACCCAGCCCCGAAAGCCCTGACCGGCCAGCGCCGAGGCGCCCCGAGCCGC
>JBBIIA010000034.1:0-30499 GCA_037446775.1 Deltaproteobacteria bacterium
ACTCCTTCGCCACCGCGGTGGGGCTGAGTCCCCACTCCCGCACCGCTACCCGGGCCACCCGGCACCGGACCTCGAGCACCGCCCGGTTCCGGGCACGGCCGCGCACCTCTTCTGGCTTCAGACCTCGGCGTCCTGCCTCCTCTTCCACCAACTGCTCGACCCCACACCCCGGGGGTACACCGCCCGGGCGCTCGGCGTGCGCTCGCGCCACCTCGCGCCACGCCTCCTCCACGAACGGGCCCGACCCCAGCACTCGCTCGTCCCACGCCCATCGCTCGCGTCCCCGCCCCTCGCCCCCTGCCACGAAACAAGCCCCCCCGCTGCTGCGCACGAGCCCGCCCCCCGAGAGCTCGTCCCGGCGCCCCTGGGGCAGCCCCGCCGCCACGAACTCGCGGTAGCGCCCAACCGCGTCGCCCGGCTCGGGCCCAAACTCCGCGAGCACGGTCTGCCTGTCCTGCCACGGCCGGTCCGCCAGCCCCATCAGCGCGGCGTGCCCGGTCCACGGGTGGCGGTCCAGGGCCCCGAGGTCTGGCACCAGTCCGGCGCGCACCGGATTCAAGTGGATATAGCGCACGAGCTCCAGGAAATAGGGCTCCCGCTCCACCAGGATGGATTTGTACCGATTCTGGAAGAGATGCCCCACTCGGCCGTGACGGTGATTGAAGGTGACCGCATACCCGGTCAGCAGCCGACGCATGAGTTCCGAGAGAGGGCAGCGGCCGGTTTCGACCAGCAGGTGAAAGTGGTTGGGTACGAGGGCCCAGGCGTAGAGAATCACCCCCGTCGCTTCCACCAGGGCCGCCAGTCGGCGGACGAAGTCGGCCCGGTCCCGTACGCCGAGGAACACCGCCTCGCGATTCAGGCCGCGAGCCATCACGTGGTGCAGCGCACCGGGCATGTCGAGGCGAGGTCCTCTGGGCATGCCGCCTAGGTACCCCAGCCAGCCGCACCAGGCAAGGCCACCTCCCCCCGGGCGGCGCGAACATCGGACACATCGGACCTACGTCCCCCTCCGCCTTCGTCGTCCCCCCGGGTTTTGTCGCGTCCCCTACCGCAGCCCGACCCCTCCGTCCAGCCACCTCACCCCGACCGACTCCGCCACATCGGACACCTCGGACCTACGTCCCCCCGGGTTTTGTCGTGAAGTGCTGGTATGCCTGATCGTCGGCGTCCGGGACCACTTCGGCCATGCGCTCCATGTTCCTCTTCTCGGACTGAATCAAGCCGCACAGGTAGTTCTGAGCCAGTTCCGCCGCACACCGGGTCCGCGTAACGAAACAAGCTCGGAACCTGGCATGGAACGGAACCATTCGCCGGGCAAGATCCTCCAATCCCCGCCGCTGCGGCGCACACCGGTGCGCCACCGAAGCGCGACGGCTGATGGGAGGTGTTTGGTGGCGGGGGTCAAAGGAGTCCATCCCCTCGTACGGTACGATAGCCGCAGCCAAATGTCCCGCAAAAAACGCCTAGAAGGCTCAAGTTCTTCGCCGGTACTGCCGGAAGCACCCTATGGGAAACCACCCGAGGATGAAGACATCGGCTTCACGCACCAGGTGACTGGACCACGTGACTGGACGCGGCCTCGCCCTGCCTACCAAATGTGACAAAGTAGAACTAGGTACCCCGGCCCGAGACGCCTCGCAAGGTCACCCTCGTCAGCCCGGCCCCAAACATCGGACAGATCGGACCTACGTCCCCCCGGCCGTCCCTAGGTACCCCAGCCAGACGCACCAGGCAAGGCCACCTCCCCCCGGGCGGCGCGAACATCGGACACATCGGACCTACGTCCCCCCCGTCCTCGGGTGTCTTGAGCGCTTATCGTCTGCTTCCCAAGGCGGCGAGGAACCGTTGCGCCCCCTCGTGGGCCGGGTTGAGCGCCAGTTCCCGGGCGGCCCGGTCCCGGGCCTTTGGCGGGTCGCCTAGCCGCAGGTACAGGTCGGCGAGCAGGTAGTTGATGCCGGGCATCCGGGCCTCGTAGGAGAGGGCCTTCTCGTAGGCCACGGCGGCCTCGGCTAGGCGCCCCAGGCGGGTCTGCAACCAACCGATGTCGGCGTAGATGATGTGGTCCCGCAGCCCCTGGCGCTCCAGGGAGAGGAGGATGGCCAGTCCCTTGGCGGGGTCGCCCGCGTCCGCCTCCACCCGCGCCAGGTTGGCCGGGATCCGGGCGTCCCGGGGGTCTAGCTGATAGGCCCGGGTCAGGTGGCGCCGCGCCGCCACCAGGTCGCCCCGCTGGTGGTACTCCTTGCCGAGGTTGCCGTGCGCCCGGGCGCTCTCGGGTTGTTTGGCGAGCACGTCCAGCCACAGGGTGATCGGATCCCGCCAGGCATCGAGGCGCTGCCAGCTCCAGGTGGCTCCGAGCAGGGCCAGGGCGACGGCGAGGGCTGCCGCCGTGGCGTTCGCCCTCCCCCACCCGCGCCCCGCCGCCCAGCGGGCCCCGTCCGCGACGGCGGCGCAGGCACCCGCTAGCAGAAAGGCGCTCGGCAGGTAGAGGCGGTGCTCGAAGACGAGATCGAGGGGGATCACCGTGCTCTCGATCACCAGGTGCAGGTAGAAGGCGAGGACGGCAAACCCGTACAGGGGCCGCCGGATCAGCGCCCAGGCCCCTGCCGCCAGGAGGCCGAGGTGAAACACAAGGGCGGCCAGCGTCGTCGCCGGGGCCAAAAGCCCCGTGGAGACGCTCCAGTGGTAGTCCGCCACCAGGCGCGAGGGATGGGGCAGGGCCAGCAGGCCGAGGTAGTGCGCCACCACCCGCCATTCGGTGAGCACCCGCTGCTGCCAGGTGAAGGTGTACTCCGCGTACCCGGGGCGGTACAGGTGGAGCGCCGCGGCCAGCGCGACCGCCCCGACCGCGGGCACGGCGGCGATCAGCCACGGGAAGCGGGCCACCAGGCGGCGGGCCGGCGGGAAGAAGGCGACCTCCACCAACGCCAGCAGGGCCGGGAAGGCGAAGGCGATCTCCTTGGTCTGGCAGGCGAGGTAGAACAGGACGGCGGCGGGGGCGAACCACAGGGGCCGCCCGTGGCAGCGCCCCCGGAGGTACGCCAGGAGGCCCCCCAGGTACAAAAGGGTCGCTAGCGAGGTCATTCGCTGCACCACGTACACCACCGTGCCGGTCTGCACCGGGTGCAGCGCCCACAGGGCCGCCGCCGCCCACGCCCAGCCCGGCCGCCGGGGGCCGCCGGTCAGGGACGAGAGGCGGCACGCCAGCCAGAACACCAGGGCGGCGGCGGCGGCGTGGATCCCCACGTTGACCAGCCGGAACCCCCAGGGGTCGTCGCCGCCCAGGTACCGGTTGACCGCAAAGGTGCGGTACGCCAGCGGGCGGTTGTCGCCCACGTACCGGGTCTGCCCGGTGACGCCCCAGAGCTCCGCCGGGCTCAGGGAGTGCACCCGGATCGCGGGGTTGTGGACGATGTTTCGGAAGTCGTCGTACTGAAAGGAGAAGGGGAGCGACTTCCCGTACACGACCGCCAGGGCCAGGGCCAGGGCCACCAGCCCGGCGGCGGCGCCGGCGCGGCCCGGGGCCCCGCGTAGAAAACCCCTCACCGGACCGCCTCCCCCCCGGAGGGGAAGGGCGGGCCGGTGAGCTGGCCGAGCAGCTCCCGCGCCTCCCCGTTGCCCGGGTTCACCCGCAGCTCCTCTCGCACCAGCGCCTCGGCGCGGCCGACCGCGCCGCGACCGAGGAGGATCAGGGCCATGTTCAGCCGGGCGTCGGGGGTCCAGGGGGCGAGGCGCAGCGCCTCCTCGTACTCCGCCAGCGCCTCCGCGTGGCGCCCGAGGTCTTGCAGGCACACGCCCGCGTTGTAGTACACCGGGGCCCGCCGGTAGCCCAGCGCCTTGGCCCGGCCGAGGGCGGTCAAGGCCTCCTCGCAGTCACCGAGCTCCGAGCGGACGATGCCCAGATTCACCCAGCCCACCGCGTAGCGCGGCTCGATCCCCACCGCCGTCTCCAGCTCGGCCCGGGCCCCGGCCAGGTCGCCCCGGAGCAGGTGCTGGACCCCCAGGTTGGTCCGGGCCCGGTGGTTGCCCGGGGCCTTGCGGGCCGCGTCCTGCCACAGGGAGAGCCCCGAGGTCCAGACCTGGTTGCGGGCGTGGGTGGCGACCGCCAGGGCGGCGGCCGCCACCAGCAGCAAGCCGCCCACGGCAACGGCCGCGTGGCGGCGGTCGCCGGCCAGCCGCACCGCCCCGTAGGCGACGCCGATCGCCAAAAAGACCCCGGGCAGGGCCATCCGGTGCTCGAAGATCAGGTCCAGGGGCACGATCGAGCTCTCCGGCAGGTGGTGCAGGTAAAAGAGCCCGATCAACAGCGAGAGCAGCCGGTCCCGGCGCCACAGCCAGGCAGCGAGCCCCAAAAGCCCGGCGTGGAGCCCGAGGGCCAAGAGGGTCGAGGGCGGCGTCCACAAGCCGGTGGAGACCGCGACGCCGTGGTCGATGCTCAAGAGCTCCGGGTGGGGCCAGAAGAAGAGCCCCAGGTAAAACGCCACCACCCGGGCCTGGGTCAGCAGCCGCTGGCCCAGGGTATAGGCCTGCTGATCGTACTGGGGCAGCACCCACCACAGGGCGGCGGCCAGGGCGACCGCCCCGAGCCCCGCCGCCGACGCCACCGCGAGGCGCCGCCGCCGGGCGACCCACCCGGGCAACTGCCCCGCCGCCGCCTGGTACCCGAGCACCGCCAGGGGCCAGAGCCAGGCGATCTCCTTGGCGAGCGCCCCCAGCCCGACGCACGCGGCGGCGCCGAAAAGCCAGCTCCGGCCCCGGCGCTCGGCCAAAAGCACGCAGGCGAAGGCGCCGAGCCACCCGAGCACGGCCAGGGCGGTCATGCGCTGCACCAGGTAGGTGGTGTGGTTGGTCGCCAGGGGGTGCAGGGCCCACAGGGCGGCGGCCCCCGCCGCCGCCAGCCCGGCGTTCACGTCCGGGGCCAGCCGCCGCACCAGGAGGTAGGCGAAGCCCATCAGCACCAGGGCCGAGGCGATCAGGAGCCCGACGTTCACCACCCGGTACCCCCAGGGGTCGTAGCCCCCCAGGGCGTGGTTCGCGGCAAAGGTCAGGTAGGCCACGGCTCGGCTGGCCGAGAGGCCGGGGGGCGGGTCGGCCGCCCGCAGGAGCTCGGCGGGGGCCAGGGAGCGGGCCCGCACCGAGGGGTTGTCGACGATGTTGGGGAGGTCGTCGAGCACGAAGGGGGCGTCGAGGGAGTCCCCGTAGGCCCACAGGCAGCCGAGGGCGATCAGCAGCCCGGCGGCGGTCGCCAGCCACCCCGGCCGCCCGCGGGTCGGCGCCGAAGGGGCCGGGGGCCTCACGGTGCCGGCCGGAGCCGGTACACGGCCCCGTCGACCTTGGAGAGGGCGAACAGGGTGGGGCCCGCGGGATCGACGGCCACCGTCACCAGCCCCCGCAAATCGAGGAACTCCTTGTCCTTGGTGAAGTAGACGTGGCGGATCGCGCCCCCCGGGTCGAAGGCCTGGAGGGTGGAGCGGAGCCCGTCCACGATCAGCACCGAGCCGTCGGGCCCGGGGGCCAGCCCCTTCGGGAGGTCGAGGGACCCGTACAGCTCCTTGCGCCGGCCCCAGGAGCGCAGGATCTTCCCCTCGGGGCTCAGCCAAAACACCTTGGCCAGCAGGCTGTCCACCACGGCCACCTCCCCGGTGGCGTCGTGCACCGTCAGGAAGGTGGGGCTGCGGAAGGGCCCGGCGTCCTCGGCCGGGCGGGGGCGCCCCACCCGCCCCAGCTCGCGCCCGTCCCGGGCGAGGCGGACCACCTGGCCAAAGGTGTGCTCGGTCACCCACAGCTCGCCGTTCTGGCCCACCGCCACGTCCATGGGCTGGGGTATCCCCGGGTGCTCCTCGAACTCCTTCGGCCGCAGCACCGGCCAGTCGCCCCCCAGGGTACCGGCGGGGGAGAAGACCCGCACGTTTGGGCTGCCCAAAAAGGTAGCTACGATCGACTCCCCGTCCCGGGAGACCCCGAGCCCCCAGGGGATGCCCCAAGCCTCAGCGGGGTAATCCGGGGGCCGGATGCCGATCTGCCCGCGGAAGCGCCCGTCCGGCCCGAGCACCAGAATCGCCCGGCTGCCCAGGTCGCTAACAAAGAGGAGCCCCCGGGACCACACCAGGTCGGTGGGCTCCCGCAGCCGATAGTTGGCGTGGTCGGTGCGGATCGCGCCGTCCGGCTCGACGGCGCGGCGGGGCACGGCCTTCTCCTCCGCCCGGGGTCCGGTGGCCCGGGCCAGGACCACCCGGAGCACCGGGGAGTCCGCCGACTCCCGGTTCTGGGCGTCCACCGCCCGCACCCGGTACTCCTGGGCCACGCCGCGGCGCACCCCCAGGTCCACGTGCTTGGTGTCCGCCACCGACGCCACCAGGGCGGCGGGGCTGCCCTCCTCTCCCCGGTACAGGTTGTAAAAGGCGGCCCCGTCCACCCCCTCCCACACCAGCCGCACCGCCTGGCCGTCGTCGTGCTGCCCCACCCACACCGGCGGCTCCAGGGGGCGGAACCCCTCCACCCGCCGCTCCTCGCTCACCGCCCCGTCGGCCAGCCCGCTCACCACCGCCCGCACCGTGTAGGCGAAGGTCCGGTCCGGGGGGGCCTCGAGGTCGACCTGGTGGGTCGCCCCGGTCTCCCACTCCTTCCGGGCCCCCGACGCCACGTCCCGCCGCTCCACCAGGTACCGGGTGGCCCCGGGATAGGGCTCCCACATCAAAAGGACGGTGGCGCCAGCCCGCAGGGGGAAGCCCCGGCCCCACTCCACGGCGCTCGCCAGTCCCGCCGCCACCCCCACCAGCAGAGCCACCGCCACTACGCCCGCAGCCTTCATCCCGCTCCCCTTCACCAGTTGTGCGCGCTCTTGGCGAGCTCTACGTGGCAGTCCACGCACTGGAGGCCGTCGGCCAGGTCCCCCGGGGTCTCCGCCCCCCGCCCCCAGGCGATGGCGGCCGGAAAGCCCCCGGCCTCGGGAGCCACGTAGTTCATCTGGCCCACCGGGTGGTGCCAGTTGGTGGGGGCGAGCTGGGGCCCGGCCCGGTGGCACTCGTTGCACACCACCACGGCTCCCGAGGGGCTCCACCGCAGCGCCCGCTGCCCCGGCACCCCCTGGTGCGCGCGGTGGCAGGTGCGGCACAGAAGCTCCCCGGTGGGGCTCAGGGGCCACTCCCCGGGCAGCTTCACGAACAGCTCGAGGGTGCCGGTGGCGGGGATGTTGGGGTTCCCCTCCACCGGGCCGTGGGAGGCGTGGTCGTGCACGTAGGGGGGGCCGGAGCCAGCCAGCACCGGGTGGTAGTAGGGTGTGGCCCCGGGGTTGCGGGGGTCGAGCCCCTGGCCGTGGCAGCCCGAGCAGACCGTCGCCTCGAAGTCCGGGGCGGCCCGGGCCACCAGCAGGTGGGGCGCGGGCAGGTGGACCGAGTGGCAGGTCACGCAGGAGACCCGCTTGTCCGCTCCCACCAGGTGCCCGCCGGTCTCCCAGTGAACGTTGGGCCGGCGCAGCGCTTCAGGGGAGGGAACCGGCACGTCAAACACCGCCGCCGGGGCGTGGTAGGTCCGCTCCCGGGGCTTGCCCCGCACCCGGTCGAAGGGGCTCTCCCGCACCGGCATGCCCACCGGGTGCGGGCCGTTGGCCAGCCCCGCGTCGGCCACCCCGCCCCAGCGTCCCTTCCCCGCCCGATCCGCCCCCGAGTGGCAGGCGGTGCACAGCTCGTCCATGGGCCGCTTTAAAAACGGCGGGTGCTCGTCGGAGTGGGGGTCGTGGCAGGAGGTGCAGTCGAGGCGGGTGGGCGGCGCCGCCGGGTCGGGGATCTTCACCAGGCCGCTCGCCCAGACGCTCGCCGCGGTCTCGAGCCCGCCGGTGGCCGCTGCCATCCGCCCGATGTCGGTGCCGTGGGACCGCATCAAGGCGTCGAGCCCCACCGAGCCGTCCGGGGCCCGGACCAGGGCGGTGGGGATCACCGTCCCGTCGTGGCAGGAGTAGCAGAAGCTCCCCACCGGCCCCAAAGCGTCCGAGGCGCCCGCCCGAGCGAACAAGTTCTCCCCCCCCTGGGCCCGGTGGGGCACGTGGCAGTACTCGCACACCCCCTTATCCTCGAAGAGGTTGTAAATCCGCATGTCGTGGTGGGTGTTTTCCACGCCCCCCCAGGCGGCCGAGCCGAGACCCACCCAAGCCGTGGCCCAGAGCACTACCTTGCGCATCCGCCCCTCCCGGGTCTCAGTCGTTGTACTTGTGGCAGGCGTCGCAGAGGGGGTCCGCGTTCACCACGAGCGGTTTCAGTGGGGTATCGTCCATGTCTGTGTGGCGGTGGAGCCCGGTCACGATCGCCACCGCCGCGGGCTTGCGGGCGATCACCTGGCCCCGCAGTCCGGCCACCGGAGCGTTGTCGTAGTACAACACGTTAACCGCCCTTTCAAAGACGCCAGCCACGGTGGCTACCTGGCTCGCCCCCCGGCGCAGCACCCGCGCCCCGGTCGCGGTTTGGGCCTCGTGGGGCTTGTGGCACGAGACGCAGGTGACCGTGTGGGGGGGCGCGAAGTAGCGCACCCCGTCGGTCTTCAGGTAGTTGTTGGCGTGGTCGATGGGCAGGTTTCGCACCCCGGCCCGGTCGGCGTTGTTGACCGCCCCCAGGGGGTGGTGCTGGGTGCCGAGGACCCCGGCGTGGCAGCCGCTGCACAGGGCCGCGGCGCCGGTGGTGCGGCTCCAGGTATCGAGGAGCATCTTCGCCCCCCCGTTGATCACGACGTTGTGGCAGGACTCGCAAATCAGCTCCCCCGGGGCCGCCGTCACCGAGGCCAGCCCCACCGCGTACTTGCTCAGGCCCCCGGTGCTCCAGGCGGTCACCTTCTCCCACCCCGCGGGCACCGCCTGGGCCTTCGCCGGGGTCGTCAACCGGTCGATGCCGTCCAAACGGTTGCGCATGAAGTGGCTGCCCCGGTAGAGGGGCTCGGTGTCCCCCGCGGGCAAGAGGGTCGGCCCCGGGATCCGCGCCGAGGGGTTCTCGGTGTGGCACGCCACGCACAGGCTCGAGCCGTGCCGGCCGTCGAAGGTGGTGCCCCACATCGCCACCGACTTGGGCAGCCCGGGGTCGGCGGGGTTTGCCCCCCCGAGCCCCTCCCGGGGCGCCAGGGCAGCGGCGCCGAGCCATGCCACCCCGAGCCAAAAGCCTCTCCCTCGCCTGCCCATCCCCCGTCCTCCTTCCCCCGGTGTCCGCGCCAAACCCGTATACGCCCCTTCGGCCCCCTGGTTGCGCCCATCACACCACACGAGCCCCGGCCCCCACAAGCGGTTGGCCGGGCAAAAAAAGGGCGGGGCCGAAGCCCCGCCCTTGCCCTCGCGGCGGTGGGACTACAGGAGGTCCATCAACACTTCGAGGTCGCCCGGGCGGTACCCGGTCTTCTTGTACAGGATCTTGAGGTCGGAGCCGACGATCATCGTCGCCGGGGTCACCTCGATGCCCACCAGGGTGGGGAAGCGAAACTTGTCGTCGAGGAGCAGGGGCGCCTTGTGGCCCTTGGTCTTGTACCGCTCGACGCCGGGCCCGGAGTTCATGTCGAGCAGCAGCACGTACACGTCGGCCTTGGCCGAGAGGTCGGTCCACAGGGCGTCCATCTCCCCGAGCTCCCCCGCGCACTGGGAGCAGGCGCTCTGCACCATGATAAAGACCGTCTTCTTCTCCTTGGCCTGGAGAGTCTCCTGGGTCATCTCCTTGCCGTCGGCGCCTTGCAGCTTGAAGGCGGGGAGCACCTCCGCCCACGCCGTCGTCGCCGCCAACATCGCCCCAACCGCCGCCAGCATCAAGCCCTTCCAACGCATGCGATTCCTCCGCTAAAAACGCCCGATCGCGGCGGTCAGAGCGGGGGGAGGGGGCCGTCCCCCTCCCCCCGGTCCGAGCCGTCGGGCTAGCCGATCCGAGTTAGAGGCCGTACCCCGAGTGACACCCCTGGCAGAGCGGCCCGTATTCGCCGTAAATCTTGGCGCCGATGGCCGAGTGGTCGCCGGTCTCCGACTGGCGCCGCAAGCCGTAGCCGGCGGACCCGGCCGCAGCCGCGTTCGCGCCGACGCTGGGGTTGGGGAAAGCGACGCCGCTGCCGGTGCGCAGGATGAAGGCGCCCGCCCCGTTCATGGCGTTGTGGGGCCGGTGGCAGTTGGCGCAGGTGATGGTGCTGCCGCTCGCCGCGATGTCGCCCGCGGCCAGGGCCGCGTTGCGGGTGCCCACGCCGGAGACGTTGTTCTTGTTGCGGAAGGCGACCGTGGCGCCGTACGCGACGGTGGTGTCGGGGTTGAAGGTGCCGTAGGTCCCGGTGCCGAGGCGGTCGGTGAAGTTCGGCGCCCACATCCGGGAGTCGTTGGTGGCGGGGTTTGTGTCCGGATCGTAGAAGATGGCGGCCAGGGTGTCGCCGGTCACCACGTGGTGCCGCTTGCGCAGGACCGCGTTAAAGGACCGCAGGGCGCCGTTGCCGTGGAAGGCGGGGTAGGTGATGCCTTCCGCGCCCTTGTCGGGGCCGGAGGCGTGGCAGCCGACGCACAGCACGTCGGTGCCGTTGTCCGCGTAGTCGGCCAACACCATCCTGTCGCCCCGGTTCATCACCACGTTGTGGCAGCTCTCGCAGACCATGTCCACCTGGGCCCAGGTGGGCGTCGTGCCGACGCCGGTGCCGAGCACCGAGACGATCTTGCCGCTGGCGTGGTTGGAGATGTTGTACTTGGAGACGCCGCCGCTGCCGCCGGACATGTTCCACGCCGCCGCGCGCATGTACTCGCCAGCGTCCCGGGGGGCGCCGCCGAAGCCGCCGGTAAAGCCGCCCCCGGAGTTGGTGGTGTTGCGGGGGTCGGTGCGGGTGGTGACGGCGAGGGTGTTCATCACCGCGTGGGAGCCGCGGTCGTTGGCCCGGGTGGGATCGTAGCCGCCGCTGGGAGTAACCGGGGCGGTGATGTGCAGCGAGGGGTTGACGCTGTGGCACTCGACGCACATGGCCGAGGCCGGGTTGTCGTTGAGCGCCCCAACCACCGCCGCGGTCGAGCCGTAGCCCTGGGTGCCGGTCATGGTCCAGTTCTGGGGCAGGCCGGGGGCGGCGGGGTTGATCGCCGCGAGCGCCGAGCCCGCGGTCGCCACGGCGGCGCCCGCGAGGAGTATGGTCAGCCGTTTCATCAGTTCGCCTCCTTCCCTTACCAGTTGTGCGCGGTGGCGCGGCGGGTCGAGGTACCCTGGAAGACGTGGCAGTCCGGGCAGCTCAAGCCGTCGGTCAGCCGGCCGAGGTTGTCGATGGTGAGCCACCCCAGGGTAGCCGGCATGCCGTGGCTGGTCTGGTAGTTGCCGGTGCCGCCCGGGTGGTGCCAGTTGGGGTTGCCGCTGGTTTGGGCACCGGTGCTGTCGGCGTGGCAGAAGAGGCACTGGGCCTGGGTGGGGGAGCTGGTGCCGAGCGCCCGCAGGGCCATGAGCCCGCCGACGCCGCCGTGGACGTCGTGGCAGCTCCCGCACACCACCGAGCCGCCCTGGCCCTTGAAGACCGACGCGGCGCCGGTCCAGCCCGCCGACATGGCGATGGGGAAGGAGCCGGTGTTGGGCAGGTTGGGGCCGGCGGCGTGGGTATTGTGGTCGTGCTGGAAGGGGGCCACTGCCTCGATGTTCACCGGGTGGTAGAAGTTGGTGAGGCCCGGGTTGTTGACGCCGTTGCCCGCCGCCAAGCCGTGGCAGCCGGCGCACAGGGGCGACTGGCTGTGGGTGCTGGAGCGGGGGTTGGCCAGGAGCAGCATGTTGCCGGTCTGCTCCAAGCCGCCCACGTTAGCGTTCTGGTGGGCGCTGTGGCAGGTGTAGCAGCCGAAGACGCCGGTGGGGGTGGCGTTGGAGCTCGGCAGGTTGCGGACGGTGTCCATCAGGTGCCCGCCGGTGGGCCACTGGGTGCCCACGGCGTTGTTGAAGGCGGCGGCGTTGGCGGAGGCCACGGTGCGGTTGAAGATCGGCGACTTAAACTCGATCCGCCGGCCGAGCTTGGGGGCGGTGCGGTTGACGGTGCCCAGGATCAGGGTGAACTCGGTGGGGTGGGCGCCCATGCTGGCGATGTCCTGGAAGCGGCCGGCCCGGCCGGCGCCCAGGTGGGTGGCGCCGGTGTGGCAGCGCTGGCAGAAGGAGGTGCTGTTGACGCCGGTGCTCAGGGGCCCGTTCAAGAAGGGGGGGTTGGTGGCGTCGTGCACCGTGTGGCAGGTGGTGCACTCCATATGCTGCTTCGAGGAGTGGGGCCAGCCGGTGGCCGCCACCGCGGCGGGCGGCTCGCCGCCCAGGGTGGCGAGGACCGTCGTGTCCCGGCCGTGGGCCTGGGTGAAGGACACGATGTTGGCGCCGCTGGCGCCGGCGGTGATGGTGTAGCTGGTGTCTAGGTAGTAACCGGGGGCCGCCGGGATGGCGGTCGTAAGCACCGCGCCGTCGTGGCAGACGACGACGCAAAAGGTGCCGACGCTGCCGTAGGTCAGCGGGGTCGGCCCGGCCTGGGCGAGCTGGCGGCCGTGGCAGTAGGAGCACCGCTCCTTTTGGCCGGTGAAGCGGACCATGTCGTGGTGGGTGTTGTCGATCGCCGCGAGGGCCGCGGCCGGCGCCAGGGCCACCAGCCCCACGAGCGCCGAACGTATCCAGCGTTTCATCCTCTCCTCCTCTGTTTTGCTTCCTCGGGTTGCACTTCGCACGTTGCAAACCACTGCCGTGTCCGGTCGCTTTGTTCGCACCTCCTTTCGGGGCCCCTTACGGGACGTACTTGAGGGTTACCATCTGGTCGCCCAGCTTGTCCGAGATGATCACCCGGTCCCGGGTGAAGGCGACGGTCATGGGCCCGGCGGGCCGCCTCAACTGCTTCTCGCCCGCCTTCTCGACGATGGTGTGCTTGTACTCCATGTCGGGGTCGAACACTTGCAGGGTGAGGCTGCCCGCGTCGAGCACCGCGATGTCCCCCTCGGGGGTGAAGCCAAAGCCCTTGGCGAGGCTAAAAAAGCCCACCGACGAGCCGGGCCGGGACCAGCCCCAGTTGGGCTTGCCTTCCTGGTCCTTGATCGGCTCGAGCTTCATGGTGAAGGCGCGCAGCACCGAGACCATGGGGTCGAGGACGTACACCCGGTCGGTGCCGGCGTGGTACTTGACCAGGCTCAGGGCGCGGAACTCGTGGGGCTCAAAGCCCCGGGGCCGGGGCTCGCCGATCCGCTTGAGCAGCTTGCCCTCGCTGCTTAAGACGCTCAACTGGAAGAAGTTGTTGTCGGCCACCCACAGCCGACCCTGGGGGTCCACGGCGATGCCGTAGGGCTGGGGCTTGAGCAGCTTGTCCTGCTCCCAGTCGGCGTCCCGCTTCAGGCGCTCGTAGTCGGCCTTGGGCACCTCCAGCCGGAACTCCCGCAGGAGCTTGCCGTCGCGGCCGAGCTGGCGGATCGGGAGGCTCGGCGCCCAAGTGGTCCACAGGGTGCCGTCCTCGGCCAGGGTCACCGACAGGGGCCGCCCCCAGTCCCCCTGGTAGTCGGCCGGCTTGTTAATGGTGCCGGTGACGTTGCCCTGGAGGTCGAGGACGTAAAAGGCGTTGTCCGCGCAGAGGTAGATCACCCCCGCCTTGGCGTCGATGGCCAGGTCGCCGGGGCCCTTGATCTCGATCGCCTCGCCGCGCCAGAAGCCGGTAAACCCCATCACCTTCTCGGCAAAGGGCCAGGACTTGACCACCTCCGGCACCACCGCCTTGGGGATGGTGGTCTCCAGGACCGCCGAGCGGGGCGACTCCACGTTGGTCTTATCGACCGCAGCGAGCTGGTACCAGTAGGTCTTGCCCGCCTCCACCGCCGGGTCCACGTACTTGGTCTCTTGCACCGAGCCGAGGAGGGTGAAGGGGCCGGCCTTGGCCTCGGCCTTGAAGACGTTGTAGAAGGCCGCCCCCCCCTGGGCCTCCCAGCGGAGGCTGAGCTGGTTGTTCTGGTGCAGCTCGCCGATCCACTTGGGGGGATCCAGGGGCTTGGTGCCGACCAGGGTGGCCACCGGCCCGGCCGCCGACTCCTTGCCGTCGGCCAGCACCGCCTTCACCGTGTAAAAGACGTCCTTGTCGGCGGGGACGTTGGCGTCCATGTGGTTGTTCATGGGGAGGGAGCCGACCTTCTCCCCGAGCTCCCCGGCCTTGAGGCTGCGGTACAGGTTGTAGGAGGTGGCGCCGGGCACCGGGCTCCACATCAGCATGACGTTGGGGCCCATGCGCATGGGAAACCCCGTCATCCAGGTGGGGCCCGAGGCGAGGGCCACCCCGGCGGCCAGGGCCAGGGCGAAGGTGAGCGAGACGACCAGGCGACGGATCATGGTGGTTCCTCCTAGCAGGGGTTCTCCAAGCAATTCTTGTACCCAAACTTCTCGACGATCTCCTGTTGCAGGTCGGACAAGGCCTTGGCCCGTTTGCGGACCCGGATGCGCTCCTCGACGATGGGGGTTTTGACGCTCTCGAAGGGAGCCACTGCGGCCTTTTGCACAGCGGTGACCTGGAGGAGCACCCACACCTTGCCCTCGGCGGTCTCCCCCGCCAGCGCCTCCGGGGTGTGCTCCCCCTCGCCCAGGGCGAAGGCGGCCTCCCGGACCGGCTCGGGCAGTTGCTCGGCGTCGAAGGCCCCGATGTCGCCCCCGGCCGCGCGGCTCTCCGCGTGCCAGCTCCGGGCCCGGGCCACCTCGGCGAAGGGCTTGCCGGCGGCGAGGTCGGCGGCGGCCTCCCGGGCCTCCTCGGCGGTGCGCAGCTCGATCAGGCGCAGCGCCCGGCGCTCGGCCACGGTGAACTCGGCGGGGTTGGCGTCGTAGTACGCCCGCACCTCCTGGTCGGTGGGGGTGGCCGCCGCGGCCTCGTCCCCCACCGCCTCGGCCAACAGGCGCGCCAGCACCTGGGCCTCGGCGAAGCGCGCGTCGGTGCGGTACGCGGGGTCCTGGTCGTGGCCCAGGCGCAGGGCCTCCTCCCCCAAGAGGGCCTTGTCGGCGAAGCTGCTCAGGCGCTGGTGGGCCACGTTGTCGGAGTGCTGATCGACCATCAACACCGTGGTGAGGAGGTCGGAGGCGCTAAACTCCTTGGCGTCGATCCGCAGGACGATCTGTTCGGGACCGGCGGTGCCCGCGAGGACCCGGTCGAGCACCTGGTCGAAGACCACCGCCCGGCCGGACTGGCGCAGCTCGGCGATCCGCGCCTCGTAAGCGGCCTTGCGCAAGCCGAGGAGGATGCCGTCGCGCATGGACTCGAGGCCGAGCCGACGGGCCTCCTCGGCCGACCGCTGGCCCTCGATCTTGACCACCAGAAAGCCGATGTCCTGGTAGAAGGGGGGGAGGATCTGGCCGACCCCGGCATCGAGGAACCGCTGCACCACCGGGGGGGGGAACATGCCCTTGCTGTGCACGTCGAGCCAGGGGGTGAGGCCCCCCTTCTCCCGCAGGCGCCCCTGGCTCTCGGCGGTGGCCAGGGCCTCGAAGTCCTCCCCGGCCACGGCCCGGGCGTACACCGCGTCGGCGTCGGCCTTCTCGTACTTAACCAGCACCCGCACCTGCACCTGGGGCAGGGCCAGGGGCACGTGCAAGATGAGCTCCTCGTCCGGGGGCGCGATCTTCTCGGTGATTTCCTTCTGGATGTACACCGGGTAGAGCCGCTCGTACGCCCAGGGGAGGAAGCGCTGGCGGAACGCCGGGGTCTCGTGGAGCCCCCGGGCCCGGGCCTCCCGGGCCATCAGGAGGTTGCTCCCCAGGGTGGCCGCGTAGCGCTGGCGCTCGGCGTCGGGCAGCTCGTCGAAGGTCTTCTCGCCCCGGGCCCCGACCCGGTAGAGCTCGGCGACCTCGCCGTAGGTGACCACCTCGTCGGCGAAGCGCAGCACCGGGTCCCCGGCCTCCCAGCGCCTGTCCGCAGGGGCCTCGGGCGCGGTGGCCACGTACCGCCGTACCCCCTCCCCCGCCAGGGCCGCCGCCACGGCAACCCCAATCCACAGCTTCCACTTGCCATTCCGATTCTTCATCGTCCTCCTCGGGCCTCCTTCTCTGGCTTGGGACCAGGGGCTCCCCCTGTCGGGCTGTAAAGGTAATCACAACCGGCGCGGGCGTGTCCACACCTAAGAATCGATCGAAGCGAGGGGGGACGTAGGTCCGAGGTGTCCGATGTGGGGGGTGGACGGGGTGGACGGGGGGCGCGCAGGGGGCGCCCTGAGGCGGGTGCCCGTCCCAAGCCTTCCGCTCGGGTCCCCGCTGGTCTTGGTCCCCGGCTTCGCGCTAGAGTAGCCGACGTCAACAGGGAGGAGCCGAGCGTGCCCGAGGTCCTGGATGAGCGTTTCGCCTTCGGCGAGAACTGGCAGAAGTTCCTCGCGGAACTCACCCCCGACCGGGTGGCCGAGGCGGAGGCTTCCCTGCGCCGGATGCTCGGCGTCGGGACCCTGGCGGGGAAGACCTTCCTCGACGTGGGGTCGGGCAGCGGCCTCTTCAGCCTCGCCGCCCGGCGCCTGGATCGAAGCGAGGGGGGACGGAAGCGAGGGGGGACGTAGGTCCGAGGTGTCCGATGTGGGGGGTGGACGGGGTGGACGGGGGGCGCGCAGGGGGCGCCCTGAGGCGGGTGCCCGTCCCAAGCCTTCCGCTCGGGTCCCCGCTGGTCTTGGTCCCCGGCTTCGCGCTAGAGTAGCCGACGTCAACAGGGAGGAGCCGAGCGTGCCCGAGGTCCTGGATGAGCGTTTCGCCTTCGGCGAGAACTGGCAGAAGTTCCTCGCGGAACTCACCCCCGACCGGGTGGCCGAGGCGGAGGCTTCCCTGCGCCGGATGCTCGGCGTCGGGACCCTGGCGGGGAAGACCTTCCTCGACGTGGGGTCGGGCAGCGGCCTCTTCAGCCTCGCCGCCCGGCGCCTGGGGGCCCGGGTCCACTCCTTCGACTACGACCCCCAGAGCGTCGCCTGCACCGCCGAGCTGCGCCGCAGGTACGCCGACGGCGACCCGGGGTGGACCGTGGAGCGCGGCGACGCCCTGGACCCGGCGTACCTCGCGGCGCTGGGCACCTTCGACGTGGTCTACTCCTGGGGGGTGCTCCACCACACCGGGGACCTGTGGCGGGCCCTGGGGCTGGTGACCGAGCGGGTAGCGCCCGGGGGCACCCTGTGGGTCGCGGTGTACAACGACCAGGGGGGCAAGAGCCGAGTGTGGCGGCGGGTCAAGCGGGCCTACAACCGCCTGCCGCCCGGCCTGCGCTTCCTGGTGCTGTGGCCCGCCTTCGCCTATCTGGTCACCCCTTCCCTGCTGTTCGACCTCGCCCGCGGCGCCCCCTTGCGCACCTGGCGGGAGTACGCCCGCACGAGCCGCGGCATGTCCTTGTGGCGCGATGTGGTGGACTGGGTCGGGGGCTACCCCTTCGAGGTCGCCCAACCCGAGGAGGTGTTCGCCTTTTGCCGGGACCGGGGCTTTCGGCTGGAACGGCTCCGCACCTGGGGCGGGGGGCACGGGTGCAACGAGTTCGTCTTCCGCCGGGAGGCTGGCGATCGGTGAGCCGCGGGGCCTCGCCTACCGGGCGGCGAGGAAGACCAGGCTGGGGGAGGCCATGGCGACCCCGAGGCGCCCCAGGAGGCGGTGGGGCAAGCACCGCAGCCGCCCCAGCCAGGAGGCCCCCGCGTCGGGGAAGGAGCGACGGCGGGCCGCAACCAGGCGCAGGCCGCCGGCCGCGAAGAGCTCCCGCAGTCGGGCCTGGTCGAAGGACTGCCGGTGGCCCCACCGGTGGAAGAGGGTCCCGCAGGAGGGGCACACCGTTCGCCCCTCGACGAGCGTTTCCCGATAGGGCACGGAACCCAGCAGGCGCCCCGCCGGCTTGAGCACCCGGGCCACTTCCCGGACGCCGAGGGCCAGGTCGCCGTCCGGTAGGTGCTCGAGCACCTCGGAGCAGAAGACGAGGTCGAACTCCCCATCGGGGAAGGGGAGCGCGGCGATGGACCCGACCCGGGCGTCGATCCCCTCCCCCCGCAGCCGTTCGATGGGGCCCGGGCTCGGGTCCACCGCCGACACCCGCCAGCCGCGCCGCACCCCTTCGCGCTCGATCCACCCGTTGCCGACGCCGATGTTGAGGACCCGGGGCCGCGGCGGCCCCCAGCGGGCCCCCCAGTCGACCAGGTACCCCAGGCGGGCGTGGGCCTGGGAGAAGAACGCCACCCCCTCGCCCTGGTAGTAGTCCCACATCCGGTCTTCGCTCACCCCTCGCCACCCTCCCTGGGCCGACGGTAGCGTCGGCTCGCGTACCACTCCATGAGCCTCACCTCCCAGGGGAAGCCGAGCCAGCCGCGCCGCAGCCGAAGGCCCGCCAGCGCGGCGAGCACCCGCAGCACGGCCTTGCGCACGGGGCCCAGCCGGTGGGGCACGTGCAGGAGCTTGGCGTACTGGTCCATCCGGGTCAAGCGCCGAAGCCGGTCGGCCGACATCCACGGGAGGGGCATGGTGCCGGCCAGGATGTCGTACGCCGACCACCCCTCGGCATCCTCGGGGAACCGGAATCCCGCGGCGTGGGCTTCTTCGGTCACCGGCGCCCCCGGGTAGGGCACGTACACCCCCAGGTTGAAGTGGAACCCCCCGGGCTTGATCCGCGCCATCTCCAGCAGCAGGGCCACGGTGGCGCCGATGTCTTGGTCGGTCTCCCAGGGGAAGCCGACGATCGCCGAGGCGTCCACGTGAAGGGCTGGGTAGCACGCCAGCAGGCGGGCCTTCTCCCGGATCAGGTCCGGCGTGAACCCCTTGGCGATCCGCGCCAGGGTGGCCGAGCTGCCCGACTCCCAGCCGACGAAGATGGTCTCGACCCCCAGCTCCACCAACTGGGAGAGCAGATCGTCGGTGAGGTAGTCGACCCGCACCTCGAGCCAGGTGCAGGTGACCCCCTCGGCCTTGAGCCGACGCAGGATCTCCAGGCCCCGGGGCCGGTGGGTGAAGAAGTTGTCGTCGTCGAAGGCCACCGTGTCGATGCCCAGGGCGGCCCGCAGGGCCAGGACCTCGCCCACCACGAAGTCCGCCGAGTGCCCCCGCCACCGCCGACGGTTGAAGAGCTGGTTGTAGCAGAAGCCGCAGGTGTGGGGGCACCCCCGGGAGGCGATAAAGGACAGGGTGCGCCGGCCAGCGGCCGTCTGGACGTACCGGGCCGGCTCGACCAGGGTCCAGTCCTGCCGGAACTCGTCGAGGTCGGTGGCAAAGGGGCGCGGCGGCCCCACCACGGCCCTCGCGCCCTGGCGGTAGGCGACCCCCTCCATGCCCACCGGCCGCTCGCCGGGGGCGGCGGCGGCGAGCCAGGTCGCGAGCTCCCGGGCCGTGCGCTCGCCCTCCCCCACCACCACGAAGTCGACGCAGCCGAAGGCGAGGCACGCCTCGGGCAGAAGGGACGGGTGGATGCCGCCCCAAACCACCGGCAGTTCGGGGCGCAGCGCCTTCAAGCGGGCGCTCATGCCGGCGCTGGTGGTCACCTGGCGCCCGGTCATGACCGAGAACCCCACGAAGAGCGCCTCGGGGTCCCGGGCCACCGCGGCTGCCACCCGGTCCAGCTCCCCCTCGGGGAGGTGGTGGAGGGCCACCTCGAACCCGTGCCGACGCAGGTAGCCGCCGACGTACAGGAGGGCGGACGGGGGTCGGCTCAAGTCGGCAAAACCGCCCCGGAAGGGCGCCGCGATGCTGACGAGGTGCACCCTAGGGGCGGCCATGGCGCTCCCTGCTCAAGACGTAGGCGACGGTGGACGGCAGGCCGAGGAGGGCCAGCCGCCGGCTCACCGGCACCAGGGGCAGGGCGGGGGAGTAGGCGAGGAGCGGCCGCACCCCCTCCACCCGATAGCCCGCGCGCTCGAACGCCCGGCACCACCGGGCCCCCTTCCACGCCCGGAACTCCTGGCGGTGGCTGGCGCTCGCGCCGTGCACCTCCGGGATGAGGAGCCGCCGCCAGGCCCCGGGCGCGGGGCGCCCCGTTGGCACCCCCGAGCCGGGGCCCCCGGGGGGGGCGGCCGGGCGCCCTCTCGCCCACCGCCGCCAGGCGCCGAGCCCCAGGGCGAGGGCGGTGTACGGGTAGTGGGTGATGAGGTGCAGCACCTTCCAGAAGCGGGTGGGCAGCACGTGCACGAAGACCGCCCCGGGCCGAGCCACCCGGGCGAGCTCTCCCAAAACCCCCGGCAGGTCGGCCACGTGCTCCAGCACGTTGCTCGAGACCACCGCGTCGAAGGAGGCGCCCCGGTAGGGCAGGGCCTGGCCGGAGCACTGGACGAAGTCGGGCAGGCGCGCCGCCGCTGCCCGCGCGAGGTCCGACGGGAAGACCCGGCCGAGACGGCCCCACCGGGCGGCCTGGAACCCGTCCCCGGCGCCGAGCTCGAGGAGGCGGCGGAAGGGCCCCCGGGGGGCCAGGACCCCCGACAGGAGCTCCGCCTCCTCCCGGCGCACCCGCGCGGTCAAGGCGGCGGAGAAGGCGGCGAGGGGATCGGTCATCCGCCCCCCCCCGCGCCCGAGCCCCGGGGCGCCGACGCCACCTCGGCGTAGAGCCGCCGGTAGGTGGCCACCCTCGCCTCGAGGCCGAAGGCGGCGCGCATCTCCGCCGCCGCCGCCTCGCCGAGGGTTCGGCGCTCGGCCGGGTCGCCCAGCAGCCGCCCGCAAGCGGCCGCGAGGGCGGCGGGGTCGGCGGGGGGAACCAGGAGCGCGCCGCCCCCCTCCCCCACCACGTCGGTAACCCCGCCGATCCGCGTCGCCACGCAGGGCAGCCCCGAGGCCATGGCTTCGAGCAGGGCGTTGGGCAGCCCCTCCTGGAGCGAAGGCAGCACGAAGAGGTCCGCCGTCCGCAGCCACTCGGCCACGTCCTCGACCCGCCCCCCAAAGCGCACCGTAGCGGCCACGCCGAGCCGCCGGGCGAGCTCGGTCAGGTCGCCGAGGAGCTGCCCCTCCCCGAGGAGCAGCAGCCGCGCCTCGGGGAAGCGGGGCGCGAGACCCGCCCACGCCTGGAGGAGGTGGGCGACGCCCTTGCGGTCCACCAGCCGCCCCGTCCACAGCACCAGGGTCTGCCCCCCGTAGCCCCGGCGCTCCTTGGCCGCTTCGCGCTCCCCCGGGGCCGGCGGGTGGAAGAGGGTCGGGTCGACGAAGTTGGCGATCCGGTGGATCTTCTCGGGGGCCACGCCGTCGGCGAGAAGCCCCTGGCGGATCTCCTCGCTGATGGCCACGAAGGCGTCCACCCGGCGGGTGAGCCGGGCGAGCCAGTCGCCCAAGCCGCCGTAGCGCCCCCCCAGGGAGCCGGCCTCGGTGCCGAGGTTGGCGGCGGCGACCTTGGCGACGACCTTCTTGCCCAAGAGCTTCAAGACGGGCAGGCACAGGAGCAGGGGAACGCTGGCGCCGTGGAAGTGGACCACCTGGTAACGGCGCCGCCGAGCCACCAGCAGCGCCAGGCAGCCGAGGCTGAAGATCACGGAGATCGCCAGGTTCTTGAGGCTGCGGTCCTCGAGGATGTGGACCCCGGGGAAGGGCGTCCACACCCGGGTCACCGGGACGCCGGGGGCGAACGCCCCCGCCCCGGTGCCGGTCATGCGCCGGGCCAGGACGAAGAGCTCCACGCCGTCGGCGGCGAGCCGCTCGGTGAGGAGTTGGGCCTGGCGGCCGAGGCCCCCGAGGTTGGGGTGGTAGAGCGCCGAGACGACGCACAGGTGGGGCGTCACGGGTCGATGAACCTCCGGTGCCACAGCTCGAGCATCAGCAGGTTGTGGATCTGGTACTGCCCCTGCCAGCGGCCGGCCTGGTGGTCCTCCAGCAGGGCCTGGACGGCCTCGGGGCGAAACCAGCCCCGGGCGCGGGCCCGGGGGCCGAGGAGGGTGTCGTGCACCAGTTCGCGCAGGGGGCCGCGGAACCAGCGGTCCAGGGGCACCCCGAAGCCCATCTTGGGGCGGGCCAGGATCTCCGGGGGGAGAAGGGGCCGGAAGGCCTCCTTGAGGGCGACCTTGCTCGCGCGGCCCCGCAGCTTCAGGTCCGGCGGCAGCCGGGCGGCGAACTCCAGGAGCTCGTGGTCCAAGAGGGGGGAGCGCATCTCCAGGGAGTTTGCCATGGAGGTGATGTCCACCTTGGGCAGCAGGGTATCGGGCAGGTAGGTGTGAAGGTCGGTGTAGAGGATCGCGTCGAGGAGATCCTCGGCGTCGGTCTGGGCGAAGCGCTGGCGCACCAGGTCGTCGGTGTCGGCGCCCCCAAGGGCCGCCGCGTACTCCGGGGTGTACAGGGCCCGTTTCCCCGCCTCGTCGAAGTGGCCGAAGAACCGAAGGTTGCGGACCTCGGGCGGCAGGGAGAGGGTTTGGAAGAAGCGCTTGGCCACCCACAGGGGCGAGCGCGAGGTCGGCGCGTGGGGGAGGGCGGCAAGGAGCCGGAAGAGGCCCCGGGAGAGCCCCCGGGGCACCCAGTCGAAGCCGCCCAGCAGGGCGGCGAGGCGGTGCCGGTGGTAGCCGGCGAAGCCCTCGTCGCCGCCGTCCCCGCACAGGGCCACGGTCACGTGCTCTCGGGCGAGCCGGGTGATGAAGTAGAGGGGGATGGCGGCCGGGTCGGCGAAGGGCTCCCCGAAGTGCTCCACCAGCACCGGCAGGGCCTCGACCATGTCGGGCTTGAGGGTGAACTCTTCGTGGACCGTGCGGTAGCGGGAGGCCACCAGCCGCGCCTGGGCCAGCTCGTCGTACTCCTTCTCCTCGAACCCCACCGAGAAGGTCCGCACCGGGGTGCCGGAGGCGGCAGCCATCAACGCCACCACCCCCCCCGAGTCGACGCCCCCGGAGAGCAGGGCCCCCAGGGGCACGTCGCTCACCAGCCGCAGGCGCACCGCCTGTCGGGCGCGCTCCCGCAGCTCCTCCACCAGGGCCTCGCGCCGGGCCGGGGTGTCGGCGGGCGGCTTGGGGGTGAAGCGGAGGTCCCAGTACCGGCGCAGCTCCACCCGGCCGTCCCGGAGCCGGAGCCAGTGGCCCGGGGGGAGCTTCTGCACCCCGCGGTAGGCGGTGAAGGGGGCCGGCACGCTCTGGTAGGTGAGGTAGTGGTGAATGGCCACCGGGTCCACCCGGCGGGGGATCTCCGGGTCGGCCATCAGGGCGGCGAGCTCCGAGGCGAAGGCGAAGGAGCTCTCCCGGTGGCAGTAGAAGAGCGGCTTCTTGCCGACCCGATCCCGGGCGAGGAACAAGCTGCGGTCCCGGGCGTCCCAGACCGCGAAGGCGAACATCCCCCGCAGCCGCTCGACGCAGCGGGGGCCCTCGTCCTCGTACAGGTGCAAGATCACCTCGGTGTCGGTGCGGGAGCGAAAGACGTGGCCCCGGGCCTCGAGGCCGGGCCGGAGCTCCTGGAAGTTGTAGATCTCGCCGTTGAAGGCGATCCACACCGTCCGGTCCTCGTTGGCCATGGGCTGGTGGCCCAAGGGCGAGAGGTCGATGATGGAGAGCCGCCGGTGCCCCAAGCCGACGAGCCCGTCGACGTGGACGCCCCCGTCGTCGGGGCCCCGGTGGCGCATGGCCTCGGCCACCCGCTCGACCTCGGCGCTCCCCACCGGTCGGCCGTCGAACCGCACCACCCCGCAGATGCCGCACATCAGTCCGCCACCTCCTCGAAGAGCGCCTCGAACCGCCGCACCACCACGGGCAGGTCGAAATCCCGCGCGCGCCGGGCCGCCGCCTCGCCGAGCCGGGCCCGCAGGGCCGAGTCGGCGAGCAGCCGGCCGATGGCCGCGGCTAGGGCGTCGGGGTCCTCCATCGGCACCAACAGGCCGTCCACCCCGTCGGTGATGATCTCCTCGGGCCCGGTGGGGCAGCGGGCGGCGACGCAGGGGAGCCCCAGGGCCATGGCCTCGACCAGGGCGTTGGGGAACCCCTCGTAGCGCGACGGCAGGGCGAAGACGGCGGCCGCGGCGAGAACGGGGTAGGGGTTCTCGAGGAACCCGGGGAACTCCACCCGATCGGTCAGGCCGAGCTCGGCCGCCAGGGCCGCGAGGCCGCCAAGGCCCGACCCCTCCCCTAGCACCGCCACCCGGCAGGGGGTTTCCAGGCGCGCCACGGCCCGCAGCAGGAGGTCGAACCCCTTCTGGGGGGTCATCCGCCCCATGGCGACGACCCGGGGCAGCCCCTCCGGCCCCCGGGGGCCCGGCCCCCGGGCGCGGGCGAGAATGGCCTCCACGTCCAGGGGGTTGGGCAGGGGCACGACCCGGGCCGCCGACAGGCGCAAGGCCCCCACAAGCTGTCGCGCCATCTCCTGGGAGTTGGGGACCACCCGATCGGCGAAGCGGTACAGGGTCGCTAGGACCAGCCGCCGAAACGCCTCGGTGAAGAGCCCCTCCCGGGCCCCCGTGAGGGTGACCCGCTCGGAGACCACCAGCCGGCCGGAGACGCCGGAGACGGCCCGGGCGACCACGGTCAGGGCGTTGGCGAACCAGAGGAAGCTGACGATCACGTCGGCCCGCTCCGCCCGGAGGATCCCCACGAACCGGGCCAGCCAGCGCCAGCGCCCGCCGCTCGCGTAGCGGCCGCAGTCGACCACCGGCACGTCGGGGGGCACCTGGGGGAGGTAGACCCCCGCCCGGCGGAAGAGGAGCAGGACCGGCTGGAAACGGGCGCGATCCAGGGAGCAGAGCAGCCGCACCACCACCCGTTCGGCACCGCCCCCGTCGAGCCCGTGCACCACGAAGAGCACCTTGCGTCGCCTCGGCCGGGTCACGGCGACCTCCGCCCGGCGCCCGGGGACCGGGCCGCCAGCAGGTCCCGGAAGGTCGCGAGGTCGGCCACCGTGGGGACCAGCAGGCGCCGCAGACCCCGCCCGCTCGCCCGACAGAAGAGGAAGAGGGAGAGGGCCGCCGCGGCGCCGTTGGCGAGGGAGAGGGCGAGGGCGGCCCCCAGGGCGCCCGCCCGGGGCACCAGCAGCAGGCTGGCGGCGAGGCCCACCGCGGCCACCGCTACGGCGATCCCGGTCAGGGTCCAGAAGCGTCCCAGCCGGACCCAGAAGATCCCCAGCAGCCGGTAGGCCACGGAAGCAACCACCCCCGGCACCAGGACGGCGAGGGGGCCGGCGGCCCGGGCGAACTCCGCGCCGCCGTAGGCGACGACCACCGGCCCGGCGAAGAGCACCAGCAGGCCGGCGACGGGCACCAGCACCAGCAGGAGGTGCCGGGAGGCCGCCTCCACGAGGGTCGCGGCGTCCTCCGGGGAGGCGTGGGCCGCCCCCGGAAAGACCACGATCTCCAGGGCGAGGGAGACCAGGTACAGGGTGTTCGCGAGGCCCAGGGCCACGGCGTAGTACCCGGTCTCGGCGGCGGGGGCCAGGTAGTTGAGGACGAGGAGGTTGCTCTGCATCCAGGCAAAGGCCGCCACCGACCCCAGGTGCATCTTGCAGCTGTCGGCGACGATGCCTGCGGTAAGCCGCCAATCGACCCGGATCCCGCGCACCCGCCCCAACACCTTGAGGGTGGCGTAGGCGCCGCCGAGGGCAATGCCGCTCACCCCCGCGAGCACCGCGGCTCCCTCGTCGAGCCGCCCCGCCAGGAGGAAGAGGAGGAGGACCAAAAGATTCGAGAAGCCGAGCATCTGGTTGGCCAGGTTGTAAGCCCGCAGGTCCATACGGCTCTGCAGGATCGAGGAGAAGTAGTACAGCGCCAGGTAAAACGGCACGGAGGCGTACGCCAGGGCGAGGTAGCCGGTGGCCACGCCCCGGTACAGGGTGTCCCGCCACAGCACCAGCGTGCCCCCGAAGAGCGCCGCCCCCACCAGGGACATGCCGACCACCATGGCGAAGGCGGTGCCGACCACCGCGGCCTCCCCGTGCTCCCGCTTGCCGAGGTAGTAAACGATGGTGGCGCCCGCCGTCAGGTTGAGCACGGTCGCGAACAGCCCGGGGTAGAGGAGCGCCACCGCCACGACCCCCCGGGCCGACGGCCCCAGGGCCCGGGCGACCAGGGCGCCCGCCGCGATCCCGCAGAGCGCCCCGGCCACCTGGAACAGGAGGGAGCGGACCCCTTCCTTGGCGAAGTCCACGGCGGCTCAGAGCCCGTAAAAGGCGTAGCAGCAGCGCGAGCAGACGGGGAACCGCCCCACCTCCTTCAGGGTCCGGCGGATCCGGGCGAAGGCCTCCCCGTTCCAGACCGCCGCGAACTCCTGGGTGACCAGGTTGCCGACCGGGATGTGGAAGCAGGAGTCGGCGAACTCCACCCCGCCGTCGGAGTAGACCTCCACCGACGTCCAGGGCGCCACGCAGCCCCCCCGGCGCCCCACCGGCACCTCGGGCCGCAGGTAGAAGGTCTCCAGGTCGGCGAGGCGCTTCAGGTCGGGCAAGAAGGTGACCCGCTGGCCCCGGAAGTCCCGTTTGACCCGCTGCAACTGCTCCCACAGCTCGCCGAGGTCCCGGGCGGTGGGGTCCGTCCGGGCGTACTCCCCGCCCAGGGTCGAGGCGACCACGAAGGGCGTGCCGCAGTACCGCTCGTTTTGGCGACGGACGACCTCCGGCCCGTAGGACCAGACGTGGGACAGGTTGATCCCGTCGACCCCGAGGTCGGCAAAGAACCGGACCAACTCCACCAGGCCGCCCTGGTTGAGAGGGCTCATGACCGAGTTCACGTGGACCAGGGGGTAGGCCCGGCCCGCGGCGCCCCGGGCGGCCAGCACCTGCTTCACGCCGGCCAGGGCCTTGTCGAAGGCACCCCGAACGCCGCGGATGCGGTCGTGAGTCTCGCCCAGGCCGTCGAAGGAGACGACCAAGAGGTCCAGGCCGCTGACCACCAGGCGCCGGGCGCTCTCCCGGTCGAGCAGGGTGGCGTTGGTGGTGCAAGAGCAGTACAGGCCCAGGCCCTTGATGTACTCCATCACGGTCAGGGAGTCGCGGTGGAGGAGGGGTTCGCCCCCGGTCACCCCGAACATGGGCCGAAAGGGCGCCAGCTTGTCGATTACCGTCTTCCAGTCGGCGAGCCCGATCTCCCCCCGCCCGCGGGAGGCCCGCGCCAGCGCCGGATCGGCGTGACCGGCGCCGATGTTGCAACTGATGCAGTTGAGGTTGCAGCGCGAGGTGGGCATGAGCGCCACCCGCTGGGGAGGGTAGGCCCGGGGGGAGCGGAAGCGGTAGTACCACCACCGCTTGAGCCGCTCGGTGGTCGCCTGCCGCGCGTAGTACGAGGCGAGGCCCGGGCTGGAGAGCACCCGACGGGCTCGGCTCAAGGCGGACTGGTTCTTCATGGGGAGGTGCTCCTCTCGCCGCCACCGTCCCCCGGCTTTCGGCCGGCGGGCAGCGACTCGGCGGGTCTACTCCTTGAACGCCGCCTCGGCGGAGCCGAGGCGGAAGCGGGCCAGAAGCCCGCGAAGGGCGGCCGGGGAGACGCGCCGAGGCACGGCGCGCCGCTGCCGCAAAACCCGCGGGGCGCCGACGAGCCCGGCGAGGTTGGCCCGCAGCACCGCCCCGACCAGCGCCGCCACGCTGAAGCGCTCGGCGGACCGGCCCGCCGCTCCCATCCCTGCCAGCGCGGCGCGGGCGTGGAGCGCGTACCGCCAGGCCGACCAGACCCAGGCCAGAGCGAGCTCGCGCAGGGGGAAGTTCTTGAGCACCACCCAGAGCCGGTTGCGCTCCACCAGGAACGCCTTGCGCGGCGAGTAGGCCCCCGCGGTGGCCGAGTACTTATGGTACACGACGGCCGTGGGCACGTACCAGCACTCCCACCCGGCCCAGCGGGCCCGCAGCCCCAGGTCCACGTCCTCGGCGTAGGCGAAGAAGCTCTCGTCCAGGAGACCCACGTCGTCGAGGAGCTCGCGCTTGTACACCCCGGCGCAGCCGCTCGGCCACAGGGTCTCGCCCTCCCGGTCGAAGCGGCCGTCGTCGCGCTCGAGGCGGTGGCGCCCCCGGGCCAGGCCGTCCGGGTAGAGCAGGTGGCCGGTGTTGTCGATCTCGTCCCGGCGCCAGTAGTTGAGGATCTTGGGGGTGAACATGCCCGCTGCCGGGTGCCGCCCGAGGGCGGCGGCCAGGGCCGCGAGCCACCCCGGGGCCACCGCGGTGTCGTTGTTGAGGAGCACGAGCCAGCGGCCCCGGGCCGCCCGGATGCCGGCGTTGTTGCCGCCGGCGAACCCCCGGTTCTCGGGCAGGGCGACCAGGCGCAGGCGGTCGCCCCAGCGCTCGCGCACCCACTCGGCGGTGCCGTCGGCCGAACCGTTGTCCACGAGGAGGAGCTCGAAGTCGGCCCCGGTCTGGGCCAGCACGGACTCCAGGCACTCCTCGAGGAGGGCGCGGCCGTTCCAGGTGAGGACCACCACCGAGAAGAGGGGCGCGTTCACGGGCGGCGCCCCCGCACGCACACCTGCTGGAGGCTGGTCTGGGGCCCTTCCTGGTGGAGGGTCAAGTCCCCAAACCCGGCCTCCCGGAACCAGCCGTACACCTCGGGCCAGGTGTGCTTCCACTGGTAGCGCGGGGTGTACCAGTCGAAGGTGTCGAGCCAGCGCCACCGGGGCCGCGGCCAGTTGGCGGTGGGGAAGACGAACTGGGCGGCCAGGCCGAGGACCGGGACCCGGTGCAGGTAGTACAGCGGGATGGCCAGGGCCGACAGCCAGTACACCAGGGGTTTGGGGAGCCGGGTCGTCACCCGGCGCCACAGGTCGCTCAGGTAGTGGTAGTGGCCCAGGGCGTAAACGAACACCGCGAGCTCCCCGCCGGCCCGCACCATGGGGGCGATGGCCCGAAACGCCCGGGGGGTGTCGGGGGTGTGGTGCAAGACCCCGAGGGAGTAGACCCGGTCGAAGGTTGCGGGGCGAAAGGGCAGGCGGAAGAGGTCGGCCTGCACCAGGTGCACCCGGTCCCGGTCCGCCAGGTTCTGGCGGGCGGCGTCCACCGCGAAACTCAGGTCGACCCCCACCACCTCGCCCCCCCACCGGGAGGCGACGTCGGCGAAGCGGCCGGCCCCCACCCCCACGTCGAGCACCAGCCGCCCCTCCAACTCCCCGGGGGTCCACCCGGTCTCCCAGCGGAAATCCCGGTCCGACTCGTCGAAGTGGTTGGCGGCGTCGAGCTGGACGTCGCGAAACCGGTGCCACTCGAAGCTGAAGCTGCCGACGTAGGCGTCGTCGGGCACGAAGCGCGGGATGAAGTCGCGCACCGGGTAGGCGGCCGGGCACCCCCGGCAGCGCAGGGTCCCGCTGCGCACCGCCCCGCCCTCGCGGCGGGCGTCCTCGAGGGCCAGAGCCCCCTGGCACGCGGGGCAGACCAGAAGGTCGAGCAGCCGCGCTCTCATCGCATCCTCCCCGGGGCGGGGGCCCCCTCGACTCCGTAAGCCCCCAGATAGCCCCCGTAAAACCCCGCCCACTCCGGGTGCTCGCCGACGGCCCGGGCGAACTCCCGCCGGGCCTTTTCGCGCTCCCCCAAGTGGTGGTGGGCGATCCCCCGGGTGTAGCCGAGATGGGCGGGCTCGGCCCCCTCCGACGCCTTCACCCCGGCCTCCCACAAGACGTAGCGCCACGCCTCGGCCGGGGCTCGCTCGGTCACTCCCTCCGGCAGGGGCCGGCGGGCGAAGATCAGGGCGTCGGTGGCGCGCACCAGGGCCCACTCGGGCTGGGCGAGCAGCCACGGGAGCACCGGCAGGAGCCGGCCGCTGCTGTAATACAGGGCCCGCAGCACCGCGGTCCGGGTGCCCCGGCGGGCGAGGACCCCGCCGGGATCCTCGCCCGCCGCCCAGGCATCGAGGTCTTGGAACTGGGGGCTGTGGCCGAAGACCCGGCCGTCGATGAAGGTGGGCGGCTGGCCGGCCCAAGCCCACCCCAGGTACCCCCCCACGTCGAGGGTGTTGAGGACCGGCCCCGGCAGGCCGGCCGACCGGACGAAGGCGGCCGCGTCCCGGGGGAAGAGCTCCCAGCGGACCCCAACCCCCCAGGGGGGGTCGCGATCCAGGGCACTGGCGACCACCAGAGCGACCCCCACCCCCCCGGCGAGCAAGGGCACCGGGATCCGAAGCCCCCACTGGGGGCCCCGCCCCCGGGCCACCAGGGCCGGGGCCAGGGTTCCCAACAGGGCCAGGGCGACGTTGCGCGCCGCGACCAGCCCCAGGCCCACCGCCAGGGCCCAGAGGAGGCAGCGGCGGAGCCGGCCCTCCGGCTCGCCCCAGGCCAGGGCCAGGGCCCCGGCGGCGGCGGCTCCGAAGGGCACCGCCAGGGAGGGGAAGCGCCACAGGGGCTGCATCTCGGTGATGGCCGCGAGGTCGCCCCCCCGCAGCGCCCCGAGCACCCCCCCGAGCTGGCGCGACGCCCCCAGGAGGAGCGCCCCGGCGAGGAGCCCGGCGCCGACAACCCCCGCCCGGCGGAGCGCCCCGAGCCGCCACTGGGCCCTCCAGAAGTCGATCCGGGGGCTGAGCGCCAGGGGCGCCAGGGCGAGACCGGCCCCCGCCGCCCAGGAGAGGTGGAGCTGGCTCCAGGCGGCGAGCACCGCCCCGAGCGCCCCGAGCCGCCGCCAGCCGGGAGAGCGGGCCCAGCCGTGGGCCAGGACCAGGGCCGCCGCGGCGAGCAGGTAAGCGAGGACTTCGGTGCGGGGGGTGAACCGCGGTCGGGCGGCGTAGGCGGTCAGCG
>JBBIIA010000035.1:0-19187 GCA_037446775.1 Deltaproteobacteria bacterium
CGCCCCGAACCGGCCCTGGCCCGCCTCGCCCGCCCCCCCGCCGAGGGGCTCGCCGCCGCGGTGCGCGCCCTCTTTTCGGCCGAGCTCCCCGCGCCGACCCCGGAGGCGGCCCTCCTCGCCGCCGCCCGCAGCCTGCTCAGCCTGCCCCGGGGGCCCGAGGACCTGGCCGCGGCCCTGGCCCGGTGGTTGACCGGGTCGGGGGTGTTCCACGAGGCCCACCTGGCCCGGGGGGAGGCCCCGGAAGACCTCAAGGCGCTCCTCTCCAAGCTCCTGGCCCGGCTGCCCGAGGGCTCCCTGGCGCGGGCGGCCGAGGCCGTCTTGCACCACGTGGACGCCCACCAGGCCCGGGGGGCGCTGACCGGGCATCCGATCCTCCCCCTGCTCCTGCCCTGGGGGCCCGACTTCGTGCCGGGGGAGTGGCGCCTCGAGGAGCGTCCGGCGTCGCGGGGGGGAGAAGCCCACGGCTGCCTCGCGGTGAAGCTCCAGCTCCCGGCCCTGGGGTCGGTGGAGGCGCGGGTCCGGTGGGGTGCGGCCGGGGTGGCGGTGCGCCTCCTCCTGGAACCCCGGGCGGTGCCGACCCTGGGGGCGCGGCTGGAGGACCTGGCGGGGGCGCTTAGGGCCGCCGGGGTCCGCCTGCGGGACCTGCGCGCCGAGGCGGCCGGGCCGCCGGACCCGGGAGAGGGGGGGCTCTTGGAGGTGCGGGCGTGAAGGGGGCGAAGCGGGCCGCGGCGTTGGCGTACCGCCCGGGAGCCGAGGCCGTGCCGCGGGTCACCGCCTCGGGCCGGGGGGCGGTCGCGGAGCGCATCCTCGAGGTCGCGCGGGCGGCCGGGATCCCCATCCGGGAGGACGCCGCCCTGGCGGAGATCCTCTCCCACCTCGACCCCGGCGACCCGATTCCCCCGGAGACCTACCGCGCGGTGGCCGAGATCCTCGCCTTTTTGTACCGCCTGGACCGGGAGGCGGGTGGCGCGGGGGCTTGACGGGGTGGACGAAGTGGACGGCCCCACCTGATCTGCGGTAGGTCGACCCCTGACCCCTGACCCCTGACCCCTGACCCCTGACCCCTGACCCCTGACCCCTGACCCGGCGACCCCCTTTTCCCCCCCCGGGGTCCGGCCCCGCCCCCCCGGGGGCCCTTCCGACCCGCTTTCCGGCTCGCTTTCGCTCGTGGCATCGGTCTTGCTTCTGCGGGGGGCGGGAGGCGACACCATGATCCGAGCCCTGTACACGGCGACCAGCGGGATGTTGGTGGAGAGCCGCAAGCTCGACCTCGCGGCGAAGAACCTGTACCACGCCCAGACCCCGGGGTTTAAGGCGGAGTCCCTGATCCGGGCGGCTCGCCCGGTGACCAACCCCGGCACCCCTGCCGACGTCCAGACCTTCTCGGGGGGCGGCTTTCGCGACCCCGCGGTCGGCCCGCTGCGCTCGACCGGCAAGCCCCTGGACCTGGCCCTGGAGGGGCCGGGCTTCTTCGCCGTGGAGACCCCGGGAGGGGTGGGCTACACCCGGGACGGCCGCTTCCGGCGGGAGTCCGACGGCGCGGTGCGGAACTTCTCCGGTCACGCGCTCCTCGGCGAGCAGGGAGCCATCCGCTTTCCCGAGGCCGCCCGGTGGGACGCCACCCTGGAGATCGACGAGGAGGGGACGGTGTGGGTGGACGGCCAGGAGGTGGATCGGCTCCTGGTGCGGGACTTCCCGGGGTTTCGCGGCTTGCAAGAGGCCGGCGGGAGCTTCTTCTACCCCACCGGTGCCGAGGCGGGCGTGCCGGTAGAGACCCGGGTCATCCAGGGGACCTTGGAGGACGCCAACACCTCCGGGGTGGCGGAGATGACCCGGACCCTGGAGACCCTGCGCGCCTTCGAGGGCTACCAGAAGCTGATCCAGACCGTAATGGATGATCTCACCGGCGAAGCCGTCCGGCGCATCGGCCGGGTGGCCTAGCGTCGGCGCCAGAAGAGGAGCAAGGAGATGATTCGAGCCCTGTGGACCGCGGCGGCCGGCATGAACTGCCAGCAAGTGAACGTGGACGTGATCGCCAACAACCTCGCCAACTCCAACACCACCGGCTTCAAGAAGAGCCGGGCGGACTTCCAGGACCTCCTGTACCAGAACCTGCGCAGCCCGGGGACGGTGAGCAACGCCGGGGCCAAGTATCCGGTCGGCCTCGAGGTCGGCCTCGGCGCCCGGGTGGTGACGACGGAAAAGGTGTTCGGCCAGGGGGACTTCCGGGAGACCGGCAACCCCCTGGACCTGGTGATCGAGGGGGACGGGTTTTTCCAAATCACCCTGCCCAACGGGGGCTCCGGCTACACCCGCTCCGGCTCCTTCAAGCGGGACGCCGACGGCCGCATGGTGACCAGCGAGGGGTGGCTCCTCTCCCCCGGGGTGACCATTCCCTCTTCCGCGGTGGAGACCACCATCGGCAGCGACGGCTCGGTCTCGATCCTCAACGGCGAGACCGGGGAGGTGGAGGACCTGGGGGTCACCCTGGAACTCGCCCGCTTCGCCAACCCGGGGGGCCTCAAGTCCATGGGCCACTCCATGTTCACCGCGACCCCCGCGTCGGGGCCCGCCATCACCGGCACCCCCGGGACCCTCGGCCTCGGGTCGATTAACCCGGGCTTCGTGGAGATGAGCAACGTCAGCGTGGTGGAGGAGATGGTCAACCTGATCGCCGGCCAGCGGGCCTACGAGGTGAGCTCCAAGGCGATCCAGGCCTCGGACGAGATGCTCCAGATGGCCAACAACGTGAAGAGGTAAGCCGTGCGCGCCCTGACCACCCTGGCCCTGGTCCTCCTCGCCGCTCCCGCCCTGGCGGTGACCGCCGTCGCGCCCCGCATCGCCGTGGAGGTGGACGAGGTGACCCTGTCGGATCTGGTGCCGGGGGCGCCGGCGGCCTGGGCCCGGGTGGCCCTGGGGCGGGCGCCGCGCCCGGGGGGCGAGCGGATCCTGAGCGGCGCCTGGGTGCTCAAGCAGGCCCGGCAGGTGGGCGCCGACGCCCTCCTCCAGGTGCCCGAGGCGGTGGTGCTCACCCGGGCGGCCGCGGACCTCGGCCGCGAAGAGTTGATCGCCGCGGTAGATGCGGCCCTGGCCCCCCGGCTCGGCGCCGGGGAGCGCGCGCGGGTGACCGCGGTGGGGCTCCCGGGGCCCCTGCCGGCGGGCGAGGTGGACCTGGAAGTGGTGCTGCCGGACGGCGACTTCCCGTCGCCGACCACGGTGGTGGTCGAGGTGCGGGTCGACGGCGAGCGCCGCGGCCGGGGCTGGGCCCGGGTGGAGACCTTCCGGGGGGTGCCCGGAGTGGTGCTCGCCCGCGCGGTCCGCCGGGGCGAGGTGCTGGGCGCCGAAGACCTGGAGGTCCGGATGGTGGACGTGGGCCGGGCGGGCCTGACCGACGCCGGGGTGGCGGTGGGCAAGCGCCTCACCCGGAGCCTCGGGGCGGGGGCCGCCGTGGCCGCCCGGGACCTGGAGGCCCTGCCCCTGGTGGGCCGGGGCGACACGGTGCGGCTGGTGGCCCGGGTCGGCGGGGTGACCGCGAGCACCCTGGGGCGGGTCCTGGAGCCCGCCGGGGCCGGGGAGCCGGTCCGGGTCGAGAACCTGTCGAGCGGGCGCACCGTGGCGGGCATCCTGCGGGAAGCCGGCGTGGTGGACGTATCCCCGCGGCTGGGGAGGTGAGGTCATGAAGACGCTGCTCGCCCTGTTGTCCCTGACCCTGGTCGGGTGCGCCGGCTGGCGCCCCCAGGAGCCGCCGTGGTCGGCGCCGACTCCCCTGGCGCCCCGCACCGGGCCGGCGCCCCAGGTGTACCAGGCCACCAGCTTGTGGGCCGACGGCGCCGGTCTTACCCGGGTGTACAGCGACCGCCGGGCCCGGGAGGTGGGGGACCTGGTGACGGTCCTGGTGGTGGAGTCCAGCGAGGCGAGCCGCGAGGCCTCCACGGGGATGTCCCGGGACTCCTCGATGTCCGCCGGGGTGTCGGCCTTCCTCGGGGCGCCCACCAGCTTCGGGCTAAACAAGCTGTACGGGTCGGCGGGGCTCGATCCGAAGATCGAGGCGAGCACGGGGAACAGCTTCACCGGCTCGGGCAACACCAAGCGCAAGGACGTCCTGCGCACCCGGTTGGCGGCCCGGGTGGTGAACGTGCTGGAGGACGGGAACCTGGTCCTGGAGGGGCGGCGCCAGGTCGAGGTGAACGAAGAGACCCAGCACCTCTTCGTCCGGGGCATCGCGCGGCCCGCCGACATCACCCCGGACAACACGGTGTCCTCGGTGGCCCTGGCCGACGCCCAGATCCTGTACGGGGGGACCGGCGTCCTGTCGAGCCAGCAGAGCCCCGGGTGGCTGTACCGGATCGTCGATGCGGTCTGGCCCTTCTAGCTGCGCCAGACGCGAGGAGACCGAGATGAACGCCCATCCCCGCCCGGCTTTCGCCCCCCTCTTCGCCGCCCTCGGCCTGGCCCTCCTGCTCGGGGGGGTGGCCCAGGGGGCGGTACGGGTCAAGGACCTGGCCCGGGTGGACGGAGTCCGCAAGAACCAGCTCCTCGGCTACGGGCTGGTGGTGGGCCTCAATGGCACCGGCGACCAGGGCGGCTCGGTCTTCACCGCCCAGGCCACCGCCAACCTCCTGGAGGGGCTTGGGATCTCGGTCTCCGCCCGGGACATGGCCTCCAAGAACGTGGCGGCGGTGATGATCACCGCCGACCTCCCCCCCTTCTCCCGGGCCGGCCAGCGGATCGACGTGTCCGTGGGCTCCCTGGGCGCCGCCAAGAGCCTCCAGGGTGGCACCCTGCTCCTCACTCCCCTGCGGGCTCCCAACGGCCAGGTGTACGCCGTGGCCCAGGGCTCGGTGCTGGTCGGCGGGTTCGCCGCCGAGGGGGGCGGCGGTAGCGTGCAGAAGAACCACCCCACGGCCGGGCGCATCCCGGCGGGAGCGATCCTGGAGCGCGACGCCCCTTCCCTGGGCCTCGGAGATGGCTATGTGGACCTGGTGCTCGACCGCCCCGACTTCACCACTGCGGCGCGGCTGGCCGCGGCCCTGGACCGGGCCCTCGGCGCCGGGTCCGCCCGGGCCCTCGACGCTGGCCGGGTGCGGGTCCTGGTGCCCCCGGAGAGCGCCGACCCGGTGGGCTTCCTCGCGTCCCTGGAGGCGGTGGCGGTGGAGCCCGACGGGATCGCCCGGGTGGTGGTGGACGAGAAGACCGGGACGGTGGTGCTCGGCCAGAACGTGCGGCTGCGGCCGGTGGCCATCAGCCACGGCAGCCTGACCGTCCAGGTGACCCCCTACCTCGAGGTCTCCCAGCCCGAGCCCTTCTCCCCGGGGGGCAAGACCGTGGCCCGGGACCGGGCCGAGGTGGCGGTGACCGAAACCCCCGGCAAGGGGCTGGTGGTCCTCGAACCGGGGCAGGACCTGGCCAGCCTGGTGGGGGTCCTCAACGCCCTAGGCGTCAGCCCCCGGGACCTGGTGGTGATCTTCCAGACCATCAAGGCGGCCGGGGCGCTAGACGCCGAGCTCGAGATCCTGTGAGGGGTGCCGTGAACGCGCTGACCGCCCTGATGCCCCGAGCCGGGGCCGAGCCCCTCCCGTCGAACCTCGAAGGAGCGTGCCGGGCCTTCGAGAAGGAGTTCGCCCAGCTGGTCTTTCGCAAGATGCGCGAAGCCATGGTGCCCGCCTCGGGTTCGGGCTCTTCGGCCTTCGCCCGGGAGACCGCCCACGGCATGCTCGACGGGCAGTGGGCCGAGCTCGCCAGCCGGGGCGAGGGGCTCGGCTTGTGGCGCTCGCTCCTCCAGGAGCTCGACCCCGCGGTAAAGTCGTCTCCAACCGAGGCCGATCAGGGGGAAAGGGACGCGGGTGCCCGCCGGGTGGCGGGTGGCCGGCCCCTGGGACGGAAACCGGAAGGGACGAGTGAGCTGCCATGAAGATTCGAGATCGGTATACGCGAGAGGTGGCGGCGCCGGGCGGCGCCCGCACCCGGGAGAAGCCCCCCGAAGCCGTGGAGGCAGCCCGGGGGGGCGGAGGCCCGGCGGACCGGGTGCAGATCTCCGACCGGGGGGTCGAGGTACGCCGCGCCCACTGGCTCGCCGTCCACGCCCCGGAGGTCCGGGTGGAGCTGGTGGACGAGATCGTCGGGCTGATCGGGCGGGGGGAGTACCGGGTGACCGGGGCCCAGGTGGCGCCCCGGCTGATTCGAGACCACTTGATGGAGCAGGGGTGACGCCGTGATCGATGCCGGGGAGAGCCGAGCCAAAGCGCTGGAAGACGCGGCCCTGGCCGAGGGCCGGGAGGCCCTGGCCCTTGCCGAGTGCCTCGGGCGGGCCCGGGCGGCCGCCCAGCGCCTGGACGCGGCCGGGCTCGAGGGGGCCCTGGGGGAGGCCCGGGGTCGCGCCGACGGCCTGGGACGGGCTGGGGCCCGCCTGGCCCGGCAGCTCGGGGAGGCCGCCCGAAGCCTGGGCCTGGACACCCAAGCGACCCTCGGGGACGTGGCCCTGGCCCTCGGCCCGTCGGGCGCGCGGGTCACCCGGGCGGCGGCGGAAACCGGCCAGGCCCTGTGGAATCTGTCCCGGGAAGCCGGGGCCCTGGGTCTCGCTGCCCGGTACGGCGCCGGGGTGACCGGCCATCTCCTCGGCCTCGCCCGGGCGGCGGGGTCCTACGGCCCCGGGGGAAGGGTAACGGCGACCGCCCCGGTCCCGGGGCGAAGGGCCTGAGGGAGGTCCCCATGTCGAGCTTTGTCGGCCTCAACATCGCCCGATCGTCGCTCCTGGCTCACCAGGTCGCGGTGGAGGTCGCTGGGCACAACCTCTCGAACGTCCAGACCCAGGGCTACTCGCGCCAGCGGGTGTCCATGGTCCAGGGGGTGCCGTCCCAGACCACCCAGGGGTCCCTGGGCTCCGGGGTGCGGATCGATCAGGTCGAGCGGCTGCAACTCGGCTACCTCGAACGGCAGGTGGCACGGGTGACGGTCCAAAACGGCTACGACGCCTCTCTGGTCCAGGGCCTCGACGAACTCCAGAGCCTACTGGGAGAGCCCTCCGCCGAGGGCCTGAACGCCGCCCTGACCGCCTTCTGGAACAGCTGGGATTCCCTGGCGGCGCGCCCCACGGACGCGGCCCTGCGGACCCAGGTGGTGGAGCGGGCGGACTACCTGACCACGGTGTACAATCGCAAGATCGAGGGCTTCGAGGAGGCCGAGGCGCGGTTCGACGAGGTCCTCACCGATGCCCTGGGCGAGGTCAACGGGCGGGCGGGGGAGATCGCGCGGCTCAACGGCGCGATCTCCAAGAGCGAGGCCAGCGGCTACCCCGCCAACGACCTGCGCGACCAGCGGGACCGCGCGGTGCGCCTCCTGGCGGGAACCCTGGGGGTGGAGGTCGAGGCCAGAGACGGCCGGGTCGACTTGCGCCTCCCCGGGGGCGGCCCCTACCTCGTCCACGGCGCCGAGTCCTACGAGCTGTTCGGGAGCCGCGATGCGGGTGGGCGGCTCGGTTCGTTCCAAGTGGGCCACTCCCCGGCCGCCTTGACGGGTGGCAAGGTGGGTGCGCTATTGACCCTGAGGGATGAGGTCTCCCCGGGGCTGCGGGGGGAGGTGGGGCACTGGATGTCCACCGTGGCCGACCGGGTGAACCGGCTCCATGTCCAGGGGTTCGATCGGGATGGGCTGCCGGGCCGGAATCTCTTGACCTGGCAAGGGTCGGCGACGCGGGTGGCCGTGGCGCCGAGCTCGGGACTGGCGGCGGTGACCACCGGCCGGGCGCTTGAGGCGGGGACTCACCACCTCGAGGTGACCTCCGTGGACGCGTCCCTGGTAGGCAACGGCCTCGGCTCGGTGGCGTCGGACTGGTTGCGTCTGGAGCAGGTGGGGGGCGCGTACGGCGGCGCCCCGGCCCTCGGGGTGGACTACCACGTCCGCGTGCTGGGCGCCGGCGGCGGTCCCGCGGGGGTCGAGGGGCTGCGGCTCCAGCTCTTTCGGGGCAATGACCCGGTGAGCCCGGTGGAGACGGCGGCGGGAGCCGGGGCGACCTTCGCTTGGACGGTGGACGGGGTGGCTTTCGAGGCCACCGTCGGGGTGGGGGGCGGCTCGGCGCCCCGGGCGGGAGACCGAGGCCACGGGCTCTCCACGGTAGGCACCGCCGCCCTGGATGGTGGCCCGGCGGTCCGGGTCGACCTGGCGTCGACCAACGACCTGTCCTTTACCGGCGGGTCCCGCAATGGCTTCCTCGCGGGCGGCGTCGCCACGGTGACCTTTGGCGCGGGGGCCTTTGCCGGGGGGAGCTTCACCGCCTACGACCCGTCGGGCCGGTTGGGGCTGGATCCGGTGGTGGCCGCGGATGCCGACCAGGTGGCGGCGGCCGCGAGCCGGGCCAGCGGCGACGGCGAGATGGCTCGACGCATCGCCGACCTGGCCGTGCGGCGGATCTTCGAGGCGATCGGGGAGACCCCCGCGGGCTATCTCGGACGCACGGTCCAGTCCCTGGGGGCCAAGGGGCGGGATGCCGAGGTGATGAAGGAGGCGAGCACCTCGGTGCTCCTCCAACTCGACGCCCAGCGGGAGAGCGTGTCGGGGGTCAACGTCGACGAAGAGATGGTGCAGCTGATGCAATACCAGCGGGGCTTCGAGGCCGCGGCGCGGTTCTTGACCACCGTGGACGGGCTGCTCGATACCCTGATCAACCGGGTCGGCCTGGCCGGGCGCTGAGGAGGGTGAGCCATGCGGGTGACGACGCGGACGATGCAAGAGAGCTGGACCCGGAACCTCCAGACCCGGCTCGAGACCTTGGAGCAGCTCAACCGCCAGATCGGCACCGGGGTGCGCATCCAGCGCCCCGCCGACGATCCGGCCGGGGCCGCCCGGGTGGTGCGCCTGGAGGAGGTGGCGGCCCGCCACGAGCAGTACCTAAGAAACATCGCCGAGGCCCTGTCGGTAGGGCGCTCCACCGAGTCGGCCCTGGATCAGGCGTACCAGCACCTGGTCCGGGTCAAGGCCCTGGCGGTGGAGGGGGCGAGTGACGCGAGTGCGCCGCTGGCGACGAGCTTCGCTGCCCTGGCTTCGGAAGTGGCGGGGATCAAGACGGGGCTTTTGCAGATCGCCCTCTCCCGGAACGAGGACCGCTACCTCTTCGCCGGCACCGCCGGGGAGGTGCCCCCCTTCGAGGCGGGCGGAGGTCCTTACCGGGGGGACTCGAACGTGCTGCGGGTAAACGCCGGCAGCGGCCAGACGGTGGCGGTGAACCTGCCCGGCGACCTGGCGTTTCGCGAGCCCGAGGCGCGGAGCCTGACGCCGTTGCCTGAGCCGATCACCCTGGCTGGCGACCTCTCCTTTCGCGCCCGGGACGGCAAGGTCACGGTGGACGTTGTGGTGGCGGCGGGGACCTACTCCCGGGACGCCCTGGCCGACGTGCTCGACGCCCAGTTCCGGGCGGCCGGGGCAAACCTGGGGGCCAGCGTGGCGGGGGACGGGACCCTCTCGGTGGGAATCGCCGACACCTTCGCCGGGGGCGAACTGATCCTGGAGGATCCCACCGGGGCCCTGCAGCGGGAGGTGGGGCTGACCGCGGGGACGAAGAACGTCTTCGGCCTCCTCGACGACCTCGCGGCGGCCCTGGGGGCCGGGGACAGCCGGGGCGTGGGGGCGATGCTCGGGAGGATCGACCGCGCCCTAGACGCCGTGCTCGGGCAGCGGGGCCTGGTCGGGGCCCGGTCCCGCAACCTCGAACTCGCTCGGGACCGCCTGGAGGGGAACAACCTGACCAACCAGGCCTTGCGGTCCGAGATCGAAGGGGTAGACCTGCCCCGAGCGGTGATGCGGGTTTCCGCCGAGGAGCAGGCGTACCAGACGGCGCTGGCGTCGGGCGCCCGGATCTTCAACGTGTCGATCCTCGACTTCTTGCGCTGACCACCACGAGGAGGTTTTTCCGTGCAGATCGAGACCCTCGCCTACGGCACCATCGACATCGACGACACCCAGGTGGTCACCATGACCGAGCCCGTGGTTGGGTTTCCGGGGCTCGCCCGGTACGCCATCCTCCACCCCGACCCCGAGTGGCCCTTCCAGTGGCTCCAGTCGGTGGAGCGCAAGGATGTCTGCTTCCTGATCGCCGACCCCCGCCAGTTCTTCCCTGCTTACCGGCTCGAGTTGAAGGCCCGGGACCTCGCCGATCTCCAGCTCCAGTCGGGAGACGAGGCGGCCGTGGGGGTGATCCTCACCGTGCCGGGGGATCCGGCCCAGTCCACTGCCAACCTGCTGGCGCCGGTGGTGTTTAACTCCGCCAAGAAGTTGGCGCGGCAGGTGATCCTGGAGGGCTCCCGCTACTCGGTGCGCACACCCCTCCTGCCCGCGCCCGAGCCCGAGCGAGCCTGCGCGGCGCGCTGACCCCGGGGTGTCCCCGAAAGGGGACACTCCTTGAAGCGGCGGGGTAAACCGGGTATAGTCCGCCGCCAAACCGCCGCGAAGTGCCCGTGGATTGGGGGTCAGGATGCTTGTGCTCACCCGGAAGGTCGACGAGTCGATCATGATTGGCGATGCGATCGAACTCAAGGTGCTCGGCGTCGACGGCAACAGCGTCAAGCTCGGCATCCAGGCCCCCCGCGAGGTCCCGGTGCACCGCAAGGAGATCTACGAGGAGATCCGGCGGGAGAACGTGGCCGCCACCCAGGCACCCCCCATGGACCTCGGCGCCCTCAAGGGCCTGCTGCGCAAGCCCCGCTAGCCGGTCCCTTTCAGCGGACGGTGAGCACCGGGCAGCCCGCGGTCCGCCGCACCCGCTCCCCCACGCTCTCGAAGGCCAGGTGCTGCAAGAGGTGCTGGGCCCGGGTCTCGGGGGTCTCCCCCACCACGATCAGGTCCGCCCCCTCCCGGGCCGCGTACGCCACCAACTCGGCGCAGGGCCGGCCGGTCACCACCGCCCGCTTCAACGCCGCCCCCCCCAGGTCCTCCCCCCGCAAAAAGTCGGCGAGGCGCCCCTCGGCCTTCTGCACCAGGCGGGTGCACAGGGCGTCCCGGGCGGCGGGGGAGGCCGAGATGAAGAACACCGGGCGGGCCGAGGGGGCGCACGCCACGTGGACCAGGTGGAGCTCGGCTCCCAGGTCTTGGGCGAGGGCCACGGCCTTGCGAAAAGCCCGCTTGGCGGCGGGGGTGAAGTCGGTGCCGACCACGATGCGGGCAAAGGACCGGTGCTCCGGGGCCATGGTCTTTCCTCCTCGGGGGAGAGGGTCTTGATCAGACGGATCGGACCGATCCGACCGATCGGTCCGATCTCAAGAAAACCCCGGTCACCCCCCCTGGGCCGCCCGCCGCTGCCGCCACCACGCCAGGCGCCGGGCGATGTCGCGCTCGAAGCCGAACCGCCCGGGCTCGAAATAGGAGCGGCCCCGGAGGGCCTCGGGGAGGTACTCCTGACGCACCACCCCGTCGGGGTGGTCGTGGGGGTAGGCGTACCCCTCCCCGCACCCCAGCTGGCGGGCGAGCGCGGTGGGGGCGTTGCGCAGGTGCAAGGGCACTGGCAGGTTCCCCCGGCGGCGCACGTCCTCCCGGGCCTTCTGGTAGGCCACGTAGGAGGCGTTGGACTTGGGCGCGGTCGCCAGGTACACGGCGGCCTGGGCCAGGGGGATCCACCCCTCGGGCATGCCGACGAAGTGCACCGCGTCTTTGGCATCCAGCGCCAGACGCAGTGCCCCGGGGTCGGCGTTCCCCACGTCCTCCGAGGCGAAGATCACCAGCCGCCGGGCGATGAACAGGGGGTCCTCCCCGGCCTCCACCATCCGCGCCAGCCAGTACAGGGCCGCGTCCGGGTCCGAGCCCCGCAGGCTCTTGATCAGGGCGCTCACCACGTCGTAGTGCCAGTCGCCGGTGGCGTCGTGGTACAGGGTGGGACTCTGCAGGGTGGCCGCTACCGCCTCCCGCCCCAGGGCCCGCTCCCCGTCGGGCCCCGGGGCCACGGCCCGAGCCGAGGTCTCCAGGAGGTTCAGGGCCCGGCGGGCGTCCCCCTGGGCCGCGCGGAGGAGGAGCTCCCGGGCTTCCGGGGCGAGGCGCACCTTCCAGGTCCCGAGACCCCGCTCCCCGTCCCCCAGGGCCCGCCCCAGGAGCTCTCCCAAAACCTCGTCCCCCAGGGCCTCGAGGCGGACCACCAACAGCCGCGACAGGAGGGGCGAGGTGACTTGAAAGGAGGGGTTTTCGGTGGTGGCCCCCACCAGGGTGACGGTGCCGTCCTCCACGTGGGGCAAGAGCGCGTCCTGCTGGGCCTTGTTGAAGCGGTGGATCTCGTCGAGGAAGAGGAGCGTGCGCTCCCCTCCGGCCCGGAGGCGGGCCGCCTCGGCCGTGGCGTCCCGCACCTCCTTGACCCCCGCCAGCACCGCTGACAGGGGGGCGAACCGATACCCCCCCGCCTCGGCCAACAGCCGCGCCAGGCTGGTCTTGCCGCTCCCCGGAGGGCCCCACAGGAGGAGCGAGGGCACCTCGCCTCCGGCGAGCGAGGTGCGCAGGGGTCGCCCCGGGGCGAGGATCGCCTCCTGCCCCAACACCTCGTCCAGGGTGCGCGGGCGCATGCGCTCCGCCAGGGGCGCCTGTGGTTTGTTCCGGTCAGCCATGCTGTTACACTATCACACCCTGTCCGGCCCGAGGAGGAACCGTGCGCCCCACCGTCCTGGCCACCTTTCGCAAGAAGAACAACCTCCGGGCCGACCAGGTGGCCGAGGAGCTCGGGCGCTGGGCCGCGGCGCGCGGGGTGGTGGTCCTCGGCGAGGAGGAGGGGGCGGCGCGGATCGCCGCCGGGGTCGCCCCGGGGGTGGACCTCCTGGTGGTGCTCGGGGGAGACGGGACCCTGCTCTCCGCGGTCCGGGCCCTGGACGGCCACCCGGTGCCCCTCCTCGGGGTGAACCTCGGCACCCTCGGCTTCCTCACCGAAATCGCCGTGGGGGAGCTCTTCCCGACCCTGGAGGCGTTTCTGCGAGGCGACACCGCCCTGGAGCCCCGGGCCAGCCTGCGGGCCACGGTGGAGCGGGGGGGGCGCGCCCTCGGGACCTACCGGGTGCTCAACGACGTGGTGGTTAACAAGGGGGCCCTGGCCCGGATCTGCGAGCTCGAGGTGACCGTGGACGGCCGGGTTCTCACCACCTACAAGGCCGACGGCTTGATCGTGGCCACCCCCACCGGCTCCACCGCCTACAGCTTGTCGGCGGGGGGGCCCCTGGTGAGCCCGGACCTGCCGGCCACCATCTTGAGCCCGATCTGCCCCCACACCCTCACCCAGCGGCCGTTTCTGCTCAAGGACACCGCGGTCATCGAAGTCCTCCTCGGGGCCAAAAACGGCGAGGTGTACCTCACCTTGGACGGCCAGGAGGGGTTCGAGCTGGAGGAGGGGGACCGGGTGCGGGTGGTCACCTCCCGCCGCCGGGTGCTCTTGGTGCGCTCCCCCGCCCGGGACTACTACCAGGTGCTGCGCACCAAGCTGATGTGGGGCGGCCGCTACGCCGGGGAGGGCGCCCCGTGATCGAGCTCCTGCGCATCCGGGACTTCGCCCTGGTGGACGAGCTCGACCTCGACCTTGCCGCCGGGTTCTCGGTGCTGACCGGGGAGACCGGGGCGGGCAAGTCGATCCTCCTCCAGGCCCTGGGGCTTTTGCTGGGGGACCGGGCGAGCCGGGACGCGGTGCGCACCGGGGCCCGAGAGGCCCGGGTGGAGGGCGCCTTCGCCCCCGCCGGGGCGGCCCGGGAGCGGGTGGCCCGGCTCCTGGAGGAGGCCGGGGTGCCGTGGGACGCGGAAGAGCCCCTCCTGATCGCCCGCCTGGTGGGCGCCGATGGCCGCAGCCGGGCCTTGGTGAACGGGGCGCTGGTGCCCCTGGCTTTGTTGGGGCAGGTGGGCGGCCAGCTGGTGGAGGTGTCGAGCCAGCACCAGCACCAGGGGCTCTTGCGGGAGGAGACCCACCTGGGCCTCCTGGACGCGGGGCTCGGCCCCGAAGGGGACCGGGTCCTGGGGGCCTACGGGGCCGCCTGGGAAGCCTTCCGGGGGGCCGAGGCCGAGGTGGGGCGCCTCGCGGCCCTGGAGCGAGACGCCCGGGAGCGGGGCGAGTTCCTGCGCTTCCAGGTGGAGGAGATCCGGGCCGCCCGTCTGGAGCCCGGAGAGGACGAGAACCTGCGGGCCGAGCGGGAGCTTTTGGTCCACGCCGAGAAGCTGCGAGAGGCGTACGGCCAGGCCGAGGCGGAGCTGTACTCGGGGGCCGAGGCCGCCCTGGACCGCCTGGCTCGGGCCACCCGGGCGGTTGAGGGGGCCCGGCGCCGGGACCCCGCCGCCGAGGCGATCCTGACTCTTTTGGCCGAGGCCCGGGGGAGCCTGGAGGAGGCGGCCCTGGGGGTCCGGGCCCGCCAGGGGGCCCTGGACGCGGATCCCCGGCGCCTGGAGGCGGTAGAGGAGCGCCTGGAGGTGCTGCGCAAGCTCGAGCGCAAGCACGGGGCCGGGGCCTCGGCCGTCCTGGCGCGCCTCTCGGCCCTGGAGCGGGAGCTGTGGGAGATCGAGAACCGCAGCCTCGCCCTGGAGGGCGCCGAGGGGGCCCTGGCTAAGGCGCGGGAGGGGCGCGTGGCGGCGGCCCGGGCCCTGGGCGCGGCCCGGGCCGCGGCGGCCCGGGAGCTGGAGGCCCGGGTGGGGGCCGAGCTCGAGGCCCTGGGCCTGGGGCGCTCGGCCTTCCGGGTGGAGCTCGAGGCCGACGACCCCGGTCCCCGGGGCGGGGAGACCGCCCGCTTCCTCCTGGCCCCCAACCCCGGCGAGCCGCCCCGGCCCCTGGCCCGGGTCGCCTCGGGGGGCGAGCTCTCCCGGGTGCTTCTGGCGCTCAAGAACGCCCTGCGGGACAGCGGGGTCGAGACCCTGGTCTTCGACGAGGTGGACGCGGGCATTGGAGGGGCCACCGCCGACGCGGTGGCGGACCGTTTGGCGAGCCTCGCCGGCGGGTGCCAGCTCTTGTGCATCACCCACCTGCCCCAAATCGCCTCCCGGGCCCGGGACCACCTGCGGGTCGAGAAGGAGGTGGTGGCGGGCCGCACGGTCACCCGGGTGCGTAGGCTCGGCGCCGCCGAGCGGGTGGAGGAGCTGGCCCGGATGCTCGGGGGGCGCAGGATAACCGAAACCGCGCGGGAGCACGCCCGCGAGCTCGTGGGGAGGAACACCGCGTGAACGAGACCCCGGTGGTGGTGGAGCGGGCCCGGCTCGCCGACGTCGAGGCCATGAAGGCGCTGTTGGACGACTTCGCCCGGGCGGGGGATCTTTTGGCCCGATCCCGGCTCAACCTGTACGAGAGCATCCGCGACTTCGTGGTGGCCCGCCGAGCCGGCGAGGTCGTCGGCCTCTCGGCGCTTCGGATCTCCTGGAGCGACCTGGGGGAGGTGCGGTCCCTGGCGGTGCGCCGGGACCTCCAGGGCCAGGGGATCGGCAAGGCCCTGGTGGAGCAGAACCTCGCCGACGCCCGGGACCTGGGGCTCCAGCGGGTCTTCGCCCTCACCTACCGGCCGGGCTTCTTTGCCACCCTGGGGTTTGCCGAGGTGGAGAAGGCCCAGCTCCCCCACAAGGTGTGGCAGGACTGCGTCCACTGCGTCAAGTTCCCGGACTGCGACGAGGTGGCGGTGATGCTGGAGCTCGCCCCGGCCGGGTAGGGGCCCTACTCCTGGGCGCTCCCGGCCGCGGCCTCTTCCGGCTTTTGGCACCCCCGGCGGCACGCGTCGCAGCGGGGGTCGGCGCACCACTGGCAGGCGAAGCACTCCCGGCACGGGTGTTTGCGTTCCCCCCGGAGGATCGGGACGAACACCCGGCCCGGCACGGTCCCGGCGGGCCGGAAGCGCTCCTCCCGGTCCCCCGGGGTCACGCCGCCTCCAGGGCGCGCCGGACCGCCCCCAAGAGGACCTCGGCCCGGTACGGCTTGGCCAAGAAGCCGACCACCTCGCCGGGGGGGAACTCGGCGGCGACCTCGGCTTCCGGAAAGCCGCTGGAGGCGATCACCGGCACCCCGGGGCGCGCCTCCTTGAGCCGCCGCAGGGTCTCGGCTCCGGTCCACCCCGGCATGGTCAGGTCCAAGAGGACCGCCGCCACCGGTCCCGTCCGGGCCAGGGCCCCGACCCCGGCCGGGCCGTCCACCGCTTCCACCACCCGGTAGCCGCTCTCCTCCAGGATGGCCCGGGCCGCGTTGCGCACCGCCTCCTCGTCGTCCACCACCAGGACCGTCGCCCCCGGGGGGGCCGGGGAGGCTTCTGGCAGGGGGTTGGTCCGGTCCTCCCCGGGTCCTCCGGTGTCGGCGGGCAGGAGCACGGTGAAGGAACTCCCCCGGCCCGGCGCGCTCTCCACCCGGATCTCGCCGCCGTGGCTGCGGACGATGCCCCGGACCGCGGCGAGGCCGAGGCCCCGGCCGGTGCTCTTGGTGGTGAAGAAGGGGTCGAAGATCCGCGCCCGGGTCCCGTCGTCCATGCCGACGCCGGTGTCGGTCACCCGGAGAAAGAGCCCCTCCCGGGCGCGGCCGGTCTCCACGGTGATGGTTCCGATGCCTTCCGCCAGGGCGTCGGAGGCGTTGGTGAGGAGGTTCATCACCACCTGGCGGAGCTGGCCGGCGTCCGCCAGGAGGGGTGGGAGGCCCGGGGCGAGGCGGTACTCCACGGTGGCGCGCTTGGAGACCGCGGCGGCCAGGAGGTCGCCGAGCTCGGTCACCAGGTCTCCCAGGTGCACCCGCTCCACGGCCACGTTGCCCTTACCGGCGTAAGAGAGCATCTGGTGGGTGAGCTCGCTCGCCCGCAGCGCGGCGCCCCGGATGCGGGTCAGGCACCCCCGCACGGTGGAGTCGGGCTCGGTCTTGGGCAGGGCGAGCTCGGCGTTGCCCAGCACCCCCATCAAGAGGTTGTTGAAGTCGTGGGCGATGCCCCCCGCCAGGACCCCCAGGCTCTCCAGGCGCTGAGCGTGCTCCAGGGCGCGGTCGGCCTGCCGCTGCTCCTGGTGCAGGAGCACGGCGCCCACCTGGTGGCCGAGCTGCTCGGCGAAGGCGATCTCGTCGGCGGCCCAGGCCCGGGGTCCGCCCCGCTGCTCGTGGCAGACCACCCCCGCCACCCGGCCCCGCACCCAGATGGCGGCGTCGAGGGTGGCGCCGACCCCCTGGGGCTCGAGGTAGCCGGGGACCAGCTCGCGGCAGCGCGGGTCGGCCCCCGCGTCGGCGGCGTCGAGCCCCCGGCCGCTCGCCAGGGCCGCGATGTAGTTCGGGTACCGGGCGGTCTCCAGGGGCGGCGCCACCCGGTGGCTCTGGTCCGACCGGTCGTACAGGTCGAGGCACCGCAGCTCGGTCCCGTCCCCGTCCAGCAGCCACACGCTCGCCCGGTCCACGCCGAGGGCCTCGGCGGCGGCCTCGGTAACGGTTCGGGCCGCCGCCTCGGGCGCCGCGAGGGTCACCCGGGGGTTGGTCGCGAGCCCCAGCAGGGCGTCCTTGAGCCGCCGCGCCCGCGCCTCGGCCTCCCTACGTTCGGCCTCCACCGCGCGCCGCTCGGTCACGTCCAAGAGGACGCCGTCTAGGACGAGCGGCGCGTCCCGGTCGGCGCCCCGCACGGCGCGGGCGCGCTGGAGCACCCACCGGGTGCTCCCGTCGGGGCGCCGGAGGCGGTACTCGGCTTCCGCCCCGGTCGGCGCCGCAAGGGCGTTCGCGAGGGCTCGGGCGACCTGGGGGGCGTCCTCGGGGGCGGCGAGGTCGGGGAGCCCCGGGCCGGGGGCGAGGCGCTCGCCCCGGGGCCGACCGGTCAGGGCAAAGAGCTCTTCGGTGGCGTGGAGGAGCCTCCAGGGCGGCCCCCCCGCGCAGCGGAAGACCGCGCCCGGTACGTTCTCCACCAGGGCCCGGAGCTCCTCCTCCCGGGACGCCAGGGCAGCTTGGGTGCGGCGGCGCTCCGAGACCACGGTGCCGGTGACGAGCCCCGCCGCGGCGACGACGGTGAGGAAGAGCTGGGCTTCGAGCAGGGGCCCGCTCCCGGGGAGGAGGCGGGGGGCCAGGGCCACCGCGGCTGCGGCCACCGTGGCCGTGGCCCAGGCGGCTCCCCGCAGCCCCCCGGCCAGGGCGCCCCACAGCACCGGCAGAAAGGCGAGGTACAGCCGGGGCCCGTGGCTTCCGACGCCGGTGGTCAGGGCGGCCCAGGCGGCGGCCACGGCCAAGAGCCCAATCGCCCCCCGGTGGGCCAGGGTGCGGCCGAGGGCCACGTTCTCCCGGCGGCGGAGGGGCCAGCGGAGGGACAGGAGGGCCGGGGTGAAGGCGAGGCCTGGTAGGGCCACCGAGGCCCAGGAGGCGAAGGCCACCGGCTTCCACGCCGGGGCTTCGGCGAGCCCCAGGAAGAGGTAGGCCGCGGTGCTCAACGCGGCCTCCCCGAGGGCCGCCAGGGGAATGGCGGCGGCGAACGCCAGGGGGCCGCGCCGAAAGCCGAGGGGGCCGCGGCGCGGCTGCCGCCGGCCCAAGAGGGCGAGGGCGAGGGCCGGGGTAGTCAGCGCCGCGGCGGCCAGGAGGATTGCCCCGGGGAGCGCCACCGGGGCGTGGCCCGGGGCCACCAGGAGGGACGCCAGGGGGCCGAAAAACGCCAGGGGCAGGGCCCGCCAGCCGAAGGCCAGGGTGGCTCCCAGGTAGAGGGCCGCCGGGGGATAGCACAGGGAGAGGCCCGGCTGGACGACGTAGGAGTGGCTCCACAGCTCGAGGAGCGCGGCGGCCAGAAGGTAGGCGAGGGCCAGGGCTCCGCGCTTCCTCCACGAACGGGGCGCGGCGAGGCTCACGCCCGGGCTCCGGTGGCGAGCCGCCAGGTCCCGGCGAGGGCTCCCAGGCCGCGCCGGTCGCGGGCCGCTCCCGGCGCGGCATGGGCGGAACTCGAGTCTTCCGGGTGGAGGCTACCCTCCATGCTCACCTCGCGCGGTGGTGGGCGCAGTCGATCCGGCACCATCTTCCGGGGCGGGACGGGAAACGCAAGAGAAACGTCTCGCCCGGGGCGTTGCCGCGCCCGCCCCGGGCCGATACAGTGGCGGGTGGCGACGGGGGTGCGGGAGGAGCGAAGGGCGATGAAAGCGCAGCGGGTGACCTTTTGGGGGAGCGCGGGGCAGGAGCTGGTGGGCCGGGTCCATCGGCCCGAGGGCGAGCCCCGGGCGTACGCCCTCTTCGCCCACTGCTTCACCTTTACGAAGGACCAGGGGGGGGCGTACTGGATCAGCCGGGCCCTGGC
>JBBIIA010000035.1:19232-19504 GCA_037446775.1 Deltaproteobacteria bacterium
CGGGGTTGGGGGAGAGCGGGGGGGACTTCGCCGAGACCACCTTCGCCTCGAACCTCGCCGACCTCAAGGGCGCCGCCGCCTACCTGGCCCGGGAACACCGGGCGCCCCAGCTCCTGGTGGGCCACAGCCTCGGGGGCGCGGCTGCCCTGGCGGTGGCCGCCGAGCTCCCCGCGGTGCGGGCGGTAGCGGTGATCGGCGCCCCCAGCGACACCCGGCACCTGGGGGCGGACCTCAGGCGCCGGACCCCGGGGCTCGGGCGGGACGGGGTGGGG
>JBBIIA010000035.1:19549-30076 GCA_037446775.1 Deltaproteobacteria bacterium
CCCTGCGGGGGGGCCGGGCCCTGGTGGAGGAGCTCGAGGGGACCCGCCTCCTGGACCGCCTGCCGGGCCTCGGCCGAGCGCTCCTGGTGCTCCACTCCCCGGTGGACGAGGTGGTGGCCGTGGACCACGCCCGGCGCCTCTTCGAGGCGGCGCGCCACCCCAAGAGCTTCGTCTCCCTAGACGACAGTGACCACCTCCTCACCCAAGAGGCCGATGCCCGCTACGCGGCGGAGGTGATCGCCGCCTGGGCGGGCCGCTACCTCCCGGCGGAGTCCCCCCGGGCCCCGGCGGAGGGGTCCCGGGCGGTGGTGGTGGAGGGCGGGCCCGCGGGGTACGCCCAGCGGATCGCCGCCGGCGGCCACGTGCTGTGGGCCGACGAGCCCGGCTCGGTGCCGGGGGGGACCGACCGGGGGCCCACCCCCTACGGCCTCCTCTTGGCCGCCCTGGGGGCGTGCACCTCCATGACGCTTCGCATGTACGCCGACCGCAAGGGCTGGCCCCTGGGGGCCACCCGGGTGGCGCTCACCCACGCCAAAATCCACGCCGAGGACTGCGCCGACTGCGAGACCAAACAGGGCAAGGTCGACGTGATCCAGCGGGTGGTGGGCATGGAGGGCCCCCTGGACGACGGCCAGCGCCAGCGCCTCTTGGAGATCGCCAACCGCTGCCCGGTCCACCGCACCCTCACCTCGGAGATCCGAGTGGAGAGTCGGCTGGAAGAGGAGGGCCCCGCGGAGTAGGACTCTTTCTCGGGGCCCCAACGGGCTCCTGCCGTTGACGAGAGCCGCCCTGCCTGCTCTACTGGCTGCTGCCGGTCGGCCAGGCGAGAGGGATGATGACCGTACGAGCCCCGGCCCGGGCAGCCACCTCCGGCTCACGACCCGGGAGCGCGGAGAGCACCCCGTCACCATCCCCCGCCACACCCCCCTTCGCCTCGGCACCCTCTCCGCCGTCCTGTCGGACGTGGCCGAGCACTTCGGCCTGAGCCGGGAGGACCTGGTCCGGAGGATCTTCGACTGGCCATGACCCGAACGTCCCCTCCGGCCTCCGCTCAGCCCGGGACCGGCTCCAGCGCCCACTCCCAGGCGGGCACCACCCGCACCGTGCCGGCCTCGGTCTCGTGGGTCTCCCGGTCGGCCAGGGTGACCACGGTCCCGTGGCGCACGCCGGTTTCGGCCATGGCCTCGGTCAGGGCCCGGAGCTCTCGTTCCCGGGCCTCGGGCTGCTGCACAGCCGCACACACCTGGATCAAGGCGGTCTCGCCGCCGGGCACCACCGGGTCCACGGCGAAGTCGACCTCGTGGCCGACGGCGGTGCGGTAGTAGGTTACCGCCCCCTCGGCCAGCCGCCCCAGCCGACGGCGCAGTTCCAGGTACACGAAGTTCTCCAAGAGCGCCCCCAGGTCCCTCGCCCCCGCGGCCCGCATGGCGGCGGCCAGGCCGGTATCCACCGCGTAGACCTTGCGCGGGTTCACCATCCGCTGCTTGTGGGAGCGGGTGCGAATCGGCACCAGGAAGACCAGGTAGGCGTCGCACAGGTGGTCGAGGTACGACAGCAGGGTCGGCTTGCCCACCTTGATGCCTTGGGAGACCAGGGTCCCGTGGAGTCGGCTGACGCTGAAGGGTCCGGCGTTTGCCGCGAACAGGGCGCGCACCAGGTGGCGAAGCGCGGGCAGGTTGGCGACCCCGTGGCGTTCGACCACGTCCCGGAGCAGCACGAGCTCCACGTAGTCCTGGAGCACCTGGATCCGGTCGAACCCGTGGAGGCGCTGGACCTCGGGGAACCCGCCCCGCTCCAGGTACGCGTCGATCAGGGCGGCGAGACCGGAGCGGTCCGGGGCGGCGGGGGGCCAGGAACTGCCCACCGCCACGCCGTGGGCGGTGGCCGCCTCCTTGAGGCCGAAGGGCAGCACCTCCACCGCGATCCCCCGGCCCCGGAAGCTGGTGGCCACCTCGGTGGAGAGCAGCTTCGCCGACGAGCCCGTCGCGTACACCCGGGCCTCTTCGGTGTCGAGGAGCCGACGCAGGAACCGCTCCCAGCCGGGCACCACCTGGATCTCGTCGAAGAAGAGGTGCGCGGTCTCCCGCCGCGCCGCCGGGCAGTGCCGGTAGAACAGCTCCAGGGCCCGCCCCAGGGTGGCTGCCTCGGGGTTCCCCAGGCGCTCGTCCTCCAGGTTCAGGTAGAGCAGCCGCTCCTTGGGGACGCCCTGGCCCAACAACCGGTGCATCCGATCGAACAGGGCGTAGGTCTTTCCGCAGCGGCGCATCCCGACCAGGGTCACGGCCTTGCCCGGCACCTCCGGCAGCCGCACATCGCGGGGCACCAGCTCCGGCAGGGGGCGCTGCTGGAAGTCGGCGAGCAGGAAGTCGAGGCGGTCGTCGATCACGGGCACGTCCTGGTTTTGGTCTTTTACAGGTGACCAGTATTAGCTAGATTTGGCATTATCGGCAAGGCCAATATGGTCCGGATCTGGGTATCCGCCCGTAGCCAAGGTGGGCAAACCGCCCGCGACCGCGCGGGTCTCAGTGGTCTTAGGGGACGCTGGTGCGCAAGACTCGAGGCATCGAGGACCGTAGCTCAGCCCTCCGCCAGGATCTCCTCCCGCGCCCGCTTCAGCTCCGGCAGGCGGTTCTCGACGACGTTTCGCACGGCTTTACAGGTCGACCCCGAAGTACTGGTGGATCAAGACGCCGCGCAGGCCAACGCAAGAGGCCCCTCTGCAGGGCCCCGGCCTTGACCCTCCCCTGGTTCCCGTCGATACTCCTTTTGTCCTCGGCTGCGGATGGTGGGTGCAACCATGGCCTTCGAGAAGCTGAAGAAGCGTTGGGCGCGGGAGCGTGCCGACCGGGCAGACCGGGCGGAGCGGCTGAGGGCTCGCCTCGTGGAGCGAGGTCGGCCCGTGTTCGACCGCTACGGCGTCCGTCGGGTCGTGCTCTTTGGGTCCGTGCTCGCGGGGCGCAGCACCGAGCGCTCGGATGTGGACCTCCTGGTCATTCCCCTCGGGGCCGCCGAGTACTGGCCCTTTCGCCACGACCTCGAGCAGGCTCTCGAGATGCCCGTGGACGTCTACACCGAGAGGGACGATCCGACCTTCGTCGAGAAGATCCTGGAGCGCGGGGAGACCGTGTATGCTGCACAACGTTGAGTTCCTGAGAGCCGACGTCTCGGACGAACTGGACAAGCTCGCCCGTCTGGCGAAGGAGTTCTCCCTCGTGGAGGACAAGCTGGCCGAGGACGAACTCTCGAACTACGATCGCGGGGCCATCGGGTACCTGCTTCACAACTTCTACAACGGGTGCGAGAACATCTTCCGGTCGATCGCCCGGTTCTTCGAGAACGACCTCGGGGACGACTCCTGGCATCGAGATCTGCTCAAGCGCATGACCCTCGAAGTCCCCGGCTTTCGACCCCGGGTGATCGACGAGACGCTCTACCGGCTGCTCGACGACTTCCGCGCCTTCCGGCACAAGTTCCGCCACTCCTACAGCTTCGAACTCGACTGGGAGCGCGAACGCCTGGTCGCCCGGCGGTTTCGCACCGCGGAAGGGTTGCTGCGAAGGCAACTCGCCGGGTTCCTGGCGAAGCTGGGAGAACTGGAGGGGTAGACGCCTCACCCCCCCCGAGTGGGCCTGGGCCATCCGGGAGCTGAAGGAGCCTGGTGAGATGGTCCAGACCGGCGAGCGCCGGGGGGCGCCGTCCGCACGTCCTTGGGAAGATCGGGCCATTGCGACGGTGCCTCGGGGCCGAAAACTCAGAATGCCCGCCCCACGGGACATCTTGCCGGGAGCACACCGCGTCGTGATTGTGATCGACGAGCAGGTGACGGGCCCTGGCGACCAATGCCCACAAGAACCTTTGCAACCTTTGCAGCGTCCCGGGGCCCCCACCTTGGGGCCCCCAGCTCCTGCCCGCCGCCCGGGCTCAACTCCTCCGATCCCCCTGCCGATACCTCGAGGGACAACCCGCAACCCAGCGACGCTCCGCGGCGGACCCATGACCACCTCCACCGACCGTCCCGTGGCGCCCCCGTCCGAACCCCGGGCCCGTCGGCGCCTCACCGCCTATCTGGCCACGGCGGCAGCGCTGCTCGCCGGGTGCTGGGCCCTGCGGGGCTCGACCTGGCAGGGGAGCGTTCACCTCCATACCCTGCTCGAGGTGGTCGCGACCCTTTTGGCCCTGGCGGTGGGGGCCTTGGGCCTAGTGCGCTACCATGCTCGGCGGGCCAACGTCTTCCTCTTCGTGGGCGCAGGTTTTCTCGGTACCGGCGTTCTCGACCTGTACCACGCCGTGGTCACCAGCGAGTGGTTCGGCGAACTGTGGCCCTCGCCCCCAGCCTCGCTCATCCCCTGGAGCTGGGGCGCCTCGCGGCTCTTCCTCTCGGTGCTCCTGGCGCTGAGCTGGTGGGCCGCCCAGCGGGAGGAGCGGCTGGGGGCCGCCGGGGCCGTGCCGTCCCGGCGGGTGTACGCCGCCGTGGCCGGGCTCACCGCGGCGTGCTTCGCCTTCTTCGCCGTCGTGCCCCTGCCCCGGGCCTACTACCCCGAGCTGCCCCTGGGCCGGCCCCAGGAGCTGCTACCGGCGCTCCTCTTTGGGGTGGCCCTCCTGGGGTACCTGCGCCGCGGCCGCTGGCGCTTTGACCCCTTCGAGCACTGGCTGGTGCTTTGCCTGGTGGTCTCGGTGGTGGGGCAGGGGGCGTTCATGTCCACCTCGGAGCGGCTCTTCGACGCCCAGTTCGACGCGGCCCACCTGCTCAAGAAGGCGAGCTATGCCTGTGTCCTCACGGGCCTGCTGAGCAGCTTGTTTCAAACCTTGCGAGAGGGGGAAGGGGCGGCTCGCCGCCTGGCCGAGCGGGAGGGGCGGTACCGCCAGGTGGTGGCCCACACCGACACCGGCTTCGTGGTGGTGGACCCGCGGGGGCGGGTGCTGGAGGCCAACGAGCCGTACCTCCGCCTCATCGGCCGGGCCGACCTCGCCGCGGTCCTCGGCCGCTCGGTGCTCGAGTGGACGGCGCCGGAATGCGTGGAAGAAAACGTAGCTGCGGTCCGCCGGTGCGCGGAGTCGGGGTCGGTGACCGGCTTTCGCACGGCCTACCTGCGGCCCGACGGCAGCCGGGTGGAGCTCTCGATCGACGCCACCGCCGAACCCGGCCCCGACGGGGCACGCCTGGTTGCGCTGTGCCGGGACGTGACGGCCGCCGAGGAGGCCCGGCGGGCCCTGGAGCAAAGCGAGGCCAAATACCGCCACCTCTTGGAGAACGTCCCCCAGAAGATCTTCTACAAGGACGCGGACTCCGTGTACGTGGCCGTCAACCCGAGCTACGCCGGGGACTTCGGCCTCGCGCCCGAAGCCTTCCCGGGGAAGACGGACTTCGACCTCTACCCCGCCGAGCTGGCCGAGAAGTACCGCGCCGACGACCGGCGGGTGATGGGCGCGGGGCAGGTGGAGGTGCTCGACGAGTCCTACTGGCACGGCGGCGAGGAACGGACCGTGCACACCGTCAAGGTGCCGGTGCGGGATGGCGCCGGGCGCGTGACCGGGGTGCTCGGGGTATTCTGGGATATCACCGACCGCAAGCGCGCCGAGGCCGAACTGGCCCGCACCGCGGAGCGCCTCGGGGCGGCCAACCGGGCTCTGGCGAAGAAGAACGCCGAGCTCGACGAGTTCACCTACGTGGCCAGCCACGATCTGCAAGAGCCCCTGCGCAAGCTCTCGGCCTTCAGCCGGATCGTGGAAGAGGACCTGGGCGAGGACCTCACCGACGATACCCGCGAGAACCTGGGATTCATCGTGGACGCGGCGGAGCGGATGCAGGCCCTGGTTCTGGACCTTTTGGCCCTGTCGCGGACCGGGCGCCTGGTGCGCCGGGTGCCGGTGGACCTCGGCGCTTGCGCCGACGCGGCCCTGACCGTACTCTCGGACCGGGTGGCCGAGACCGGCGCCGAGGTGGCCCGGGATCCCCTGCCGACGGTGGTGGGCGACCCCATGCTCCTGACCCAGCTCTACCAGAACTTGATCGGGAACGCCCTCAAGTTTCGCGGCGACCGCCCGCCCCGGATCCGGCTGACCGCCGCCCAGGAGGAGGGCGCCTGGGTGCTCGGGGTGGCCGACCGGGGCATCGGCATGAAGCCCGAGTACGCCGAGCAGATCTTTTTGCCCTTCAAGCGGCTCCACGGCCGGACCGAGTACCCCGGCACCGGCATCGGGCTTGCCATCTGCAAAAAGGCCGTGGAGAGCCACGGCGGCCGGATCTGGGTGGAGTCGGCGCTGGGCCAGGGCGCCCACTTCCGGTTTACGTTGAGCGGGGCGGACGGCCCCGACGAGGAGGCGCGAGATGTCGGCGACGAACCGGTCTAAGCCGGCGGTGATCCTACTGGCCGAGGACGACCCCGGCGACCAGAAGCTCGCCCGCCGGGCCCTGGAGAAGGGGAGGATCCGAAACGACCTGCGGGTGGTGGGCGACGGGGAAGAGGCCCTGGACTACCTGCTGCACCGGGGCGCCTACGCCGCCCCCGGGGCCGCGCCCCGCCCCGACCTTTTGCTCCTCGACCTCAACATGCCCAAGCTCGACGGACGGCAGGTGCTCGAGGCCATCCGGGGACGGCCCGAGCTTGCGCGGATGCGGGTGGTGGTGCTCACCACCTCGGGCCAGGAGGCCGACGTGGAGCGTTGCTACGGCTTGGGGGCCCACTCCTACGTGCAAAAGCCCCTGGCCCTGCCCGACTTCATGCGGGTCCTCCAGGCGCTCGGCGAGTACTGGCTCGAGATCGTCGTGCTGCCCCCCGAGGGCGAGGAGTAGGCGGCCATGGCGGATGAACCGACCCCCCTGCGGGTATTGGTGGTGGACGACGATCCCGGCGACCAAAAGATCCTCTCGCGGCTACTGGGGCAGTTGGACCGGTGGCGGGCCGAGGTCTGGAACTTCGAAGACCCCTGCGGGGCCGAGGAGGCGCTCCGCGCGAGCCCCGCCGACCTGCTCTTCCTGGACTACCGGCTGGGCGCCTGCACCGGCCTTGAGGTCTTTCACAAGCTCCGAGAGCGGGGCGTCGAGGTACCGGTGGTCATGCTCACCGGCCAGGGCAACGAAACCGTGGCCGTGGAGGCCATGAAGGCCGGGCTGGCCGACTACCTACCCAAGGGGAGCCTGACCCGGGACTCCCTGGAGCGGGTGGTGGCCAACGCCCTGGCGCGAGGGCGCCTGGAGCGGGAGCACCAAGAGACCCAGCGCCGGCTCGAGGAGCTGGCCCGCACCGATCCCCTCACCGGCCTGGCCAATCGCCGGGTGCTCCTGGAGTTCTTGGACCATCAGGTGGCTGTGGCCCTTCGCCACCGGCTCCCGCTGAGCGTGTTTCTCGCGGACCTCGATCACTTCAAGGGGGTGAACGACCGCTTCGGCCACCTCACCGGCGACCAGGTTCTGGCGGCCACGGCCGAGGCCCTGCGCGACAGCCTGCGCCAGACCGACCTAGCGGGTCGCTACGGGGGCGAGGAGTTCGCCGCGGTGCTCCCCCACACCACGGGGGAGGGGGCTTGGGTGGTGGCCCAGCGGTTTCGCGCAGCCGTGGCGGCCCGGGACTTTGGCTCGGGCACCGGCGAGGGGTTTCGGGTCACGGTAAGCGTCGGCGTCGCGGCCCTGCTCCCGGAAGGCCAATCCCCCCTATCCCTGCTGGACCGGGCGGACCGGGCGCTGTACGAGGCCAAGGCAACCGGGCGAAACCGCGTCGTGCTCGCGGGCGCCGGGGAGGTGGCGAATGGCTAAACACCAGCGGTGGGCCGCCGCGGTCATCGACGACGACCCGGCCGACGTCAAGCTCCTGCGCCGACACCTGGAGGCCGTGCCCGAGTGGCAGGTGGAGCTCCTACCCTTTGCCACCTGGGCCGAGGCCCGGCCCGCCCTGGCCCGGCGGGCCGTGGACGTGATCTTCCTCGACTACGTGCTCGGATCCGAAACTGGCTTGCAGGCCCTGGAGGAGCTCCGCGCCGGCGGCGACGAGCGGCCGGTGATCGTGCTCACCGGCCGGGGGGATGAGCAGATCGCGGCGGCGATCTGCCGGGTCGGGGCGGACGACTATCTGGTGAAGCGCGACCTCTCCCCCGACCTGCTGCGCCGGGCCGTGGGGGGCGCCGTGGAGCGGTATCGGCTGCGGGGCGAGAAGGCCCTCCTCGAAGCGGAGCTCCTCCAGTCCCAGAAGATGGAGTCCGTCGGGGCCCTTGCGGCTGGCATCGCCCACGACTTCAACAACATGCTCACCGGGCTCATGGGGAACCTGGAGCTCGCAGCCGTCAAGGTGCGGGGCCGGGAGGTGGAAGGCAACCTGGACCGAGCTCTCGCCGTGTGCCAGCAGATGGCGGCCACCGTTCAGCACCTCCTCACCTTCAGCCGACGGGAGGCCGTGGGGCGGGAGGCCGTGAACCTGAACCGCCTGGTGGAAGACATGGGCGTTTTTTTGCGCCACGCCGTGTCCCAGGGCGTGGTCATCGAGCTCGACCTGCCGCCCCACCCGGTGAGTGCGGTGCTCAACGGGGCTCTCATCCAGCGGGTGTTGATGAACCTGGGCCTCAATGCCGGCGACGCCATGCCCTCGGGCGGCACCCTGACCCTGGGGCTTCGCCGCGAGACCCTGGATGCCCAGTCCGCCTACGCCCAGCCGGGGCTCGAGCCGGGCGAGCACGTGTGCCTCTGGGTCCGGGACACGGGGGTCGGCATGGACGAGGCGGTGCGGCGCCGGGTCTTCGAGCCGTTCTTCACCACCAAGAGCCGCGACAACCGCAAGGGCACGGGCCTCGGCCTGGCCGTGGTGTGGCAGAACGTGAAGACCCACGGCGGTGCGGTGACGGTGTCGAGCGAGCCGGGCCAGGGGAGCACCTTCCGGGTGTACCTGCCGATCGGTCGCCGCGGGGCCGAGCCGCCCCGCCCACCCCGGGCGAGCGGCGACCTGCCCGCCGGCGCGGAGACGGTACTGGTGGTGGACGATGACGCCGCGGTCCGCGACCTGGCGGCCGCCATGCTCCAGCAGCTCGGATACACGGTGTACCTGGCCCCGGACGGCGCCGTGGCCGTGGAGCTGTACCGCGAGCTGGCGCCAAACGTCGCGGCGGTGGTGCTCGACCTCGCCATGCCCCGGATGGACGGCCGGGAGGCGCTGGCCCGCTTGAAGGCGATCGACCCCGGCGTCCGAGTGCTCATAGCGAGCGGCCAAGACGTCGGCCGCGAGGCCGAGCACCTCCTCGCCGCGGGGGCTGCGAGCCTGTTGCAGAAGCCCTTCTCCCGGGCGTCACTGGCCCGGCAGCTCCGGGCCGTCCTCGACGCCTGAGGGAGGCCCCCTCCTATCCCCTGGCCTCGGGCGGCACGTACTCCTTTCTGAACTCCCCAGTTGGGGAACCAGTTCGGGGATCCGTCGTGCGGCCCGCCGGGTCCTTCTTCGCGAAGCGGCGGCTTGTACCCGGCGTCCGGTTGAGTTACGTTGTATCTCAACCGATCCCCAAAAGAGAGGTGATCCTCCATGGCAACGACCACGATGGTTCACGTTCGCGTCGACGAGCAGGTGAAGGAGAAGGCGACCCAGGCTCTGGCGGCCATGGGTCTGTCCATCTCGGACGCGGTCCGCGCCCTGCTGATCCGCGTCGCGGCGGAAAAGGCCCTCCCCTTCGAGGTCCGAGTCCCCAACGCCCTCACCGCGGCGACCCTGGAGGCCAGCGACCGCGACGAGGACGTGACCGAGGCCAAGGACAAGGAAGACCTCTTCCGAGCCCTGGGTCTGTAGACCGTGCGCACCTCGAGCTTCACCGGGCAGTTCAAGCGCGACGTGAAGCTCGCCAAGAAGCGCGGGAAGGACATGGCCGCCCTGCAGGCGGTGCTCGAACTCCTGATCGACGGCGACCCGCTGCCGACGAAGTACAGGGATCACTCCCTCGGCGGCAACTGGGTGAAGCACAGGGAGTGCCACATCGAGCCGGACTGGCTCCTCATCTACAAGTTGCTCGACGCCGGTTCGGAGGTCCGCTTCGAGCGCACGGGAACCCATTCGGACCTTTTCGGCTGACCAGCCCTGGGGCCGCGCGGTCGCCAGCGTCGCTACCCGACTCCCCGAAGTCAGCACCGCACGATCAGGGCGCCGGTCGGGTGGTCCACGTGGTCCGGGCCTCGGGACATCCCGTCGCCCACAAGCCCGGGGCCGGGAGGTGGAGCACAACCTCCACCGAACCCTCTCTGTCTGCCAGCAGATGGCCGCCACCGTCCAACACCTGCTGACCTTCAGCCGGAGCGAGGCCGTGGCGCGGGAGGCCGGGACCTGCGCCGCCGGGTGGAGGACAGGAGCGTTCCTGTGCCACGCCCTGGCCCGGGGCGTGGCGATCAAACTGGACCTGCCGCCCGAGCCGGTCAGGGGTCTGCCCTGCCCGCCCGCCCCCGACTCGGGTACCATGGCCCCCGCGCCCCCCTTCCGGAGCCGACCCCGATGTCGCCGACAGACCCGCCTGCCAGAGCCCCTGCCCCGCCCCCCCGGGCCCCGGGCCCCGTGCGGGGCGCGGCCC
>JBBIIA010000036.1:0-3461 GCA_037446775.1 Deltaproteobacteria bacterium
AGGTCCGGGTGGAGCCGGTCCCCGAGGCGACCTTCAACCTCTCCCTGATCCTGCGCTAGGGGGCCTTCCCGAGGCGCAGGGTCTTCCGGCCGCGGAGGTTCTTGGTGACGGCGGAACGATCCCCCCACGGCACCCGGGGGCCGGGCGGGCTCGGGCCCTGGCTGCGCCTCGCCCTGGTCGGGTTGCTCCGCTACCCCCACCGCCTCGTTCCCGGCGCCCTGGGGCGTCACGGGGCCCGGCCCGCCTTTGGGGACGGCACCACCTTCGCCACCCTGCTCGCCCGGGTCCGCCGCCTGGCGGGGCACTGGGCCGGCCGGGGGGTCCGCCCGGGGGACCGGGTGCTTTTGGACCTCCCCAACGACCCCGCCTTCATCGAGGCGCGCTTGGCGTGCCTCCTCGGCGGCTTCGTCGCCGTCCCCGTGCCCCCGGGGACCGACGGGGCGCGCCTCGGCTGGCTCGGGGAGTTTAGCGAGGCCCGGACCTACCTGGGTCCCCGCGCGGCCCACCTGCCCGGCCTCGGCGCCCTGGCGCTCGACCCCCTGGCCGGCGACCGCGGCGCCTACGAGGGGGCCCTGGGGCGAGCAGCGCCCCTGCCCCGGGCGCCCCGGATCCGCAGCACCGACCTGGTCACCCTCAACTTCACCTCGGGCACCACCGGCGACCCCAAGGGGGTCATGAGCACCGCCGCCGGCTGGGGCGCGAGCCTGTACGGGGCCCTGCGGGAGAACCGCGTCCCCGTGGAGCCCGGGGAGGTGTTCCTCCACGCCCTCCCCCTCGCCACCGCCGGCTCGTCCCTGATCCTGCCGGCGGTGCTCTCGGGGGCCCAGAGCCTCTTTTTGGCCGAGTGGGACCCGGAGCGAGCCGCCACTTGCCTCGCCGACCGCGGGGTGACCCGGGTCTTTCTCACCCCCACCATGCTCGCCGAGCTCCTGGACGTGGTAGCCGCCCGGGGGCTCTCCTTCCCGCGGCTCAAGGCGGTCATTTACGGCACCGAGGGGATCCCGGTGGCCCGGGTCAAGAAGGCCTTGGCGCTGCTGGGGCCGGTGCTCCAGCAGGGGTACGGCATGGCCGAGGCGCTGCCGCCGGTGTGCCTGCTCCACCCCGACGAGCACCGGCGGGGCGTCGAGGAGGGCGACGACGCCCTCCTCGGGAGCGTCGGCCGTCCCACCCGCGCGGTGGACCTCTGCTGCACGGCCCCGGACGGCACGCCCGTGCCCCCAGGTACGGCGGGCTCCATCCGCTTGCGCGGCCCCACCCTCTCCCCGGGCTACTGGCGCCGACCCGACCTGACCGCCGCCTCCCGGGCCGGGGGGTACTACCGGACCGGCGACGTGGGCCATTTGGACCACCGGGGCTACCTCCGGGTCCTCGGCCGGGAGGGGCGGCTCCCCGAGCCCCGGCTCCGCCGGCTGGTGGAGTGGGCGGAGGGTCGGCCCGAGGCGTCCCTCGCCTGGGGGGAGACGACGGCCGGGGGTACCCCGCGCCTCGGAGTCGTCCCCGCTCGGGGCCACCGGATCGACCCCGAGGAGTTCGCCCGGCAGGCCGCGGGCGCCGTGGGGGGGGGCGCGGTGGAGGTCACCGTCTGGGCCCGCGCCCCTCTCACCCCGAGCCTGAAACTGGCCCCCACGGGTTCGGCCTCCGGGCCCTCCGGGGACCCGCTCCCCCCTTTGAGGATCTAGCCATGGCCCAGCTCCTGCTCTGGAACTCCTTGACCACCCGCCGCCGCTCGGCGAGCGACACCTTCTTCGACAACGGCCTGGGCGTCGTGCAGGCCCACCTGGAGGGGGCGGGCCACCGGGTCTGGCTCGAGGACTGGGCCACCGACGGCTTCTTCGAGGCCCTGGCGGTGCCGGCCCTGGCGCGGCCCCTGCGGGCCTTGTACCGGCGGCTCCTCGGCCGTCGGCCCCTAAGCCCCCCCCCGTGGTGGGTCAAGGCGGTGGGCGCCGGGACCGTGGCCCTCCAGGAGGCCCAGTCCCTGGTGCAGCGCCGGCGCCTGGAGGCCCGCCTCCAGGACCTGGCGTGGCGGGTGGTGGAAGAGGGCGTCCCGGTGGTCGGCATCAAGCTGTGGTACGGCGAAGCCTTCACCTGGGCCAAGCGCTTCGCGACCATCCTCGGCGAACGGGCCCCGGAGGTGCTGGTGGTGGCCGGCGGGTACCACGCGACCCTGTACGAGGAGGACGTGCTCCGCCACGGCCCCTTTGACCTGGCGGTGCGCGGCGAGGGGGAGTACGCCCTGGCCGAGCTCCTGACCACCGTGGACGCCCTGGCCGACCGGCCCAAAGCCGAGGTGCTCCAGGCGGTCACCGCCCGTCGCCTGGAGAACCTGATCTGGCGCGACGGTCCCCGGGTCGAGCTCGCCCCCAAGCGCACCCCCACCCTCCAGGGCAAGGCCGTCCCGCGCTACGGGGAGCGGCCGGGCAAGGTCCGCATCCACGTCATGCTGGAGAGCCTGGGCTGCCCCTGGGGCCAGTGCCACTTCTGCGTCCACCCCCACTTTTACCCCACCTATGCTCAGCGGGCCGCCGCCGAGATCGTGGGCGAGTTGCGGGCGATGGTCGCCCAGGGGGTGGGGATCTTCCGCTTCGCCGGCTCGGACACCCCGCCGGTCTTCGGGGCCCGGATCGCCCGGGACATCCTGGACGCCGGCCTCGTCGTCCGCTACGGCATGGGGAGCCGGGCGGTCCGCGGCTGCGACCAGCCCGAGGTGTACGCCCGCACGGTGGACCACTACGAGACCATGATCCGGGCGGGCTTGCGGGCGGTCTTTATCGGCGGCGAGACCGGCCACGATCGGGTGAACGCCGAGACCATGAACAAGGGGGTCACCCGCGCCGAGCTGGTGGGCACCGCCCGGGCCATCCGGGAAGCCGAGACCCGGGTCGGCGCCACGGTAGACGTGGCCCTCGCCTTGATCTATCCGGCGCCGCTGCCCGCCGGGGTCACCGATCAGGAGGTGTTCGACGCGAACCTCGCGCTGTTGCGGGAGTTCGGACCGGACGCGGTGATGGTCACCCCCCCGGGGCCCTTCAAGCACAGCCGCTGGAACACCGAGAAGGAGCGGTTTGGCTTCGCCTTCGACGAGGGGATCATCGCCTCGGCCATGGAGTACGAGTACGTGCTGTACAAGCCGCCCCACCTGTGGCCCACCCTCGAGGTGAACCTCCAGGGCCGAAACTTCGTCCAGCTCCTGGAGGAGTGCGGGCGCTTTCGCAAGGCCGTCGAGGCCCTGGAGATCCCCACCGACCTCTCGGACGAGCACTTCCTGATGCTGCGCGCCGCGGGGTATGGGGGCAAGGCGGGGGCAGGGGAGTTCAAGCGCGAGACCCTCCTCGACATCGTCTCCTGCGACTACCGCCGGCTCACCGCGGCCTCGGCCCGGATCAACAGAGAGAGCCGCCGGCTGGCCGCGGCCAGCCAGGGGGGGTAGCGATCCGCTGTCAGCTATCAGCGTCCGAGCGTCC
>JBBIIA010000036.1:3561-29973 GCA_037446775.1 Deltaproteobacteria bacterium
AGCGTCCGAGCGTCCTTCGGGGCCGGCCAGGGCGGCGGCGGCGGCGAGGAGGGCGGCGACCCCGATCGGCAGGCACGCCTCGTCCGGGGCGAAGCGGGGGCTGTGGAGGGGGGCGGCCCGGGCCGGGTCGGGGGAGCAGCCGAGGTGGAGGTAGCACCCGGGCACCCGATCCAGCAGGAAGGACATGTCCTCCGAGCCCATGGTGGGCACGGCGTCGCGCACCGCGTCGGGACCGAGGGCCCGGGCCAGGGCGACCCCCACCCGCCGGGTGATCTCCGGGTCGTTGCGGGTCACCGGGTAGCCCGCGTCCACCTCGACCCGGGCCTCGCCGCCGTGGGCGGCGGCGATCCCGGCTGCCACCTCCCCCACCCCCCGCACCAGGGTCTCCCGCACCTCCGGGGCGTAGTAGCGCAGGCTCCCGTCCAGCTCGACGAGCTCGGGAATGACGTTGGGCGCGGTGCCGCCGTGGATCGAGCCGAAGGTGAGGACGGCGGGCTCCAGGGGGTCGACCCGTCGGCTCACCAGGCTCTGGAAGGCGAGCACCGCCTCGGCGGCCATCACCACGGGATCGACGCAGGCGTGGGGGTACGCCCCGTGACCGCCCCGGCCCCGGAAGGCGACCCGCACCCGGTCCATCCCCGCCATCAGCGGCCCCGGCCGCACCCCGACCGTGCCGGTGGCGAGGCCGGGCCAGACGTGGAGCGCCACCGCCGCCCGGACCGGGTACTCCTCCAACAGGCCGTCCTCCAGGAGCCGCCGGCACCCCCCGCCCCCCTCCTCGGCGGGCTGGAAGAGGCACACCACCGAGCCCTCCAGGGGCACGGTGCCTACGGCCAAGAGCTCCGCGGCCACCGCCAGCATGGCGGCGTGGGCATCGTGGCCGCAGGCGTGCATCCGCCCGGGGTGCCGGGAGCCGAAGGGCGCCGTGGCCGGCTCCTCCACCGGCAGCGCGTCGAGATCGGCCCGCAGGAGGAGGCGGGGCTCCCCCCGGCCCACCACCGCGACCCCCCCGGTGCCGACCTTCGCCGGCACGAAGGGAATGCCCCGGGCCGACAGGTACGCCGCGACCAGCCGGGTGGTCTCCACCTCGGCAAAGGCGAGCTCGGGGATCTGGTGGAGCCGACGGCGCAGGGTCACCACCGCCTCGCGCCGGGCCTCGGCGGCCCCCAGGAGCGCGTCGGGGCTCACGGCTTGGACCGCAAAAACACCATCTCGCTCAAGCGCGCGATCTCGTCGGTCCCTTGAAAGACCTCCACCGCGGTGCGGGCGATGCGTCCCTGGGTATCGATCACCCGGGCCGAAGCCGTCAGGTCCCGGGCGGGATCTGCCCCCCGCAGGAACTGGATCTCGCAGCTCAAAGGCAGCCCCACGTACCCCAGGGAGTTGGCCGCCGCTGCCATCACCTGCTCCGCCAGGGTGAAGAGCGCCCCGGTGTGGGTGTAGCCGAGGAAGTTGGGCAGCATCTCGCTGGCGGGGAGGCGCGCCTCCGCCCGCCCGGGCTCGAGCACGGTGAGCTCGATGCCGAGGCTGCGGGCCAGGGGGGACGCCCCCAGCGCCGCCCGCAGGGCTTCCCGGTCGGCAAAGGGGGTGGCGTCCGGTCGGGGGTCGTTGGTGCTCATGGGGTCCTCCCTGCGGCCACGGCCGCGTTGGGGGTCGGAGCCTGGGCTCCGGGGGCAGACTCCTCGCTGCTCGTCGGCGGTCGGCCGCCGCGTCGCCCCGCGGCGCGAAGGACGGCGGCGCGAAACGCCTCGGCGTCATCCAGGATCGCCATCTCGATGCGCAGGGCGAGCAGGGGCACGGCCGCCGGCAGAAAGGGGGCGAGCCGTACCCCGTCCTTCTCGGTGGTGACCAGGGCCTGGGCGTTCATCAGCCCGGCCCACCGCTCGAGCTGCTGGAGGTCGGCCCGGGTGAAGGGGTGGTGGTCCCGGTAGGGGACCGCCTCCAGGACCCGGGCCCCCAGCTCCTCGAGCTCCTGGAAGAACACCTCGGGGGTTCCGATCCCCGCGAAGGCGAGGACCTTGAGGCCTCGGAGCCGCTCCAGCGGGCTGAGCTCGCCGGTGACCAGATCCGCCACCGCCAGGGGGGCGTGGGCGGTGCGCAGAAACGGCGCCCGGGGGTTGAGGCGCCCGACCTCGGCGTGCAGGGCGGCGAGGCGCTGGGGGTGGGAGCGCCGGGTCCGGGTGACCAGGACCAGGTCGGCCCCGGCCAGGGCCCGGGGGGCCTCCCGCAAGAGGCCCCGGGGAAAGCAGTGGCCGTTGCCGAAGGGGTGCCGGGCGTCTAGGGTCACCACGTCCAGGTCCCGGGCGAGGCGCAGGTGCTGGAAGCCGTCGTCGAGCACCAGGACCTCGGCCCCGAACCGGGCCACCGCCGCCCGGGCGGTCTGTCGGCGATCGGCCCCCACCAGCACCGGCACCCCCGGCAGGCGCCGCGCCAGGAGCACGGGTTCGTCCCCCGCCACCTCGGGCCCGAGCAGGAGGTCGGTCCCGTCCGACACCGCCGCCCAGGGGCCCCGTCGGCGCCCCCCGTAGCCCCGGGAGAGGACCGCCGGTCGCAGCCCCGCCGCCAGGAGGAGTCGGCAGATGGCCTCGACGCAGGGGGTCTTGCCGGTCCCCCCCGCGGTCACGTTGCCCACCGAGATGACCGGCACCGGGGGCCGGAAAGAAGCCAAGAATCCCCGGCGGTAGGCCCACCGGCGCACGGCCTGGCCCTGGCCGTAGAGCCACCCCAGGGCCACCAGGGGGGCCAGGAGGATCTTCCCGGCCCAGCCCCGGGCGGGGTGCCGGAGGAGCTCTTGCACCCAGAAGTACAGCCCCACGGTCAGCCCTCCCCGCCGAGGGCCCCGGCCTCCGCAAGGGCCGCGAGGGCCCGCGCCACCGCTCCCCGGTTGGCCGCGAAGAGCGCCCGGGCCCCGCTCGCGACGGCCTCGGCCCGCGCCGGGCCGGCCAGGGTCTCCCCCCAGGCGCGGGCGAGGCCGGGGGCGTCGGCCACCTCCGTCCCGAGGCCCCGGGCGAGCACCTCGTCCCGGATCTCCCGGGCGTTTTCCATATGGGGCCCGAAGGTCACCCCCACCCCCCACGCCAGGGGTTCCAGGAGGCTGTGGCCGCCGACCGGCGCCAGGCTCCCTCCGACGAAAGCCCCTTCGGCTCCCCCGTACAGTCGGCCCAGCACTCCGTAGCGATCGACGAGCACGGTCCGCCGTGCCCCGAAGGCCTCGAGGAGCCCGGCCTCCCGAGGCTCCCCCAGGCCCGACCACCGCGCCGGCGGCCGGCCGAAGCGGCGCGCCACCGCCTCGACCTCGGCCAGCCGCTCCAGGTGCCGGGGGGCCAGCACCAGGCCGATCCGGTGGCCCTGGCCCTCGAGGGCGGCTGCGGCCTCGAGGACCGCGGCCTCTTCCCCCGGGTGGGTGGAGCCGGCCACTACCACCCGCCAGCCCCCGGCCCTTGTCCGCCCGAGGGCCCGCACCTCGGGATCCCCGGGGTCCGGGGCGGGGACGTCGAACTTCACGTTGCCGCCGACGGTCACCCGGCTCCGGGGTGCTCCCAGGGCGAGGAACCGCTCGGCGTCCAAGCCGGACTGGGCCTGGATGGCGCGCAAGGACCCGAGCAGCGGCCCGAGCCAGGGGGCCAGCCGGCGGTACCGGGGGAAGGCGCGGTCGGAGATCCGCCCGTTGGCGAGGAGCACCGGCACCCCGGCCCCCGCGGCGCCGCGCAGCAGCGCCGGCCACAGCTCGGTCTCCACGATCACCAGGGCCCGGGGCCGGGCCCGCCCCAGGGCCCGGGCGACGAGGGGCGCGAGGTCCAGGGGCAAGAGCCTCGCCGCCCCGCGGGGGCCGACCAGCGCCGCCGCCGCGTCGCGACCCGAGGGGCTGGTGGTGGTCAGCACCAGGGGCAGGCCCCGGTCCTTGAGCGCCGCCACCAGGGGGGTGGCGGCCCGAACCTCGCCGACGCTCGCCCCGTGGACCCAGACGCCGCCGGACGGGACCGGTCCCCAGGCGCCGAACCGCTCCCCCCATCCGACCCGGTACCGCGGATCGGTGGCAGCCTTGACCAAGAGGGCGGGCCAGCCCAGGGCCAGGGCGCTCCAGGCGAGGGCTTGATAGGCGGCAAAGGCCGCGCTCACGGCGAGGTCACCCCGAGGCGGGCCTCGGCCCGCTCGGTCACCGCCACCAGGGCGGCCCGGATCGCCTCCGCGACGGCTTCCGGGGGCTCGTCGGGGCCGAAGCGCAGGGGCTCCCCGTACTCCAGGAGCACCGTCCCGAAGGGGAGGGGCAGCTGGAAGCGGTCCCAGGAGCGAAAGACCGCCTTGCGGCTCATGGCCACCCCCAGGGGCACCACCGGCCGCCCGGTGCGGCGGGCCAAGAAGCCCACCCCCGGCGCCACCCGGTACCGGGGGCCCCGGGGCCCGTCCGGGGTGAGGGCCACGTCCCGCCCCCCCTTGAGGTGGCGCAAGACGCCCCGCAGGGCCTGGGAGCCGCCCCGGCTGGACGAGCCCCGCAGGGCCGCGTAGCCGAACCCTTCCACCACCCGGGAGAGCAGTTCGCCGTCCCGGCTCTGGCTGATGACCACCCCCACCCCCTGGTCCCGGTGGGGGAGGAGCGGCCCCAGGAGGCGGTTGTGCCAGCACGCCCAGACCACGGTGCCGCCGGGCTCCCGCGCCTGCTCCACCGCCCCGGCGTTCTCCCGGCGAAACCGGGTGGTCGCCCCGACCAGCCCCAGGTACGAGCGGCCCAGGCGGGGGGCCAGCGCCACCAGCAGGTCAGGCACGGTCGCCCTGGCCGACGAACTGCATCCGGGCGAGGCGGGCGTACTCCCCGCCCCGGGCAAGGAGCTCGTCGTGGGTGCCCCGTTCCACCACCTCCCCGTCCCGCAGGAAGAGGATCTGGGTCGCGTGGCGGACGGTGGAGAGCCGGTGGGCGATGGCGAAGGTGGTCCGATCCTCGAGCAGCGCCTCCATGGCGGCCTGGACCTCGGTCTCGGCCTCGGAGTCCAGGGCGCTGGTGGCTTCATCGAGGACCAGGATGGGGGCGTTCTTGAGGAGCGCCCGGGCGATGGCGAGGCGCTGCTTCTGCCCGCCGCTCAAGAGATCCCCCCGCTCCCCCACCACCGTCCGGTACCCGTCCGGGAGGGCCGAGACGAAGTCGTGGGCCTGGGCGGCCCGGGCCGCGGCCACCAGCTCCCCGTCGGTGGCGTCGGGGCGCCCGACGCGGAGGTTGGCGGCGACCGTGTCGTTGAAGAGGAAGGTGTCCTGGGTAACCACGGCCACCGCCCGCCGCACGCTGTCGGCGGTGTACTCCCGCAGGTCGACCCCGTTGACCAGCACGGCGCCGGCGGTGGGGTCAAAAAACCGCGGCAGGAGTTTGAGGACCGTGGACTTGCCGGCGCCGCTCGGCCCCACCAGGGCCACCATCTCGCCGCGCGTCGCAGCCACCGTGAGGCCCCGCAGGACCTCTCCCTTGGCCGGATCGTAGGCGAACCGCACCGCCTCGAAGGCCACCTCCTCCACCGGTCCGGCGAGTTCCCGGGTGCCGCTGGTCTCGCAGGGGGCCGGCGCCTCGTCCATCACCTCAAACACCCGTTCCGCCGCCGCCAGGGCCTGCTGGAAGTTGTTGTTCAGGGACCCCGCCCGCTTCAAGGGCTCGTACAGCATCAAGAGCGCCGTCATGAAGCTGAAGAAGTTGCCCGGGGTCTGCTCCCCGGCGAGCACCTGGCTGCCGCCGTACCAGATGATGGCGGCCACCCCCACCGCCCCGAGAAACTCCATCATGGGGGCCGTCAGTTCGTTCACCCGGGCGCTCTTGAGCCCCACGGCCCGCAGGCGCTCCCCCTCGCCGTGGAAGCGCCGCAGCTCGAAGGCCTCCCGGCGGAAGGACTTGACCACCTCGATGCCGCTAAACAGCTCCTGCAGCACCGAGGCGATGGTCCCGATCTGGGCCTGGCTCCGGCGGGCGTAGCGCCGCATGGCCACGCTGATGCGCCGCACCGGGTAGGCGGCCAGGGGGAAGACCGTCAGGGCCACCAGGGCGAGCTTCCAGTCCCGCATCACCAACACCACCACCAGGCCCACCACGGTCACCGCCTGGCGCAGCATCTGGATCAAGTCGGGGATCGCCCGCTGCATGGTCCCCACGTCGTGGGTGACCCGGGTGAGCAAGCTCCCGGTGGGGTTGCGGTCAAAAAACGCGAGCTCCCGAAACTGGAGCTTCTCCACCAGATCGGTGCGCATCCGCAGCACCACGGTCTCCCCCACCCACCGCATGGTGAAGGACTGGAGATACCGGCACACCCCCTTGATCAGGTACAGGGCGAGGACCGCCAGGGGCAGCACGAGGAGCTTGCCCGCGTCCTTGTGGATGAAGATCTCGTCCAGGACGGGCTTGACCAGCCAGGCGGAGACCCCAGCGGTGGCGCCGACCACGCCCATGCAGGCGAAGGAGAAGAGGATGCGGCCCCAGTACGGCAGGAAATAGGCGCCGAGGCGGCGGATCAGGGGCAAGGTCTTCCTCTCGTCAGCGTGGGGACCCGGGGACCAGGTGGGCCAGCACCGCCCGGGCGGCGCGCTCCGACGCCCCGGGGCCGCCCATGCGCCGCCGGACCTCGGCGAGGCCTTGGAGCTGGGCGGCCCGCTCCGGCCCGTCCCCCAGGAGCGGCGCCGCCCGGGCGGCCACCTGGCGCCCGTCGGGCTGGAGGAGCTCCGGGACCACCGGGCGCCCCGCCACCAGGTTGGGGAGGGCGATGAAGGGCGCGGTGACCAGGCGGCGCGCCAGGGCGTAGGTGAGGGGCCCCACCCGGTACACCACCACCAGGGGGGTGCCCACCAGGGCGCACTCCAGGGCGGCGGTGCCCGACGCCACCAGGCAGAGGGACGACCGCTCCATCACCTCCTGGGCCCGGCCGTCGAGGATCTCCACCGCGACCCCCGCCCCCGCCAGGGGTCCCTCCAAGCACCCCCGGGGCAGCCCCGGGGCGAGGGGGGCGAGGAACCGGTGGGCCGAGCCGCCCTCGGCGAGCCGGCGGGCGGCGTCCAAAAGGGTGGGCCACAGCCGGCGCACCTCGCCGGGCCGACTCCCGGGCAAGAGCCCCACGGTCCCCGGCTCGGCGGCGAAGCGCCGGGGGCCGAGGTGATCGAGGACCGGCGACCCCACGTAGGTCGCCGCCACCCCCCGCTCCCGCCAGTACGCCTCCTCGAAGGGCAGGATCACCAGGGCCTCGTCCACGGCGGCCCGCACCCGCCCCACCCGCCAGCCGCCCCACGCCCACACCTTGGGGGGGATGTAGTAGGCCACCGGGATGCCCCGGCGCCGGGCGGCCTGGGCGAGGCGCAGGTTCAACCCGCCGTAGTCCACCGGGACGAAGAGATCGGGAGGGGACTCGGCGAAGCGGCGCAGCACCCGGGCCCGGGCCCGAAGCACCGCCGGCAGGCGGTCCAGGGCGAGCCCCATCCCCGCCAGCTCCTCGGCCGGGGAGACGATCTCGGCCCCCGCCGCCGCGAGCCCCGGGCCCCCCACGGCCCACGCCGAAACCTCGGGGGCGAGCCGCCCCAGGGCGCGCAGGAGGTTGCCCCCGTGCAGGTCTCCGGAAGCCTCGCCGGCCACGAAGGCGACGGTGGCCACGGCTTAAAACGCCAGGATGGTCACGCCGCGCTGGTCGGCCAGGGCCACCGCCCGCTCCCGCTGGAAGAAGAAGGTCTTGCCGGCCTCCAGGGCCAGCACCCGGGCCCCGGCGTCGACGCAGGTCTCAACCGTGGCGAGCCCCACGGCCGGCACGTCGAAGCGGAGGTCCTGGGCGGGCTTGGCCACCTTCACCACCACCGCCCCGCCGCCCCCCAGGCTGCCGCCCCGCAGGATCGCCTGGTCGGTGCCCTCGATGGCTTCGACGGCGAGCGCCGCCCCCCGCTTCACCACCACCGTCTGGCCCACGTCGAGCCGCCCCATCTCCCGGGCCAGGCCGGCGCCGAAGGCGACGTCGGCCCGGTCCTCGTCGGTGGGCTGGCGGCGGGTGAAGACCTGGGGCCCGGGGAGGTACGCCTCCATGTGGGTGGTCTGGGGCAGGAGCTCGACCCCCTCCCCGGCGAGCACGTCGGCCACCTTGAGCAGGATGGTGTCGTCCTTGCGGTCCCCGAGGCCCCACAGGAGGGTGAGCGCCTTGAGATCCGGCTTGAGGTCCCGAAAGATCCGGGTCTTGTGGACCTTGCCCACCAGCACCGCGTGGCGCACCTCCTCGTCCTTGAGGACCTTGAGCAACCGCCCCACCTTGCCGAGCGGCTGCCAGTAGGTGCGGGACACCTCGGCCTCGATCGCCCGGTCCGCCTCCTCCTCGATGGCGATGGCCACCGTCTCCACCCGGCGACGCGCGAACTCCCGCGCCATCAGGATCGGGAACTCCCCGGCCCCGGCGATGATGGCGATCTTCTCCATCCTAGCGCGTCACTCCCCGCGCGGAGCCGGCGATGAACTCGGCAAACTGCTTGACCTCGGCCAGGGCGTACTCCGGGCTGTGGCGCACCGCCTCCAGGGCCACCCCCAGGGTGTCCCGGGTCTGGAAGAGGGCGCGGTAGGCGGCCTTGAGCCCCTTGAGCGCCTCGGCGGTGAACCCCCGGCGCTTCAAACCGGTGAGGTTCAAGCCGTAGAGCTTGGCGCGGTTGCCCGAGGCCGACACGAAGGGGGGAACGTCCATGGTGACCGCCGAGCACCCTCCCACGATGGCGTGGGCCCCGATGCGCACGAACTGGTGCACCGCCGACAAGCCGCCGATGATCGCCCAGTCCTCCACGATCACGTGGCCCGCCAGGGTGGCGGCGTTGGCCAGGATCACCCGATCGCCCAGGAGGCAGTCGTGGGCCACGTGGGTGTAGGCCATCAGCAGGCAGTCCTTCCCGACCCGGGTGAGGCCACCGCCGCCCACCGTGCCGAGGTTCAAGGTGGTGAACTCCCGGATGATGGTCCGGTCCCCCACCTCGAGCCGGGTCGGCTCCCCCCGGTACTTGAGGTCCTGGGGGATCGACCCCACCGAGGCGTAGGGGAAGACCTGGCACCCCTCCCCGAGGGTGGTGTGTCCGTCCACCACCGCGTGGGACCCCACCGAGGTCCCCAGCCCCAGGCGGACGTGGGGCCCGACGATGGCAAAGGGCCCGACGGTCACCCCTTCGGCCAGCTCCGCCCCCGGATGCACGACTGCTCGGTCATCGATCATCGCTTCACTGTGCCGCCGCACGGCGGCCCCTTCCCATGGTCAAGGGCTTGCGCCGTTCCCCTAGCCGCGGTCCATGATGGCCGCCGACAGCTCCGCCTCTGCCACCACCTCCCCGTCCACCCGCGCCTCGGAAGCCATGGTCCACAAGCCCCGGCGGTTGCGCACCGCCCGGGCGTGGAGGTGGAGCTGATCCCCCGGTAGCACCGGACGCCGGAACTTCGCCTTGTCGATGGCGCGAAACAACAGCAGCTTCTCGTCAAAAGAGTCCCCGGTGGTGCGCAGGGCCAGGATGCCCCCGGCCTGGGCGAGGGCCTCGATGATCATCACCCCGGGCATCACCGGCTGCCCCGGGAAGTGCCCCGGGAAGAACGGCTCGTTGACGGTGACGTTCTTGAGCGCGTGGATCGACTCCCCCGGGGTGAGGGCCAGCACCCGATCCACCAGGAGGAACGGGTAGCGGTGGGGGAGGCACGCGAGGATGGCCTGGATGTCGATCACGACGGGTCCTCCGGTCGCGGGTTGCCTTCGAGCTCTCGAACCTTACGTTCCAACTCCTGAACCTGGCGCCGCAGCTCCGGCAGCCGCCGGAGCACGGGCTGGGCCTTGAGCCACTCCCGGTGGTCGAAGGCGGGGCTGCCGGACACCGCGGCGCCCGGCGGGAGGTCGCTGGCGACGCCCGACTGGGCCCCCACCATGGCGCCGTCGCCGATGCCGATGTGCCCGGCCACCCCCACCTGGCCCGCCAACACCACCCGGTTGCCGAGGCGGGTCGAGCCGGCCACCCCGGCCTGGGCCACCAGGAGGCAGTCCTCCCCCACCCGGACGTTGTGCCCCACCTGGACCAGGTTGTCGATCTTGGTACCCCGGCCGATCCGGGTCTCCCCCAGGGCGGCCCGGTCGATGGTGGTGCCCGCCCCCACCTCCACGTCGTCCTCCAGGACCACGATCCCCACCTGGGGGATCTTCACCTGGCGCGCCCCGTCCCGGGCGTACCCGAAGCCGTCGGAGCCCACCACGGCCCCCGGCTGGAGGATCACCCGGTCCCCCAGCACGCACCTCTCCCGCACCACGGCGTTGGCGTGGAGCAAGCAGTCCCGACCCACCCGGGCCCCCCGCCCCAGGTACACCCCCGGGTACAGCACGGTGCCCGCCCCCACCCGGGCCCCCTCGGCGACGACGCAGCCGGGCAGGGCGGCGACCTCGGGGTCGAGCTCGGCCTCGGGGTGGACCTGGGCCCCCGGGGCCACCCCGGCGGCGGGCCGGTGCTCCGGGTGCAGGAGCGCCACCGCCCGGGCAAAGGCCAGGTACGGGTTGGCGCTCACCAGGCAGGCGCGCCCGGGCACCGCGTCACCGGGAGCGACCAGCACCGCCCCGGCGCGGCTTTCGGCCAACTGGGCCCGGTACTTGGGGTTGGCCAGGAAGGAGACCTCCCCCGGCCCCGCCTGGTCCAGGGGGGCGACCGCGGTGATCTCGAGGTCGGGATTCCCCCGAAGCTCCGCCCCTACCCGTTCGGCGAGTTCGGCGAGGCGCACCGGCTCACTCCCCCGCGGTCTTGTCGTAGCGGCGGATCACCTCGTTGGTGAGGTCGGCGGCGGCGGGGATGTACAAGATCCCCCCCTCCCCCTTCTCCAGGACGATGGCGTAGCCCCCAGCCTCACCGATGTCCCGGATCACCCCCTGGAGGTCCTTGAGGATCTTCCGGGTCAGCTCCTGGTCCCGCCGCTGGAGGGACTGCTGGCTCCCCTGGAACTTCTCCTTGAAGGCGTCGAGCTTCTCCCGGTAGGAGCGCTCCTTCTCCGCCCGGGCGGTCTCCGAGAGGACCGCTCCCTGCTTCTCCAGGTCATCCCGCAGGGTCTTGAGAGCCGCCTCTTCCTTCTCGAGCTTCGCCTTGAGCTGGTCGGCCTCGGCGGTGAAGTCGGCCTTGTACTTCTTGCCCACCTTGGTCTCGTTGAGGCACCGCTGCAGGTCCACCACCCCGATCTTCGCCCCGCCGGTCGCGCGGGCCGCCGGAGCCCACGCCCCGACCATCCCCAGGGCGACCGCCAGCGCCAACACCGGGTACCGTCCGATCTTCATCGTCTTCGCTCCTTCTCGCTGGGCACCGGTCAGAAGAACCCGCCGATGCTGAACTCCCACTGGGACTTCTCTTCTCCGCTCTTGCGATCGAGCACGTACCCCCACTCCAGGCGCAAGGGGCCCATGGGGCTGAACCACCGCACCCCGGCGCCCATGCTGCGGCGCAGGGGCGTGTCCAGGTAGGGCTTCCCCTCCGCCCAGGCGTTGCCGGCGTCGATAAACACCACCCCCCGGATCTTCGCCTCCTCCACCAGGGGGAAGAGGTACTCGAGGTTTAGGAGGAGCTCCTTGTCGCCGCCGATGACGTCGTCCCCGTCCCGGGGTCCGATGCTTCGGGAGTCGAACCCCCGCACCGTGTTGATGCCCCCCAGGGTGTAGCGCTCGTACACCGGGATCGCCTGGTCGGCGAGGCGGTGGACGAAGCCGACCCGGCCGTGGAGGGTCAGCACGTGGTTCCACCACAGGGGGACGTACTTGGAGGCGTCGAGGCCGTACTTCAAGTAGGCGGAGTCTCCCCCGAGGAGGCCCCCGGCCCACTCCACGCTCCCCTCGGCCTGGGCCCCGTCGTGGGGTTCCCAGGGGTTGTCCCGGGTGTCGTACAGCAACAGCGAGGTCAGCGACGAGGTGACCGTCGTCCCCTGCTGATCGAGGAGGAGCTGGGCAGCCGCCGGATCGACGTTCTTCACGTCGGCCACCTCGTAGCGGTAGATCCAGCGGCTCTTCCACGCCTCGCTCCAGGTGGTGCCGAACTTGAGCGCCCCGCCCACCGAGTGCTTGTCGTAGTCGCTGTAGCCGCGCAGCGCCTTGTACAGGTCGATGCCCCCGTACACCTCGGTGTCGTACACCCGGGGGTTGTTGAAGGTGAGGTTGTAGGTCTCTTGCGCGGAGCCGAAGTTGGCCGCCGCCGAGAGCTGGTAGCCGAGGCCGAGGAAGTTGCGCTGGCTCACCTGGGCCATGCCGATGATCTTGTCCACCGAGGAGTACCCGGCGCCCACGCTAAACGCCCCGGTGGGCTTCTCCTCCACCTGGATGTCCACGTCCACCAGGTCGGTCCCCGGCCGCCGGTTGGTGGCGAGGTTCACGGTCTCAAAAAAGCCGAGGTTTTGGATGCGCCGCCGGCTCTTCCGGATACCGGTGCCGCTAAACACGTCCCCCTCGGCGAGGCGCATCTCCCGGCGGACGATGCGGTCCCGGGTCTTGGTGTTCCCCCGCACCCCGATGCGGCCGAGGCGCATCAGCTCGCCCTTGTGGATCGCGTACTCCACCGCCACCGTGCGGGTGGCCGGATCGACCCGGGTCCGCGGTTCGATCTCGGCGAAGGCGTACCCGATGTCCCCGTAGAGGTCGGCCAGGAGTTGGTGGGCCTTGCGGAAGTCCTCGCTCCGGAAGAGCTCTCCTTCCACCAGCTTCGCCGTTGCCCGCAGCTTCTCCTCGGGGAACTCCAGGTCCCCGGTGAAGGTGATCGCCCCGAGGGTGTGGGGAGCGCCCTCCCGCACGGGGAGGTCGATCTTGAGCCACCGCCGGTCGGCGGTGAGGGAGACCAGGGGTTCCCCCACCTCGATGTCCACGTGGCCCCGGTTGAGGTAGTACGCCCGGATCATCTCCCGGTCCCGGTCGAGGTCGGCCTCCTTGAAGGTCCCCGAATCGGTGAGCCAGGACCAGAATCCCGCCTCGCTCACCGCCAGGTACTGGCGCAGGTCCGCCTCGTCGGCCGCCTCCACCCCGAGGAGGTTGATGCTCTTGACCCGGACCTTCTCCCCTTCGCCCACCCGGAACACCACGTCCACCTGGTTCTTGTCGTCGGGGACCGCCTGCACCTCCGAGGTCACCGCCGCCAGGTAGAAGCCCTTCTCCCGGTACAGGTCCCGGATGGCCTGGGCCGCCGCCTCCACCCGCGCCCCGTCCAGCACCTCCCGGCGCTTGAGGAGCACCGCCTTGTCCAGGTCCTCCTTGTCCACCCCCTGGGCGCCCTCCAGGCGCCACTCCCGCAGGGCCGGGCGTTCCCGCACCACGAAGACCACGGTCCCGTCGGCCTCCCGTTCCACCGCCACGTCGGCAAAAAAGCCCAGGGCGAAGAGCGCCCGGATGTCGGCGCGCAGCCGCTGGGGATCGTAGGGCTCGCCCGCCCGGGTGGTCACCGTCTGGAGCACCAGGTCGGCCTCGACCCGCTGGGCGCCCCGCACCTCCACGGCGGTCACCAGGGGCTCGGCGCTCTGCCCAACCGTAGCCGCCCAGAGCACCAGCACCGCTGCCACGAACTTCCTCACGCGCCGTTCTCCTCGTCTTGGACGACCCGGCCGTCCGTCAGGGTCACCACGCGGTCCAAAGACGCCGCGAGGTCGCGGTTGTGGGTGACCACCACCAGGGTGACGCCCCGCTGCCGGTTCCACGCCCGCAGCAAGCCGTGAATCGCTTCCCCGGTGTCGTGGTCGAGATTGCCGGTCGGCTCGTCCGCCAGGACGAGCTCGGGCTCCAGGGCCAGGGCCCGGGCCAGGGCCACCCGCTGCTGCTCGCCCCCCGAGAGTTCGGTCGGGCGGTGGTGGCGCCGCCCCGCGAGGCCCACCGCCTCCAGGAGCTCCCCGGCGCGCCGCTCGGCGTCCCCCCGCCGTCGGCCGGCGATGCGCGCCGGCATGGCCACGTTCTCCAGGGCGGTGAACTCCGGCAGCAGGTGGTGGAACTGGAAGACGAAGCCGACCCTGCGGTTGCGCAGCCGGGCGAGCTCCGGGTCGCTCCGCCGAAACAGTTCCTCCCCTCCAAAGAGCACCCGCCCCGCCGTCGGCCGGTCCAGGGCCCCGAGGATGTGCAGGAGGGTGGACTTCCCGGCGCCGGAGGGCCCCACCACCGCCAGGCACTCCCCCCGGCGGACCGTGAGGTCGATCCCTTTGAGAACCGCGAGCCGCCCTCCGCCCCCCTGGGGGAAGGACTTCTCGAGCCCCTGGACTTCGATCAAGACGCCGCTTCCCTTCACGGCCGCCGCCCGAGGATCTTGGCGACGGCGGCGGCCGCCCGCTCGTCCCGGGCCCGCTCCAGGGCCGCCCGGACCTCGGGATACCGCCGCAGGAGGGGCTCCAGGTCCGCCGCCTCGGCCGCCAGGAGCTCCCCCTCCTCCAGGGCCGTCACGGTGGCCGTCCGCGGGGTACCGGCGAGCAGCGCCACCTCGCCGAAGAAGGCTCCCGGCCCGAGCTCCCCAAGGCGCACGTCCCCGGCCGGGCCCCCCATGTCCACCGCGAAACGGCCCTGCTTCACCAGGTACAGGGCGCGGCCCCCGTCGCCCTCCCGGACGATCACCTCGCCCGCCCGAACCGGGGTGAGGCGAAAGCGCTCGGCCAGGGCCTTGCGCTCCCCCTCCGGCAGCGCGCCAAAGGCCGGGGACGCGACCAGCACGCCGTCCAGGACCCGGCGCCGGTAGAACACCGCCAGGGCGTTGGCGACGCTCGGGTGCTGGGCGATCACCGCCTCCAGGTCCTGGCGCCGCAGCTCCAAAAGCTCCGCCGGGGTCACCGCGGTGACGTCGGCGTTGCGCGGCCGCCGGCTGAAGTACGCGCCCTCGCCAAAGAAGGTCCCCTCGGCGAGCTCCCCGAGCACCAGGGCCCCCCGGGTGACCCGCACCACCCCCGCCGCCACGACGAAAATCGAGTCCCCCGGATCCCCCTCGCGAAACAGCACCTCCCCCAGGGCCAGGCTGCGGGGCACCAGCCGATCCACCACCTGGCGAAAAGCCTCCCGGTCGAGATCGGAGAAGAGGGGGATCTCCGGCAGCGCCCGCCGCTCGCTCCCTCCCTGGGCGGGCAGACCCCGCTGGGCGTACAGATCCGCCAGCCGCTCTCCCACCTCCCGGGCCCCGGGGTCCAGGCGCAGCAGGATCTTCTGCATCGCGATGGCCTGCACCAGAAAGCCCGACCCGGCGTACGCGTCCGCCGCCTGCCGGTACGCCTCCGCGGCGTCCGCCCGTCGGCCGAGCTTGGCCCGCAGTTCCCCGACCCGCTGGAGGAACTTGGGGCTGTCGCCCTCGCGACCCAGCGCCCGCTCGTACGCCTCCAGGGCCGGCCCCCACTGGCCCCGGGCGTAGGCCTCGTCGCCGGCCGCCTTGTCGTCCCGCTTCGGGCGGCGGAAGAGAAACCCCATCGCCTCCTCGATCACTCGTAGCGCAAGGCTTCAACCGGATCCAGGCGCGCGGCCTGCCACGCCGGGTACGCGGTCGCCACCAGGCACAGGACCACCGCGCACAGGGCCACCAGGCCGAACACCTCGGGCTTCATCACCACCGGGAGGGTGTCGATGTAGTACACGTCGCCGGGGAGTTCAATGAATTTGTACCGCTTCAAGAGAGCGCAGAGCAGCCACCCGCCCCCGAGCCCGAGGACGGTACCGAGTCCCCCGATGATGAGCCCCTCGAACACGAAGATGCGGCGGATCGACCGGCTCGACGCCCCCATGGACTTCAGCACGCCGATCTCCCGGGACTTCTCCAGGACGATCATGATGAGGGTGGCGGCGATGTTGAAGGCCGCCACCAGGACGATCAGGGTGAGGATCACGAACATCGCCGTCTTCTCGAGCTTCAGGGCGCTAAAGAGGTTCCGGTTCATCTCCATCCAGTCCCGGGCCCAGTAGCCGGGGCCGAGGGCCGCTTCGATCGCCCGGGCGATCCGGGCCGCCGCGTAGATGTCGTCGACCCGGACCTCGATCCCGGTCACCGCGGTGCCCAGCCGCAGGAAGTCCTGGGCCTCGGGCAGGGCGGCAAAGACGAAGCTGGTGTCGTACTCGTACATCCCCGAGGCGAAGAGCCCCGCGACCCGAAAGGCTCGGAGCCGGGGCACCAGCCCCAGGGGAGTGGGACTCCCAGCGGGGGTCACCACCTGCACCGCGTCGCCGACGAAGAGGCCCGCCTGCCGGGCGAGCTCCCGGCCCACCAGGAGCCCCGGCACCTCCCCCTCGAGGGCGTCGAGGCTGCCGGCCACCACGAAGCGGGAGAGGTCGGTGGCCTTGGCGGCGCTCCCCACCTCCACCCCCCGAAAGACGGCGCCGTGGACCGAGCCGCCGGCCATCAGCATCACCTGGCTGACGGCAAAGGGCGACGCCGCCACCACCCCGGGCACGGTCTCGGCCACCCGCGCCGCCGCCCCCGGGTCCCCCACCTCGGCGCCCATGGGGTACACGGTGACGTGGGAGGTCGCCCCGAGGATCTTGCTGCGCAGGTCCTCCTCGAAGCCGGTCATCACCGACAGGACCACCACCAGCGCCATCACCCCGACCGCCACCCCGCCGACGCTAATCCAGGTGATCAGCGAGATGAACACCTCGCGCCGCCGCGCCTTGAGATACCGAAGCGCGATCCACAGCTCGTAGGGCAGCCCCACGGCTCACGCCTCGGCGCGCATGTGGGGGAAGAGGATGACGTCCCGGATGGACGGGCTGTCGGTCAACAGCATCACCAGGCGGTCGATGCCGATCCCCTGGCCCGCCGCGGGCGGCATGCCGTACTCCAGGGCGCGGACGTAGTCCTCGTCCACGGGGTGGGCCTCCTCGTCCCCTGCCCCCCGGGCCGCGGCCTGCTCCTGGAACCGGGCGAGCTGATCCAGCGGGTCGTTCAGCTCGCTAAAGGCGTTGGCGATCTCCCGCCGGGCGATGTACAGCTCGAAACGGTCCACCACCGTCGGGTCGGCGTCGTTGCGCCGGGAGAGGGGGGACACCTCGACGGGGTACCGGGTGATGAAGGTCGGCTGCACCAGGTGGGGCTCCGCCACGGCCTCGAACACCGCCGTGAGCACCTTGCCGTGGGGCTGGCCCGCGGCGGGAAGGCCGAGGCGCTCGGCGTAAGCCGCCAGGGTCGCGGGATCGTCCACCTCCGCCGCCCCGAGCTCCCCGTACTGGATCACCGCCTCCCGCACGGTCAGGCGGCGCCAGGGGGGCGCCAGGTCGATCTCCTCGCCCTGGTAAGTGATCCGCGCCGATCCCGTCACCCCCTCGGCCACCCCGGACACCAGCTCCTCGGTGAGGGCCATCAGGTCTTCGTACGTCGCGTAGGCCTGGTAGAACTCCAGCATGGTGAACTCGGGGTTGTGCTGGTTCGACAGACCCTCGTTGCGGAAGTTGCGGTTGATCTCGAAGACCCGCTCGAAGCCCCCCACCACCAGGCGCTTCAGGTACAGCTCCGGGGCGATCCGCAAGAACAGCCGCAGGTCGAGGGCGTTGTGGTGGGTGACGAACGGTCGCGCCGCAGCCCCCCCCGCCAGGGGCTGCATCATGGGCGTCTCCATCTCCAGGAAGTCCCGCGCCAAAAAGAACTCCCGCACCAGCTGGATGATGCGGCTGCGGCGGCGGAAGGTCTCCCGGACCTCGGGGTTGGTGAAGAGGTCGACGTACCGTTGGCGGTAGCGGGTCTCCTTGTCGGTGAGGCCGTGCCACTTCTCCGGCAGGGGCCGCAGGCTCTTGGCCACCAGCCGAACCTCCCGGGCCTCCAGGGTCAGTTCCCCGGTACGGGTCCGAAAGAGGGGGCCCGCCGCCCCGAGGAAGTCCCCCAGGTCCACCTGGGCGAAGAGGGCGAAGGCCTCCGCCCCCACGGTGTCCCGCTTCACGTACACCTGGAGCTGGCCGGTGGGGTCCTGGAGCTTGACGAAGGCGGCCTTGCCGAAGCTCCGCAGGGCCATCACCCGGCCGGCCACGGCAAAGGGCGTCCCCAGGGCCTCCAGGGCGGCGCCCTCCAGGGCCCCGTACTCCCCCGCGAGGCGCGCCGCGGTGGCGGTGGGGCGAAAGTCGTTGGGGTAGGGGTTGATCCCGCGCGCGCGCAGCTCGGCCAGGGCCTCCACGCGTTGCCGGATGAGGGGGTTGGTGCTGGCGTCCTCCATGGGGCGTCCTCAAGCTTTGGGGGCCGGGGCCGCGCAGGCCCGGCCAGGGTCTCGGCGCCCGCTCCGGGCGGGGCCGCTAGGGTACGGATGACCCCCGGGGCGGCTCCTCGACGCGCCGGAGGCCGAGGCACCGCCCGGTGCCCGGGTCGGCTTCGACCAGCACCCCGCATACGGTGGCGCCGCCTCGGGCAACCCCGAGGCGGCGCGGCATCTGCGTCAGGAACCGGCCCACCGCCCGATCGCCGGGGACGCCGATGACCGAATCGACGGGGCCCGTCATGCCGACGTCGGTCATGAAGCCCGTTCCCCCCGGGAGCACCTGGGCGTCCGCGGTGGGGACGTGGGTGTGGGTGCCCAGGACCGCGGTCACCCGGCCGTCCAGGTAACAGCCGAGGGCGCGCTTCTCGCTGGTGGCTTCGGCGTGGAAGTCCACCAGCACGACGCGGGTGCTCGGGGGCAGTTCCCCCAGCACCTGATCGGCGGCGCGAAACGGGCAGTCCAGGGGGGCCATGAAGACCCGCCCCGCCAGGTTCACCACCGCCACCGGCACCCCCCGCACCTCCACCCCGAGCCACCCGCGGCCCGGGACCCCGGGGGGGTAGTTGGCGGGCCGGATCACCCACGGCACCTGGTCGATCTCGGCGGCGAACTCCGGCTTGTGCCAGACGTGGTTGCCGGTGGTCACCACCGCCACGCCGGCGTCCCGCATCTGCCGGGCAGCCTTGGCGGTAATGCCGAGCCCCTGGGCGGCGTTTTCGCCGTTGGCCACCACCAGGTCCGCGCCCAGGTCCCGGGCCAGGGCCGGAACCCGGGCGAGAGCAACGAGCCCGGGCTCCCCCACCACGTCCCCCAGGAACAAGACCCGCAGGGGCGGCACTACTTCGCGTACTCCACGGCCCGGGTCTCCCGAATCACCAGCACCTTGACCTGGCCGGGATAGGAAAGCTCCTTCTCCACCCGCCGGGCGATGTCCTTGGACAGGAGCAGGGCCTGGTCGTCGTTGACCCGGTCGTTGTCCACCATGATGCGGATCTCCCGGCCCGCCTGGATGGCGAAGGACTTGGCGACACCGTCGAAGGAGTTGGCGATCCGTTCCAGATCTTCTAGGCGCTTGACGTAGGTCTCCAGCATTTCCCGGCGGGCCCCCGGCCGGGCCGCGGAGAGCGCGTCCGCCGACTGCACCAGCACCGCCAGTACGGTCTCGGGCTTGACGTCGTCGTGGTGGGCGGCGATGGCGTGGACGATCTCCTTGGGCTCCCCGTACTTGCGGGCGAGGTCGGCCCCGATGGCGGCGTGGGACCCCTCGATCTCGTGGTCCACCGCCTTGCCGAGGTCGTGCAGGAGCCCCGCGCGCTTGGCCTGTTTGACGTTCAAGCCGAGCTCGGCGGCCATGATGCCGCACAGGAAGGACACCTCGAGGGAGTGGTTGAGCACGTTTTGGGCGAAGGAGGACCGGTACTTGAGCCGCCCCAGGAGGTTCACCACCTCCGGGTGGATCCCGTGGACCCCGACGTCGAAGGTCGCCCGCTCCCCGGCTTCCTTGATCTCCTGCTCGATCTCCTTGGTGGCCTTCTTGACCACCTCCTCGATCCGGGACGGGTGGATGCGGCCGTCGGCGATGAGGCGCTCCAGGGAGACCCGGGCCACCTCCCGGCGCACCGGATTGTAGCCCGAGAGGAGCACGGTCTCCGGGGTGTCGTCCACGATCAAGTCGATGCCCGTGGCCGCCTCGATCGCCCGGATGTTGCGGCCCTCCCGCCCGATGATCCGTCCCTTCATCTCCTCGCCGGGCAACTGGACGCTGGTGACCGTCCGCTCGGCCACGTACTCCCCCGCGTAGCGCTGGATGGCGAGGCTGATGATCTCCTTCGCCTTCTTGTCGGCCACCTTGCGGGCCTCTTCCTCCAGCTCCCGGATCTCCTTGGCAGCCTCGTGGCGCGCCTCGGAAATCAACCCGTCCTTGAGCTCCTGCTTCGCTTCCTCGGCCGAGAGCCCGGCCACCCGCTCCAGCTGCCGGGTCACCTCTACGTCCCGGGCGGCCACCTCCAGGCGCATCCGCTCGATCTCCCGGCTGCGCTCCTCGAGCTGCTCCTCGCGCTCCTCGAGGCGACCGTCCCGCTTGTCGAGGTTCTCTTCCTTGCGGTCGAGGCTCGACTCCCGCTGCTGGAGGCGCTTCTCGGCGCCGGCCACCTCGAGCTTGCGCTCCTCGAGCTCCTTTTCGGCCCGGGCCTTGTCGGCGTAGACCTCTTCCTTGGCCTTGAGCAAGGCCTCCTTCTTGAGGATCTCCGCTTGCTTGCGAGCCTCTTCCAGAACCCCCCGGGCCTCGGCCTCCCGGTCCCCGGCGCGACCCTGTGCCACGCGGCGCGCGAGCACCACCCCGCCGGCGAGCGCCACAAGGCTCGCCACGGCGAGCCATACGATTAGAGCGAGCGTGGAGTGCAACGGGCTCTCCTTTCCCTTGTGAAGGGCCCCCAGGGGCCCGGGTGCGGGGGTTGCGGCCGGGGGGAGAGGACCTGGGGGCCTGGGAGCGGAGTGCCGGGGGAGCGGAGCGAAAGAAGTTCCCCCGCTCGTGCCGTGTCCCTAAAGGTTCGGTTGAACCTTGCTTGGGTAGGTGGGCGCCCTATGACCGCTTCGCGGACTCCCCGAAGGGCATGCCATCCGCGGCCAGGAAAGGCTCCCGCTCATCGTGCCGTTGGCTCAACTAGCTTCCGCAGGATCACGAACACAGCAGGGGAAGTTCACGTGTCGCCCGGGGTCACGTCTCCGGAAGAAGGCCCGCGAGGCGCTGCGCCAACTCGTTGGACCGGGCCTCGACGGCCGAGGTCACCCGTTGCACCTCGCCGCGCTGCTGGAGACACTCACTGGCGAGATCGAGCGCCGCCAGCACCGCGATATGGACGGTGGACACCGACCGGGTACCGGCCGCCACCTCGCGCATCTTGGCATCTACCAGGGCCGCAACCTTCCGGATGTGTTCTTCGTCCGCGTCCGAGCGCAGCGCGTAGGTCTGGCCGAAGATCTCGACCTGACAGGGCCTCACGCCTCGGCACCCGAACCCGATTCCAAAGCCTCGAGCCGCTCGATCGTCTCGACGAGGCGAGCGAGCCTCTCGCGAATCACGTCCCGCTCCTGCTTCAACTCCCCGACCTCGCCCTCGAGGTCGGCCACGCGCCCGGTGGCCTCCACCAGGCTGCGCTCCAGGACAGCCCTCTCCTCCTTCAGCCGGGTAAAGTGCTGTACGAGTCGGTTCAGCCTATCTTCAAGAAGGTCCAGCTTTTCCAAGTGCATAGAACCCTCCGCGTGGGGGCCATGGTAGTCGGCGCCCCCGGGCAAGTCAAGGAGCAAACCCGGCGGTCGCCGGGGGCCCCCGGCGACCGCGGCGCGGTTTTGACACGCCTCGATCCCGGTCACTATACTCCCCCCATGCGCGCCCCCCCTCCCGCCCTTCGGGTGGTCTTCCTGGCGGCCCTGGCCGTGGGCCTGCCCCAGGTCGCCTGGGCCTGGGGACCCGCCACCCACCTGGAGCTCGGGGCCCGGGTCCTGTCCCAACTCGGGCTCTTGCCGCTCCCCCTCCAGACCCTGCTGGGAGCCCACCCCCTCGACTTCCTGTACGGCACCATCGCCGCCGACATCGTCGTTGCCAAGCGGCTCACCCACTACCTGCGGCACTGCCACCGCTGGACCTTCGGCCTCGAGGTCCTGGGCCTCGCGGCCTCGCCCTCCCAACGCGCCTTCGCCTGGGGGTACCTGTCCCACCTCGCCGCCGACGTGGTGGCCCACAATTACTTCGTGCCCTACAAGACCATTCTCAGCTTCAACACCCGGGCCCTCAACCACGCCTACTGGGAGGTCCGCTTCGACACCCACGCCCCGGACGACGTCTGGAGCATCCCCCAGCGGATCGGCAAGAAGCAGCACGACGACAACGACGGGCTCCTGCGCTCGGTCCTGTCCCGGACCCTCCTGACCTTTCAGACCAACAAAGTCATCTTCACCAGCGTCGTGCTGATGGGCCGGTTCCGCCGGTGGCACGAGATCATCCGCCACGCCCTCTCCCAGTCCGCCCTGCCCCTGGACCCCGCCCGCGTCGCCCGCTACAAGGTCCTCTCCTTTGACGCCGTCACCGCCTTCCTCATCGACCGGGAAGACGCCTGGTGCTTCCGTGCCGACCCCACGGGCCACCAGAGCCTCAAGGCCGCCTCGGTGATCCGCTCCCACCTCCGCCGCCGCTACCGCCAGGGCCACCTCTCCCACCAGGCGTTCCTCGACGTGCTGGAGCGCTACCGACCCCACCTGGAGGCGAGCATTTACGCCGAGCCGAGCTCCCACGAGCTGGTGGAGGCGGCCCTGGACCTCCTGGCCGCCCCCCGGCGCTAGCGGGAGAGCTTGCGGGCGGCCTCCTTGACCAGGGCAGCCGCCGCCGAGGTCCCGAGGCGGTCGGCCCCCGCCGCCAGAAGGCCCCGGGCCTGGTCGAAGGTCCGAATCCCCCCCGACGCCTTCACCCGGCAGCGGCTCCCCGCCACCTGCCGCAACAGGACCACATCCGGGACCCGGGCCCCGGGCCCCCCGAAGCCGGTGGAAGTCTTCAGGTAGTCTGCCCCGGCCCCCAGGGCCACCGCCGCGGCGTCCCGGACCTGGGCCGGGCCGAGCGCCCCGGTCTCCAGGATCACCTTGAGCACCCGGCCGGCGCTGGCCCGCCGGGCCTCCCGAATCTCGGTGGAGACCGGGGTGAGCCGGCCCTCCAGAAACCAGCCGAGGTTCATCACCAAGTCGATCTCCTGGACGCCGAGCTCCGCGAGTTCGGCCACCTCGGCCACCTTGGCCCGGGTGGTCTGGGCGCCGAGGGGAAACCCCGCCACGCTCACCACCGCCACCGACGAGCCGGCGAGGAGCCCCACCGCGGTGGAAGCCCGACACGGCGCCACGCAGACCCCCGCGAAGCCCCCCTCCAGGGCCCCTCGGCACAGGTCGACCACGGCCGCCTCCGAGGCGGTCGCCGAGAGCAGGGTCGATTCCAGGGTGGCGGCGAACTCCGCGGCAGTCATGGGACCTCGGGGCGAGGGGGGCGGGAGCGGGCAGCCCCCGGGAAGCGGCTCTTCTACCATCCCCGGGACCGCCGCCTCAAGCGGGTTTCGGCGGCGCCACCCTTCGGGGTATGCTACCGCCCATGGGCAGAGTCTTGAACCGGTACCTGGTGGCCGAGTGCCTCCCCACCCTCGGGCTCGCCCTTGGGGTGTTCACCTTCGTCCTCTTGATGCACCGGCTCCTGCGCCTCTCGGACCTGGTGATCGCCAAGGGGGTACCCCTCGGCGAAGTGGGGTGGGTCCTCCTGCTCGGCCTCCCGGCCCTGGTGCCGCTCCTCGTCCCGGTCAGCCTCCTGCTGGCGGTCCTGCTCGCCGTGGGGCGGCTGTGCGCCGACAGCGAGATGGTCGCCCTCCGGGCGTGCGGGGTGGGGCTCGCCGATAACCTCCGGCCGGTGCTCCAGCTGTCGGCGGCGGTAGCCGCGGTGACCGCCGCGGTCAGCCTCTGGGGCCAGCCCCTGGCCGCCCAGGCCTTCAAACAGGCCCTGTACGACTCGGTGAAGAACCGCCTGGGACTGACCACCGAGACCGGCGTCTTCACCGAGATCGCCCGGGGGGTCACCGCCTACGCCGGCCGCATCGATCGCCGGACGGGGGTCCTGGAGGACCTCTTCGTGAGCCTGGCGCGGCCCGAGGGCGGGGTCTGGATCCTCGCCCGCTCCGGCACCCTCAAGGACGACGGCGGCGCCCTCGCCCTGGACCTCCAGGACGGCGAGATGCACCACGCCGTCGGGGCCGGCAGGGCCTACCGCCGCCTCTCCTTCGCCCGCTACCGCCTGCGCGTGCCCCTGGCGAAGGACGCCTGGACCACCGACTTGGAAGAGCTCCCCACCCCCGCGGTCGCCCGGGCCGCCTACGGCCCCGAGGCGAGCCGGGACGCCCGGCTCGAGCTCCACCGCCGCCTCGCCATGCCCGCGTCGTGCCTGGTCTTTGGCCTCCTGGGGACCACCCTCGCCCTCCACCACGGCCGCAGCGGCAAGAGCCGGGGGGTCGCCCTGGGCCTGGCGGTGCTGCTCGCCTACTACGCGCTCCTCACCGTCGGCAAGGCCCTGGGCAAGAGCGGCGTCCTGCCCCCCGAGGCCGCCATGTGGCTGGCCAACCTCGCCCTGGGCACCCTGGGTGCCTACGCCTACGCCCGCAAGAGCCGGGAGGCGCCCCTGCCCTTCGAGGAGCTCCTGGGGAGCTGGGCGAGCCGCCTGGCCCGCGCCGTGGGCCGGGGCCGGAGCGCCCCGTGAGGTTGATCGACCGACACCTCGGAGGGGAGTTCCTGCGCCTCACCGCCCTCGCCGCCGGGGCCTTCCTCGCCCTCTTCCTCGCCGTCGACTTCTTCGAGAAGCTCCGGCTGATCCTCAAGTACCAGGCGAGCGCAGGGGACGTGGTGCTCCTCTTCGCCGCCCGGGTGCCGTGGATGGTCACCCAGGTCATCCCCATGGCGGCCCTGCTCGGGACCCTGTCCTCCCTAGTGCTTCTGGCCCGCCACGGCGAGATCACCGCCCTGCGCTGCGGGGGCCTGCCCCTGGGGCGCCTGGCCCTGCCGTACCTCGCGGGCGCCCTCGGCCTCGCCCTCCTGGGGGGCCTGGTGCAGGAGGTGCTCGCCCCCCGGGGCTTAGCCCTGGCCCGGGAGGTCCAGGAGGTCCGCATCAAGAAGCGCTCGCCCACCACCCTACTCAAGGCCGAGGACCTGTGGCTACGAAGCGGCCCCCGCTACCTCCACGTGGGCCGGGTGGCGGAGCACGGTCGGGAGCTGCGGGAGGTGGAGATCGCCGAGGCGAGGGAGGGGCGCCTGCTCTCCCGGGTAACCGCCGCCGTCGCCCGCTGGGAGGGCGATCGGTGGATCCTCCGGGGGGTCGAGGAGCGCCGGTTCGCCCCCGACGGCACCTTCGTCACCGAGCGGCGCGAGGCGTGGCCTTATCCCCTCGCCGAGGGCCCCGAGGAGTTCCACATCGCCGAGTTCCGCCCCGACGAGGCGTCTTGGACCGAGCTCGGCCGCCGGATCGCCAAGCAGCGCGCCCAGGGCCTGGATACCCGGGACCTGGAGGTGGGGTGGTGGGCGAAGACCAGCCTCCCCTTCGCCACCGCCATCATGCCGCTCCTGGCGTTTCCCTTCGGGGTCCGGGCGGGCCGCCGGGGCGGCGCCTCCTTTGGCATCGCTGTGGCGGTCGGTCTGGGGTTCTCCTACTGGCTGGTCCTGGCCGTCGGCTTATCCCTGGGCAAGGCCGGCGTGCTGCCGGCGCCCCTCGCCGCCTGGCTCGGCAACGCCCTCTTCGGGGCCCTCGGCGTCACCCTCCTGGTACGAGCCGACCGCGCCGTTTGACCCCCCCTCACCCGGGAGTCCCCATGCTGCCCCTCGAACCCGAGACCGGTGCCCTCTTCCTCGAGCTCCTCGCCATCGTGGAGCGCCTGCGCGCCCCCGACGGCTGCCCCTGGGACCGGGAGCAGACCCCCCACACCATCGCCCCCTACCTGGTGGAAGAGGCCCACGAGGTCCTGGAAGCGGTGGAGGGCGGCGACCCCCGGGAGCTCCAGGAAGAGCTCGGGGACGTCCTTCTCGAGGTGGCCCTGCTCTCCCAGATGGCCCGGGAGGCGGGTGCCTTCACCGCTGCCGCGCCCCTGCGCGCGGTCTGCGCCAAGCTCGTCCGCCGCCACCCCCACGTCTTTGGCGCCGCGCCAGCCGAAGACGCAGCCGCGGTCCGGGAGAGCTGGGCCCGGATCAAGGCGGCGGAGAAGGAGGGGCGAGGCACCCTGGCAGGGGTCCCCCGGCGCCTCCCGGGCCTCCACCGGGCCCGGCGGGTGTCGGAGAAGGCGGCGGGAATCGGCTTCGACTGGGCCGACCCGGAGGGCGTCCTGGAGAAGGTGGACGAGGAGCTCGCCGAGCTTCGGGAGGCGCTGGCGGCGGGGGATCGGGCCGGGGCCGGGGAGGAGTTGGGGGATCTGCTCTTCGCCCTGGCAAACCTCGGCCGCCACCTGGGAGTGGACCCGGAAGCCGCCGTCCACCGCACCACCGAGAAGTTCCTCACCCGCTTCGCCCGGGTCGAAGACGCCCTGGCCCAGGGGGGACGAAGCCCCGCCGAGGCCTCCCTGGCGGAGCTCGAGGCTCTGTGGCAGCGCGCCAAACAGGCCCCTAGAAACCCTTGAGGGGCAGATCGACGGCCTGGCGGAGCCTCGCTAGAAATCCTTGAGGGGCAGAGATCTTTGACGATGCGTCAAGTTTCGTCTTCA
>JBBIIA010000037.1:0-5090 GCA_037446775.1 Deltaproteobacteria bacterium
GTCCGCTCGCCGATCAGCAGGTTGTGCTTGCGCTTGACGTACTGGACGATGGCTTCGTCCATCTTGTCCCCGGCGACCCGTACCGACTGGCTGTAGACGATGCCGGCCAGGCTGATCACGGCCACCTCGGTGGTGCCGCCGCCGATGTCGACGATCATGTTGCCGGAGGGCTCGGTCACCGGCAGGCCGGCGCCGATGGCCGCCGCCATCGGCTCCTCGATCAGGTACACCTCCCGGGCGCCCGCCGACTCGGCCGACTCCCGCACGGCGCGTTTCTCGACCTGGGTGATGCCCGACGGGACCCCCACGATCACCCGGGGCCGCACGAGCTTGCGGCGGTTGTGCACCTTTTGGATGAAGTACCGAAGCATCGCCTCGCAGATGTCGTAGTCGGCGATGACCCCTTCCTTGATCGGGCGGGTCGCCACGATCGACCCCGGGGTGCGCCCGAGCATGCGCTGGGCTTCCTTGCCGACCGCGAGCACCCGCCCCCCCCCCTGGGTGTCCTTGCGCACCGCCACCACCGAGGGCTCGTTGGCGATGATGCCCTTGCCCCGCACGTACACCAGGGTGTTGGCGGTACCGAGGTCGATGGCGAGGTCGGTGGAGAAGAACCCGAAGATGGCATCTAACATGTCACGTCCGCAGGGGGGGTAGGCGAAGCGGCGCCGTCGGCTGGCGAGACGCGGGAGTGTACCAGGGGCGTTTGGCGCGGTTCAAGGACCCTGCGCGCGCTGAGCCGCTTTCTCCGCCGATGGGGGCCCATCGAGGGGCGAGATGGGGTCCCCGTCAATCCTTCGAGAAGATCACCGCCAGGGCCTGGGGCGGGGTCTTGCCGATGCCCCGCAGGGCGTGGGGGCGGGAGGAGTCGATGTACAGGCTGTCGCCCTTCTTGAGGGTGTAGGTCTCGTCGTCGTAGACGAGCTCCATCGTCCCCGCCAGCACGTGGATGAACTCCTCGCCCTGGTGGACCATGGGCTGGACCGTGGCGGCCGCCCTGGGGTCGAAGGTGACGAGAAACGGCTCCATGCCCTGGCCCCGGATCTCCGGCGACAGGAGGCTGTGGTAGGTGTAGCCCTGACCGGTCTTCTGGAGGGGCGCCGGGGTCCGCTCCACGGGGGTCGCGTCGGCCGCGCACACGATGCTGAAGATGTCGGACCGGGGCTTGCCCTCGTGGAGGATCTGCCCCATGCGGGCTCCCAGGGCCCGGCTGACCTTCAGCACCGTCCCGATGGAAGGAACCTCACGGCCGGCCTCCACCGCGGTCAGGTGTTCCTCCGTCAAGCCCACCAACGCCGCCATCTGGCCCACGCTCAGGTCCTGGGCCTCACGCATCTTCCGGATCCGTTTGCCGACGTTCATGGGGCCTCCTGGGGGCGGGGCGGTAGCAGTGAACCCTTCAGTATCACAGGCATCCGGGCGAGTCAAAACCCGGCTACGGTCGGGTGGCCACCTCGGCGAGGAATTCGGCCACCCGGTGGACGTAGCGGTCGTACTCCACCAGAAACGCGTCGTGGCCGTAGTCGCTCTCGACCCGCACGTGGTCCACCGCCTTGCCGAGCTTGACCAGCGCCGCCTCCAGCTCGTCGGTGTCCCCCGGGGGGTAGAGCCAGTCCGAGGTGAAGGTGATGAACCGTACCCGCGCCTCCACCTCGGCGAGGGCCTCCTCCAGGCCGCCGGCGAACCCATCGGCGAGGTCGAAGGTATCCAGCGCCTTGGAGAGGTACAAGTAGCTGTTGGCGTCGAAGCGCTCGGGGAAGCCGTAGCCGTTGTAGTGGAGGTAGCGCTCCACGTCGTACTGGGCGGTGAAGGCGTAAATGCCCTCCCGGCCCGAGATCCGTCGGCCGAACTTCCGGCGCATCGAGGCGTCGCTCATGAAGGTGAGGTGCCCAATCATCCGGGCCACCGCCAGGCCGTCCCGGGGCGGCTCGGCGCCGTAGTAGTCGCCTCCCCGCCAGTTGGGGTCGCTCATGATCGCCCGGCGGCCGATCTTATTAAACCCGATGCACAAGGGAGAGGAGGCCCCGGTGGTCGAGATCGGCAGCACCGACCGCACCCGCCGCGGGTAGCGCACCGCCCACTCCAGGGCCTGCATCCCCCCCATGGACCCCCCCGCCACGCACAGCAGCGTCTCGATGCCGAGGTGATCGAGCAGCAGGGCCTGCACCCGCACCATGTCGCGGACGGTGATCACCGGGAAGCGCATGCCGTAGGGGCGCCCGGTGCGGGGGTTTACGCTCGCCGGCCCGGTGGTCCCCTTGCAGCTGCCGAGCACGTTGGCGCACAGCACGAAGTAGCGGTCGGTGTCGATCGGCCGGCCGGGGCCGATCATCGGGTCCCACCAGCCGGGCTTGCGGTCCTCGGGGGCGTGGAGGCCTGCCGCGTGGGCGTCCCCCGCCAGGGCGTGGCACACCAAGACGGCGTTGTCCCGAGCCGGGGAGAGCGTTCCGTAGGTCTCGTAGGTCACCTCCACGGGCCCCAGGATCCGGCCGCTCTGGAGGTACAGTTCGGCCGGGGGCTCGCACAGGACGACCCGCTGGGGCGAGATGACGCCGACGCCCTCGGCTTCTCGGGACTGGGCCAAAGGGGACACCTCCTCGGAAGGGCGGCACCGGGAGGTCTGCGGAAGGGAGAGGCCCCCCGGGACCGGGGGCCTGCCGCCGCGAGGCCGACCTTCTCATCGTCCGGGGCCCGCGGGCCCCGCAGGACTTAGCACCTTGCCCCGATGGGCGGGTTGCTGTGGCTTCGCAGGGCCTGGTCCCTCCGCCACTCTCGATAAGAATCTCGCGGGAAACAACGCCAGGACGGGTTGTTGACCGAGGCGCTGCTTATAGCATCCGGCTCCCCGGGAGTCAAACCCCCGTCCGTCGCCCCAGGGCTGAGAAAGGTCCCCGCGCCTTGACACCCCGCGCGCCCCCTCTCTATACTCCGCCCCACTCCTGCCGGAGTGGTGAAACTGGTAGACGCGCTGGACTCAAAATCCAGTGTCCGCGAGGACATGCCGGTTCGATTCCGGCCTCCGGCACCAAGCAAGATCGAGGGGTTGCGCCCACCGGCGCAACCCCTCGTGTCGGTTTGGGGTCCCGCCGGGCCGCGGCGGGCGGTTACCCCGTCGCCGTGGCCCTCGACTCGACCTCGTGGAGGAGCTCCACCAGCCGGTCGACCTCCGCCGCCGTGAACAGCGCGTCGGGCCCGTGGGGCGCCACGTCGGTGAAGGGCGACTCGTACAGTCGCGCCGCCGGCATGGTGCCGTGTTCGGTCAGGTGCTCGACGATGAGGTTCACGAACTCGATCTGGTTGGCCGCCTTGACGCCGACGAAGGCCCCGAGCGCCGCCTTGGCCGCCGTGCGGTCGAGCCCCACGAGGGACCGGACGAAGAGCCCGAGCCCCCGGGCCTCCTCCTTCGCCTGCTCCAAGTCCTCGGGGCGCCCCGCTCCGCTCTCCGCGAGGATCCGCTCCAGCTCGCCGAGATCGGTGGGGGTCAGGGGCACGTTCATCCGGAGCTTGTGGATGACGATGTGGTCTTGGTGGGCCCGCAGGAACGCCCGGGCCTTGGCACGGAACCTCTCGAAGCCGCCGTAGCCGTCGAACCCCGGCATGGCGACGACGGACTCCTCGCCCAGCTCGTCCTCGAAGTCGGTGTAGACGACCTTGCGCCGCTTCTTCTCGATCAGCTTCACGAGGTCGCGAAGGCGCTTTCGCATCCCCTCGAGCATGGGCACGGTGACGTCCTGCCACCACTCGTCGGTCTGCACGTCCTCGATGAGCGGCAGCTGCTCCCTCACCATGGGGATCGTCGACTTCTCTTCGAGGAGCCCCGCGATCGCCCTGGTCTGATCCCTCAGCCGCTCGAAGGCGGGCTCCTTGGCGAGGAGCGCGAGCTGGGTGCGGAGCACCAGGAGGTCGAACCGCTTGGCATCCTCGTTCTCCGGCTCCACCTCCGAGGGCAGCCCGGCCACCTCGTCGAAGAGCTCCCGGCGCCTCGCCTCGGGTAGGTCGGTCCACGCGTCGGGTGCGGAGTAGATCTCCACCAGCCGGCGCCTGGGCCGCACCACGAAGTTGTCGGGGTTCATGGCGGCGACGATGGCCCGCAGCGTCTCCGCGGTCTCGGCGCGCACCACCCGCTCCTCCTCGGCGCCGGCCCGGGAGCCCTCGCCCCCGGCGGCGCGCTCGTCCAGGTGGGCGATCAGCTCGACTCGGGCCTTGAAGATCCGCGTGCCCAGACTCTCTCCCAGGGCGCCCTCGGTGGTCTCCGGGTCCTGGCTGAAGAACTCGAGGTTCTGGCAGTAGTCGAAGACGTAGAAGCACGACTTGTCCTCGCCGGGGCCGAAGAGGTCGGGACACAGCCGCGTGCCCCGCCCCAGCATCTGCCAGAACTTGGTCTTGGAGCGCACCAGCTTGAAGAAGACCAGGTTCACCACCTCGGGCACGTCGATGCCGGTGTCGAGCATGTCCACCGAGACGGCGATGTGGGGCGCCTTCTCCGCCCGGGAGAAGTCGTCGATCAGGCTCTGGGCGTACTCGGTCTTGAAGGTGATGATCCGGGCGAAGTGGCCCTTGAGCTTCGGGTAGTTGACGTCGAAGCGCTCCTGGATGAACTCGGCGTGGGCCTGGTTCTTGGCAAAGACGATGGTCTTGCCGAGCCGGTCGCCGCCGGCCACGGTCTGCCCCCGGGTCATCAGGTGGGCCAGCACCTTGTCGACGGTGTCCTGGTTGAAGAGCCACTTGTTGACCGCCTCGGCCTCCACGCGGTCCGGAATGCTGCCGTCCTCGTCCCAGTCCTTGAGGTCCCATTCGTCCTTTTCGTCCTCGGAGAGCTCCTCGTACCGAATCCCCTCTCGCTGGAACTTCAAAGGCACCGACACCGCCCGAGGCGGCACCAAAAAGCCGTCGGCCACGGCGTCCGCCAGGGGGTAGGCGTCGGTGGGGACGCCCGTCTCCAGGTCGAAGAGGTCGTAGGTGTTCCGGTCCACCTCGTCCTTGGGCGTGGCGGTCAGCCCCACCAAGAGCGAGTCGAAGTAGTCGAAGATGGCCCGGTACTTCTGGAAGACCGACCGGTGCGCCTCGTCGATGATCACCAGGTCGAAGTG
>JBBIIA010000037.1:5190-29774 GCA_037446775.1 Deltaproteobacteria bacterium
CTCGTCGATCAGCCCCATCATCGTCGGGTAGGTGGAGACGTAGACGCGCCCCGTGGCGTCCTTCTCGGTGACCAGGTTGACCGGCGAGCTGTCGGGCAGGTGGCGCTTGAAGGCGTTGACGGCCTGGTTGACCAGGGCCACGCGGTCGGCCAGAAAGAGGACGCGCTTGGCCCAGTTGCAGCGCATCAAGAGGTCCACGAGCGCGATCACCGTGCGGGTCTTCCCGGCGCCGGTGGCCATCACCACCAGGGCCTTGCGGCAGTTCTCGCGCTCGAAGGCCTCGCCGATGCGCCGGATCGAGCGCTTCTGGTAGTAGCGCTCCACGATCGCCTCGTCCACCGCGGCGCCGGCCAGGGGCTTCTTCGTCGTCCGCCGCTGGTGGAGGAGCTCCAGCTCGTCCTTCTTGTAGAACCCCTGCACGGCCCGCCGGGGGTGGGAGGCGTCGTCCCACAGCCAGTGCTGGTAGCCGTTGGAGAGGAAGATCACCGGGCGCCGGCCGAACCGCGCCTCCAGGCAGTCGGCGTAGAGCTTCGCCTGCTGCTCGCCGGCAAGCGCGCTCCGGCGGGTGCGCTTGGCCTCCACCAGCGCCAGGGGCAGCCCGTCGTCGCCCCACAGCACGTAGTCGACGAAGCCCACGCCCTTTTCGTTGGGCATGCCCGCCACCTCGAACTCCCGGTCCCGCTCCTCGCGCAGCGGCCAGCCCGCCTCCTTGAGGAGGAGGTCGATGAAGAGGTCGCGGGTCTCGGCCTCGGAGTAGTCGTGCTCGTCGGGCGTCGCGGCGTTGGCGTTCTTGGCGGCGGCCACCTCGGCGCGCAGCCGCGCGAGTTCTTCGTCCAGCGCTGCCCGGCCGGAGAGGATGGCGGAGAGCTTCTCGTCCCTGGCCTGTAGCGCCTCCTGGAGCTGTCGCAGCTGGTCGGCGGTCTGCTTCGGCACCGCGCCGGTCTTCGGCAGGGCCTCCGGGTCGAAGGTAAGGTCGGCGGGCGGCCTGTCGCCCCGGGCGTAGCTCCGGGCGAGCCAGTAGCCCACGTGGAAGAGCTCGCGCACCGCGGCGATCGAGTCGAACGGGGGCACGGGCCTGGGCCCGTGGACGGCCCGGTTGCCGAGCCGGGCGATGACCTTGGCCTTGGCGAACACCGCCTCGCCGGCGGCGGCCTGGAAGGTGGGCTCGTGGATGAGGGCGCTCAGGTTCTCCTGGTAGGGGAGCGTGAGCGCCGGGTCGTGCTTGAAGACCCACGCCACCGCCAGCTCCAGGGCCCGGCGGGCGTGGAAGCACGCGGTACGCGGGTCGGGGTAGGCGAACGCCTCGGCCCTGGCCGCCGCCTCGTGGACGTCGGGCCACTCGGCTTGGAGGAAGGAGAAGTGGCTCATCGTTCAGTCCCCCTAAGACCGCCGGCTAAGAACAGGGTCAGATCACGGCTGCGCCATAAGTAATTGAAAATGCGCGACTTTTTGGTTTCGCGTCTTTAGGCTCCTGGGTCTTAGCGTGCGTTCTCGTTCTTAGGGCCGGCGAACCAACGCGCCCAGCGGCGTTGCCCCCGCAGCTCGACCCGGCCTTCCTCTCGCATCTCCTTCAGGAGTTGCTGGATGGCACGCTTCGGCAGGGATGGGAGCACCTGCTGCAACTCGGCCAGCGGAGCCTCGGTTCCACCCTGGGTCCTCAGGTGTCTCTCCAGCAGTGCCTTGTTGGTCTCGTGGTCCAGTCCCCGCTTGCGGGTGTAGACCCCCTTCTTCCCCAGGGCGGCATACAGCCGTTGTGACAGCAAGTAGCGGGTTCCCTTGCCGCGCCCGACGGACTCCACGGCTCCGGCCGCCACCAAGCCCGGAAGGCGCGCCTTCAGGTGCTCGGGCAGAGGCTGTTCCCGGTGCAAATAGTCGAGGGCGAGGAAGTCGTGTGTCGAGAAGGACCGCAGGGTCTCCGCCCCCAGCCGTTCCAAGTAGCGCACGAACGCTGCGCTCCGGACCGTACCCTCCAGCGTCAGGCGCACCTCGTGCGCCGCCGTACCCGCCAGACTGGGGAGCTGCTTGCCCTGCCGGATGGCGCTCTCGAACATCAGGTTCATGCCCTGCCCGGAGCGCTCGACCAGGCCGCACCGGGCCAGGGCCTCGGCCAGCCGACGGTTGCGCGGGTTCTGCTGGTCGAGGATGTTCTCGGGCGTGATCCCGGCCGGCAGGCCGCCGGGGCTGACGACCTCCAGGCGGTGGGGGAACTGGCGCACGAAGATCGAGCCGCCGAGCCGGTAGTCGCGGTGGGCCACCGCGTTCAGCAGCGCCTCGCGCACCGAGATCTCGTCGAAGGTGGGAATGTCGTAGCGGAACAGGCCGTCCTGGTAGCTCTGGCGTTCGTTCCTCAGGTTGATCTTCTGCCAGATCTCGTCCTGCCATAGGAAGAAGCCCTCGCGATACTCCTCGCGGTCGGGAGCCGGCCCGGAGGCCTCCGAGGATCGGTACTCGAACACCAGCTCCGCCTGGGCCAGGCGGCGCCCCAGGGCGGCGTGGGTCCCGAACAGGATCAAGGCGGCGCAAGTGACCTGCCCCTCGAACACGAGCTCGGCATTGGTCAGCACCTCGACGTCGGACCAGCCGAGCTTGCGCTCGTCGCGGGACTTCTTGGCCCAACGACGCCGGAAGCGGTCGACGGCCTCGGGGGCCAAGTCCGCTGTTGTCGCGCCCGGGCAGAGCTGGGCGGAGAAATCCGGCCCAGTCTCGGCGAAGATGGCCTGGATCTCCATGTCCCCGAGGTAGGTCAGCTCATCTCCGGCGCGCTTCAGGTAGCGGCCGTTGACGTTCCACGCGGTGCCCGGCAGCCGCGGGGGCACGTGCACCACCAGGACCCGGCCCTCGGCAGTGTGAACCTCTTCGACCGGAATGCGGTGCGACAGGCGGTCGTGCAGGCCCGCTTCCGTGCGTCCCGGCTCGGCGAAGGCAGCGGTGCCCACGATCCGCCGGGGCCGGCGATCGGTCACCCCGAGGACGATCTTCCCGCCGCCCTCGTTGGCCAGCGCGACGCAGTACTCCACGAGCTTCTCGAAGTGGTAGTTCTGCTTGGCCTCCTTGAACTCGAGGTTGGTCCCCTCGGGTTCGTCGAGCCATTGCTGGAGTTGCTCGCGGGAGGTCGGCATGCGGCTACTGCCCTCCCCAGAGCGTACGGTGCGGAAACACCCCCCAGCAAGCGTCCCGAGGGGCAGACAGAACTGCGGGGTGGGCCCCCGGGGCCGCGAATCGGCCGCGCGTGAAGATCTCGCTGCCGGCATCGGCGCCGCTGTTGCCCAGGCGCGGTGCATCAATGGACGATGAGTGCTTAGGGGTGGTCTTGACACAAATAGGCCATGCTTTTTGTGGCAAAACCCAGAGGTTCTCGCAACCCCTCTCAACGCACTCGGAGATGGCGCGAGATGCACAACCTGCGGCGGCCGTGGAAGCGGCAGGTGCGCAGGTCCGGAAAGGCGGTCGCCTCGGCGTTGGCCGCGCCCTCGTCGCGTCGGGCCACTCCTCCTTCAGGAAGCAGACGTGGCTCATGGCGTTCCCCTCCCGAGCCCCGTGGGCACGCACGCGTCCAGCTTGCGGTGCAGGAGCGAAATCAGCGTCAGGTAATCCGCCGCGTCGTCCTCCCCCTGCCACAACAGCTTGGGCTCGTGGGCCAGGGGGTTCCTCACGGCGGCGAAGCAGCCCTTGAGCAGGGCGGCGAAGCCCTTGTGCTCCGAACGCTCCGTCTCGGTCTGGAGCGAATTGAGGGCGAGGATCGGCCGCTCCACCGAGAAGACCTCGTCCACCAGCTTCGCCCCGTCGGTCTTCGCGCCGGACTGTTCGCGAATCCGCTGCGCCAGCCCCTTGGTGGCCTCGAAGACGGCGTGAAAGTAGTTCTCCTGCATCAGCTCCGCCCGGCAGTACTTCAGCACCTCCGCGTGGATGGCCCGGCCCTGGAGCCTGGCCCGGATCGTGCGGGCGCGCTCCTCCGCCTGGTCGAGCGTCTCGGCCTTCCCGCAGGTGCGGAACTGCCCGTCCTTGCCGTACTCCAGGCCCGAGAACGCCAGCACCGTGTTGAGCTCCTGCCGGTGCGCCTCGAAGTCCTGGGACTTGCCGACGAAACGCGCCGGGGCAAGGAGTGCCCGGATGAACTCGACCACCTCGTTGCCGCAACGGGTCTTGGCCTGTCTGTCGAGGAAGACCCGGTTGATCCGCCTCCACTTCGTCGACTCGCCCGATTCGTCCAGCAGCCCACACGACCAGAAGATGCGCGAGATTTCCGAGCCCGACCCGGACTCCCCCAGGACCTTCGCCAGAACTTCGATCTGGCTGGCAGGGAAGGAGGGAACGGGCGGCATCTACAGCTCTCCTCGGATCACGTGCGCCCCCTCTTCCGCCCTTCCAGTCGGGCGCGGGTCATGCGCTCTCGCAGCCCGCCTTCTTTCAGAAAGGCCTGTTCCAGGCTCTTCAGTTGCCGGTCCAGCAAGTAGCTGGTCACGCGAATCAGCCCGATGATCACGTTGACCGCGATCGCCGGGTCGGGGTTCTCGACGCCCCTTCGGAACGTCTCGTAGGTGGCGTCCGGAATCCGGTTGAGCTGCCGGAGCCGCTTCGCATACGGGTGGTCCTTGGGCCACTCGGAGAGGCCCCGCGTCCGCAGGAAGTCGCGGTAGTCGGCCAGGAGCTCCTCCAGGCTGGCCCTCGCCACGTTGGTCAGCTTGATCTCCATCTCCTTCGAGGTGCCGGACGCCATGCTGCCTTCGATGATGTTCTGCTTGCCCGACCGGGCGGCCTGGATCATCTGGTCGTGGGTGCGGCTGCGGCGGTCGATGTAGCGGTCGCAGAAGTACACGGTGGCGTCGTAGACGATCTGCGCCTTCTGGTGAGAGAGAAGCTTCTGGTAGCCGCCGTGGGGCGGCAGGAAGCCTTCGGGCAAGGGAGGCTCCTTTTCCGGTCAAGGACCCAAAGGACTGCAAAGACCGCAAAGACCAAGTGCCGCCCCCTTCGTCAGCCGCCTCCTTGGAGTCCTCGAAGTCCTTGCCGTCCTTGGCTCTTGGTCCTCTCTATCACAACTCTCCCCGAAACGCCCGGTGCTGGAGCGAGGCGAAGAGGGCGTCGAACTCGGCGAGCGAGGCGCGGTGGGCGGCCTTGAGCTTCTCCACGGCGGCGACGCGGGCGGCGAAGGTGCGCTGGAGGTTCACCGGTGGAACCAGCAATGGAAAGCCTCGAAGCTGGGTCATGTTGATCGACGCGATGCCGGTTGTCTGCTTGGCTGAGCGAAGAAAGTACTTCTTCCCCCTCTGGCTCCCGACCAGCCAATTGAGGAAGAGCGGCTGCACCGTCGTCGTGGTCAGCCGCACGCGGAACACGTGGTTCTGGTGGATGCACTCCGGCAGCTCCTCAGACCAAAGTGTTCCCCGGCCCAGCTTGTCCGGATCGCCACCCTCCGTCAGGAGCAGGTCGTCTCTCTCGAGCCGGTACCGCTCGATCTCCTCCTCGGTGGCTTCGATCGTTTTCACGGTCGACAGGTTCAGGGCGCGATCCTGAACGTTGGCCACGGCCAGGTACGGAACCTCTCGGGCCGACTTGCCGTTGAGCTTCCAGCCCTTGGTGACACCGGACACGATGTCGGCGACCTCGCCGAGGCAAGCAGTCTCCGGCCACCCCTTTGGGTTCGCCACCGGGTCCCCGAACATCTCCAGGAAGATCGACGGCACGAGGGTGTCGAGCTCGGCCAGGGCGGCGCGGCGCTTGGCCCGCAGCTCGTCCGCCTTGTCCAGGATCGCCGCGATCCTCTTCTGCTCGGGGAGGAGGGGGAGAGGGATCTTGATCTTCGCCAGGTTCCCCCGAGAAATCCTAGATCGAGTGGTCCCGGTCGCATACCCGGCGATCTGCTGTCGGACGATTGTCGAGTTGATGCAGTGCATGAGCCAGCGAGGGAAGATCTTCTCGTCATCCGGCCTGATTATGCACACATCCACGACCGTGACCGCCTTCTTCGCGTCTCCCGGGAAGATGCAGGCACGACCAAGGGGGTCGGGCATTCGGGCTAGAAGCACGTCGCCCTTGCGAAGGTATGTGCACCGGAGTTGACGAGCCTTGTTGCTCGTAAGGAACCTGGCGGACTTGTCGACGTAGTACCCGTCGCCGACGTCTGCGAGTTGTACCAATCGCACGTCACCGTCAGGGTCTTGGTCTTTGGACTCCACCCAGTCCCCGTCTACGAAGACCTCGGCAGATGCCAGCGCCTTCCCGACGGTGACTTCCGGCCACCGACTCATCCCACCATCCCCTCCAACTCCTCCATCCCCTTGGAGATCTCGGTCTCGATCTTGCGGAGGCTGGCCAGGATCTCCCCCGGCGCCCGGTGCGCCACCTCCTCGTGCACCACCTCCTTGTAGCGATTCAGGCTCAAGTCGTAGCCCTGGGCGGCGATGTCGGCCTTGGGGACGCAGAAGCTCCTTTCCGTCCTCGCCCGCTGGCGCTCGGTTCCGCTCCTCTGTCCCCAGCGGGCAGCCACGTCGGGCAGGTCGTTCGCCGCCACGGGCTGGCGTTTGTCATCCAGCGAAAAGCCATCGGCCGCGACGTCGTAGAACCACACGTGGTCCGTTCCACCGGAGTTGGTCTTGGTGAACAGCAGGATCGCCGTCGACACGCCGGCGTAGGGCCGAAACGCCCCGCCGGGCAGCGAGACCACGCCGTCGAGCTTCTGGTCCTCCACCAGGATGCGGCGGAGCTCTTTGTGGGCTTTCGAGGAGCCGAAGAGCACGCCGTCGGGCACGATCACGGCCGCCCGGCCGCCGGGTTTCAGGAGCCGCAAGAAGAGGGCCAGGAAGAGGAGCTCGGTCTTCTTGGTCTTGACGATCTGGAGGAGGTCCTTGGCGGTGTTCTCGGTGTCGAGGCTCCCGGCGAAGGGCGGGTTGGCGAGGACGAGTGTGTAGCCCTCGGCGTCGCCGGCGTGGTCCTGGGCGAGCGAGTCCTGGTAGCGCACGTCGGGGTTCTCGACGCCGTGGAGGAGCATGTTCATCGACCCGATCCGCAGCATGGTGCTGTCGAAGTCGAAACCGTGGAACATGCCGCGGTGGAAGTGCTCCCGGAGCTTGGGGTCGCGCAGGATCTCCGGGTGCTTCTCCCGCAGGTACTCGCCCGCCGCCACCAAAAAGCCGCAGGTGCCGCTGGCCGGGTCGCAGATCACTTCCCTGGGGCCCGGCGCGGTCATCTCGACCATCAGCCGGATGATGTGCCGGGGCGTGCGAAACTGGCCGTTCTGCCCGGCCGTGGCGATCTTGCCGAGCATGTACTCGTAGAGGTCGCCCTTGGTGTCGCGGTCCTCCATGGGCACCTGGTCGATCAGGTCGACCACCTTGGCCAATAGCGCGGCCTTGGGGATGGTGAAGCGGGCGTCCTTCATGTGGTGGGCGTAGGTGGAGTCGTCGCCGCCCAGGGTGCGCAGGAACGGGAAGACGTGCTGGCCCAAGACCTCGAACATCTCGGCCGGGGCGAAGTGCTTGAGGCGCGACCAGCGCAGGTGCTCGTAGGGTCGCCCGCCGCCTTTGCCGATGCCGTCCTTCCCCTCGGGGAAGATCCGCCGCTCCATGGGCTTGCGCAGGCGCGCCGACTTGTTCTCCTCGAGGGTGTGGAGGTCGTCGAGCCGCCTGAGGAAGAGGAGATAGGTGATCTGCTCGATCACCTCCAGCGGGTTCGAGATGCCGCCCGACCAGAAGGCGTCCCAGAGGCGGTCGATCTGGTTGCGGATGTCGCCGGTGAGCATGTTTCGCGTGTCCTCCCGGAACTCTCCCGGGCCGCACCGCGTCGAGTGCCACCCAGGCACGCCCTCGGCGCGGAAATGGCCGTTATGCCCAATAGAAAGAGCCACCGAGAGCGATGGGGACCGCACAGGGTGGCTCGAGTCGGGTCAGGATGTGGTCTGCGTCTGGCGCACGGGGCCCCTCCTGTGCACGAGTTCGCTCTTTCTACATCTGGGACGCCGGAAAGTCCATTGGAGATTGGATTTGCGGCCTTTCCGGCAGGTGGTGGACGGGTCCGGCCGACCGCCGGGCGTCGCCGGCGAGGCAGACCACCCTGCCGCATTGGCAGAGTTGGCCGGATAGAGCGAGCCCCCCGGTCCACCGTGCGCTCCGGTGCCTTCGATCTCGGCCAACTTCGTCATGGCGGGTCTCCTCTTCGGGGGGTGAACGGGGTCGGCATTTCTCGGGAACCTGCCAGACCCGGGGGAGCTGTCGAGAACCGTGGGCTTTCGGCCCGGCGGGGAGCGCCTTCGGCGTGGGGGACGTGACCGTGACCGGCAAGGCGCGGCTGGCGGTGGGCTCGGTGGAGCTCCAGACCTTCCTCACGGTCAAGTCCCCCCTCGGCGACAAGGAGGAGGGTCTCGGCACCGGGGCGTGGGACCTGGCCCTCACGCAAAAAGCCCGGACCAGGGTGGGGCGGGCCGTGCTCACCGGGATGCTCGGCTACACCTGGCGGGGCGACGACGCCGCAATCAAGGGGCAGCGGGTCGACTACGGCGACGCCTTCGCCTGGATGGCCGCCGCCGACGCCCAGGTGTGGCTGCCCCGGCTGTGGCTCGGCCTCGGGCTCTCGGGGCTCGTGCAGCAGGCCACCGAGATCGACGGGCAGTCCCGGCACGATCGGCTCGCCACCGTGGACCTGACCCCGGAGGCGCGCTACTTCGTCACCGAGCGGTTCGCGGTCGCCGTCGGCGTGCTCGTGCCGGTGGCGACCTCCTACGGCATCGACGGGGACGATCCCCGGAAGCCGGCCCTCCGGGTGGGCGCGTTCAGCCAGTTCTGACCTCCCGGAAGACGGGGGCGGAGGGGGCCGCCCCCCCTTTCCCCTCCCCAAGGACCGGGTAACCTGACCGGCGATGCCGGGTCTCCCCCGACCCGCCCCTTTCGCCGGAAAGGAACCCCATGGCGACGCAAATCTTCGTCAATCTCCCGGTCCGAGACCTCCCCGGCTCCGTAAGGTTCTGGGCGGAGGTCGACGGGCTGGTGGCGAAGGCGCGGGCCGCGGGTGGGACGGTGCCGCGAGACCCCAAGGACTACGGCTTCATGTACGGCCACGGGTTCGAGGACCTCGACGGCCACCTGTGGGAGCTGGTGTACATGGAGCCCGGTGGCGCGAAGTGCGGTTGAGGCGCGGCGATGGCGGTGAGCCGAGCCGAGGCGCGGCCGGACCGGGCGGACCGCCCCGGGGGACGGTGGGCCCTGGTCGCCCTCGCGGCCCTCGGGCGGTGGCCGCGCTGATCGCCGGGCTGGGGGCCCACCCGGGGGAGGGGGGGACCCACGAGGCCCTGGAGAGCCTGCGACGCCTTATCGGCCAGTCCCTGGCTAACCGCTCCCGGTGGGAAGAGTGGTGGGACGCCAACCGGGGGGGCTGGCCGGGGCAGGCCCGGTGATCTTCTGCGCCTGGGCCCTCGGCGTCGTCACGGGCTGACCCTGGCGTTCGGGAAGAAGAGCGGCTTCCCGACGAGCGTGAAGCCGGCGATGAGCGTCTGCCCTGCGGGGCCGGTCACGAAGTCGATCAGCTTCCGGGCGAGGTCGTGTTGCACGTGGGGGTGCCGGGCCGGGTTCACGGCGATGATGCCGTAGGGGTTGAAGAGGGCCGGGTCCCCCTCGAACACCACCCCCAGCTCCACCTTGGCCGCGTAGGCGAGGAAGGTGCCCCGGTCCGCCAGGGCGTAGGCCCGCTTCTCGTGGGCCATGGTCAGCACTTCGCCCATGCCCTGGCCGGCCGCCACGTACCAGGCGCCCCGGGGGGAGACCCCGGCGGCCTTCCACAGCTCCCACTCCTTCTTGTGGGTGCCCGAGTCGTCGCCCCGGGAGACGAAGGGCGCCTTGCCCTCCCCGAGGCGGCGGAAGGCCTCGGCCCCGGTCTTAACCCCTTTGAGCCCCGCCGGGTCGGCCGCCGGACCCACCACCACGAAGTCGTTGTACATCACGTCTCGCCGGTCGACCCCGAAGCCGTCGGCCACGAACCTGTCCTCCGCGGCCCGGGCGTGCACGAACACCACGTCCACGTCGCCGTTCTCGCCGAGCTTGAGGGCCTTGCCGGTGCCCACGGCGATCACGTCCACCTTGACCCCGTGGGCCTTCTCGAAGGGCGGCAGCAGCACCTTGAGGAGCCCCGAGCTCTCGGTGCTCGTGGTGGTGCTCATCCGCAGCCGGGTCTCGCCGAAGGAAGCCGGGGCCAGAACGGCCACGGCAGCCGCGGCCAGAACGAGTGGCGTCGTCAGTCGTCCCATGGGGGTGCCTCCTGAGGATTTGGGCCGCCCGACGCCGGGCACGGCCCCCAAAGAAGAAAGGCCCTCCCCGCGCGCGGGGAGGGCCTTTGTCGGGCACAAAGGGCCGTCCGGGTCTCCTTTCCAAGCGCGGGAGGCCGGGGCGTTTCCACCGGGCCCGTAGGCGGGCGGCCCTGGGCTCGAAGAGCCGGTAGACCGTGCCGCTCGGAGACGGCGGCACAGTAGCGAAGGGGCGGCCGGGGTGTCAAGGTAGCGGTCGCCCGGCCCCAGGGCAATCGCGCCTACATCCCAACCTGGACTTTGGCCAATGCAAGATACCGAAGGGCGCACCGCGTCCGAGGCTTGGCGGGCCGGTGCTCCGGACCACGCGATGGTAGGGCCGGGTTACCGCGCGCTCCGGTCCCCCCATCCCTACCTGCCTCGCTATGACAAGGCCGCCGACCGTCGCAGCCTCGGCACCACCTGGGGCGCCAGGGCGGCGGTGAGGATGCCGAGGCCGAGCCAGTCGGTGGTCGCCCCGGGCCAGAAGATCAGAACCCCGCCGACCACCACGCTCACCCGGCCGAGCCGCCCCACCGGGTGCAACAGGTGCCCCTCCAGGGCCGCCACAAAGCCGGTGAGGGCCAGGGTCGCGGCGATCGCGGTGAAGACCACCTCGGCGGCCGGGCCGTTGAGCAAGAGCGGCGAGTACACCATGAGGACCGGGATGAGGTAGAGCCCCTTGGCGAGCTTCCAGGACACGAGGCTCGTCTTCATCACGTTGGCGCCGGCGATGCCGGCGCCAGCAAAGGCGGCCAGGGCCACGGGGGGGGTCACGTTGGCGTCCTGGCTGTACCAGAACACCACCATGTGGGCCACCAGCAGGGGGATGCCCATGTCCTGCAGGGCCGGGCCCGCCAGGATGATCAGCACGATGTAGCTCGCCGTCACCGGCAGCCCCATGCCGAGGACGAGGCTCGCCAGGAGCACCAGCACCAGGGCCGGCAGGATGTAGCCCCCCGACAGGTTCACCACCAGGTGGCTGAACTTGAGGCCGAGCCCGGTGAGCCCCACCACCCCCACGATGATCCCGGCGCAGGCGCACGCCATGGAGATGCCCACGGCGTTTCGGGCGCCGGTCTCCAGGGCCGAAAGGGTCTGGCGAAGCCCCACTCGGGTAGCTCGCCGCAAAAACGCGGCGAGGAAGACCGACACCACCGACACGAACCCCACCATCATCGGACTGTAGTTGGCGAAGAGGAAGTACAGGAGCACGCCGAAGGGGAGCACGAAGTGGGCGCCGGCGCGCAGGGTGGCCCCGGCCGCCGGCAGCTCGTGGCGGGGCGAGCCGGTGAGGCCCTTCTTTACCGCCCAAACGTGCACGAACAGGAGCACGGTGTAGAAGTACAGGATTGCCGGCAGGATCGAGACCTTGACGATCTGCAGGTAGGGCAGCCCGGTGTACTCGGCCATCAGGAAGGCGCCGGCCCCCATGATGGGGGGCATCATCTGGCCCCCGGTGGAGGCGGCGGCCTCGATGCCGCCGGCCTCGTGGGGCTCGTACCCGAGTTTCTTCATCAGGGGGATGGTGAAGCTGCCGGTGGCCACGGTGTTGGCGATGGCCGACCCCGAGACGCTGCCGAGGAAGGCGCTGGCGATCACCGAGGTCTTGGCCGGGCCGCCCCGGTACCGGCCGGTGAGGGCGTAGGCGAGGTCGATGAAGAACTGCCCCGCCCCGGTGACCTCGAGAAACGCCCCGAAGAGCACGAAGATGAAGACGTAGGTGGCCGCCACCGCCAGCGGCGTGCCGTAAATGCCCTCGGTGGTCAGGTACAGCTGGGTCATCACCCGCTCCAGGCTGTACCCCTTGTGGGCCAGCGGTCCGGGGAGGTAGTTGCCGAAGAAGGCGTACGCCAAGAAGACCAGGGCGATGAAGCTCATGATCCAGCCGGTGGTCCGCCGGGTCCCCTCCAGGACCAGGAGCGTCGCCACGACCCCGAGGGCGATGTCCCAACGGGTGGCGTCGCCGATCCGCCAGATGATCTCGTCATAGAAGAACAACAGGTACCCCCCGACGGCGAAGGCGGCGAGGGCCAGCGCCACGTCCCCCGCCAGGGCGAGCCGAGTCGTTCGGCGTCCCCCCGAGGGCCACAACAGGAACACCACGGCGAGGGCGATGCTCAGGTGGATCCCCCGCTGAAACATCGCGCTCATGGTTCCGAAGCCGGCCGTGTAGAGCTGGAACACCGACAAACCCACGGCCAGGGCGCCGGCGGTCCAGCCGATCGCCGTTCGGCCAGTCGCCGAACTGCTCATAAAGACTCCTCCCACGGAAGGGGCGGCTCGGGCTCGGCCGGCCGCCAGTACAAGAGCCACTGGAGCAGGGGGACGCTTTGTCCCTGTACCCATGCCCGCTCGCCGGCCGCCTGCTGGCTGAGGAGCACCTCGCGCCCCCTGGCCCGCAAGCGGTGGTCTACCGGGGGCTGTCCGACGCGGAGGGCGAAGGCTCCCACCGGGCGGTTCAAGCCGACGATCCGGGTCCACCCCCCGGGAGCCTCCACCCGTCGCCCCTCGCCCTCCACCGGGCCCAGGCCGGCCCCCGGGGTCCGGTAGGCGTGTTCGAGCACCCGCACGGCCCCGGCATCCCCGAGGGCGTATACCTCGCGGACGGGCTCCCGGGTCACCGAGTGGCGGTAGGTGAGGACGAAGGGCTCATCCGGGGCGAGGGCCACCCGGACGAGCGAAGGCCCCTCTTCGAGGCGAACCTCCAAGAGGGGCCTGTGCACGATCGCCAGGGGGGCGGCCAGGGCTAGGGCCCCAGCCACCCAGCGGTGGTGCTTACTTCGCAATCAGCTCCGCCGGCACGTCGATGCCCTTCTCCTTCAGATACTTCGCGGCGCCGGGGTGCATCGGGATCGGAGCGTTCTTCACCGACACGGCGGGCTTGGTGTCCTCGGCGGCCTTGTGGATCTTCACCAGGTCGGGCTGGTGATCGAGGATCGCCTTCACCAGCTGGTAGGCCTGGTCGTCGGGCATGGCGCGGCTCACCACCGCCACGTTCCACACCGAGGGGTTCGCCACCGGCTGGTCCACGCCCTTGTAGACGCCGGCGGGGATGTTGTACTTGGAGTAGTAGGGGTGGTCCTTCTGGATGGCCGCCATGTCGGCGTCGCTAAAGGGCAGGATCTGGATGTCGTGGGTGGTGGCCAGGTCCATGATCGACGAGGTGGGGGGCGCCACCGACCAGATGCCCACGTCGATGGTGCCGTTCTTCAGGGCGTCGGCGGTCTCGTTGAAGGACAGGAACGAGGGCTTGATGTCGCCCTTGGCGATGCCCAAAGACGCCAGCACCGCCTCGGCCTGCACCGCCGTGCCGCTGCCCGGGGCGCCGAGCGAGATCCGCTTGCCCTTCAGGTCGGCGAGCTTCGTTATGCCGCTCCCCTTCTTAACCACCACGTGGAACTGGTTGGGGTACATGACGAAGAGGCCGGCGATCTTCTTGGCGCCGTCCTTGAACTTCTCGGTACCGGCGTAGGCTTGAAACGCCGTATCGCCCATGACGAGGCCGATGGCCGACTCGCCCTTGTCCACCAGGCGCACGTTCTCCACGCTGGCGCCGGTCACCTCGGCCACCGCGCTCACCCCGGCCACGTGCTTGTTGACGATCTCGGCCATGCCGCCGCCGTAGGGGTAGTACACCCCGCCGGTGCCGCCGGTGGCGATGGAGATCTTCTGGCTCGCCCCGGCGGGGCTGGTGGCCAGGGCGGCGAGGGCGAGGGCGAGGGTCCAGCTGAGCGAACGCTTGTTCATGGGCGGCCTCCTTTTGGCATGGGGGCACCGGGGCCCCGGGAGAAGCTCCCGGACTCACCCCGGGAGAAGGCGGCCTATATAACCCGGTTTGTTCCAGAGGATCAAGGCGCCCGCGGCACGGCCTCTATCGTCGTGGGGGGGTGCGGGGTAGGAGGGGAGCTGTCGGCCGATGGTTTCCAGCATCGAGCATCAAGGATCAAGCATCGAGCAGCAGCCTCTAGCGCCCCAGGGCCCCGAGGAAGCAGCCTCCGCCCTGGCCTCCGCCTGAGCCTCCGCCAGTGGCGCCGGTGCCTGGGGTCATCGGCACCGCAGGGGTCGGGGTGTCGACCGTTTCCTGGGGCACCGCCACCGTGACCGTCCCCGAGGCCCCTTCGTTGCCCCGGCGGTCGTAGGCGAACACCTGGATCTCATAGCTCCCAACCGCCAGCCCCCGCACCTCCGCCCGAGCCACCGGGGCCCGGATGGTGCGGTGGGCCCAACTCTCGAGATCGCGACGCCAACGGACCACGTAGCCTTCCGCGTCTGGCACCGCGCCCCAAGCCAGGTCGAAGCCCCCGGCCGCCGGTTGGGCCGAGGTCACGGCCGGAACGGCGGGGGGGAGCGAACCCGAGAGGGCCAGGACGAAGGTCTCCGTGGTGTAGCCCGAGGGCGGCGATCCGGACGAGAGGAAGGACGGCGAGGCGTAGACCTCGTCGTCCGCCTCCAGGGTGGCGACCAAGACCTCGGCGGTTCCCGTCGGGGCGAGGGCTCCCAGGGCGAGCTGGTAGCCAGGGGCCCGGTGTACCACCAGGGAAAGCCCCCAGGGGGTCGCCGGGGTCGCGGTCAAGCGGACCCCGAGGGGACTCGCCGGAGCCGGGGTGCCTGCCGCAAGATAGGTGGCCCCCAGGTACGCGGGCAGTTGGCCCGCCGCGCCTGTGTGCGCCACCCCCCCCCGCAGGGGCGCGGAGCCGTAGTTCGCTCCTTCCGCGTAGTCCATGGTGGCGTTGGCCGCGGCGAAGCCGAGGTAGAGCTCGGGCAAACCCCCGACCAGCCCGTGGTCCGCGGCGTGGCCGCCGAGGGCCGGCAGGATCCGCTCGCCCCCTCGGATCCGTGCCCACAGGGCCCGGTGGCCCTGCCGGCCGCTCAGGTGCTCCGACAGGTACTTGGCAAAGATCACCGCGCCGTAGGCTCTCGCCGTTCCGTTCGGGGCCGCGATATGGTTCGGCACCGGCAAGCCCAGCTCCACGAAGTCCGCCCAGCCCCGTCGGCCCCCGGTCTGCACGAAGTACTGGTGGTAGTCGTCTACCCGCGGGAATACCTCGTCCTCGACCCAGGTGGCGCTGGCCTCCAGCCACCAGTCGTCCTGGCTCGGCACCCACGCCGGCGGCTCGTACAGAAACTGCACCACGTGGGCCAGCTCGTGGGCCGCGGTGACCTTCATGGCACCGTGGATCTTGGGCAGGCCAAAGGAGCCCTGGCCGTTTGGGGGTGCGAAGGCGAGGCTGTTGTTCACCTGGATCTCCGCCACCGGCGCCCCCGGCCGAAAGTCGGTGAGCGCGTAGGTGGAGCCCCCCAGGTTCGGCGCACCGCCGCCTGTGTTGGCGATCAGCACCGGCACCCGGTTCTCGTCGAGCCGGGGATGGGAGAAGCCGAGGGGGCCGACGAACTCTCGGTAGCTGGCCTCGAAGTAAGCGGCCCACAGTTCCACCACGTCGGGAACGCCGTTGGCGTCTACGTCTCGCACCGGGAGGGAACCATCCTCGTTGGTCAGGTCCGGGCCCCACTCGATCGAGAAGTTCTCGGTAACTGCCCAGTTGGCCAGCTGGTGAACGATCGCCTTGCCCGGGGTGCGGCTCGCGGCGCGGCCCGCCGAACGGGCGGCCCCCAGGAGGGCGTCGGCCTCGGCCCGCAGGGTCGCGGGGAGTTCGGCATGCTGCGCGCGCACCGCGCGCACGGCTAAGGTGCCGCACCGATGGGGGTTGGCCGCGGCGGCTTCTGCGCCCTTCCGGGCTCGGCCCGCGCCGTCCCCCCGGAGGAACGCCGGTAGTCGGCTCGGGTCGACCGCCGCCGCCAGGCGGTAGAGGTCGGCCGCGGCCGGGGCCACCTCTCCCCGCGCCACGGCCGACCCCAGGCGGGCCGCGAAGTCCGGGCCCGGGGTCGCCGGGCCGGCCCACCCCAGGGCCGGCAGGGCAACGACAAGGGCAGTGGCGAGGACGCGTCCCAGGTTCATGGGGTCCTCCTCTCGAACAAGTACGGCTTCAGCGCCTCCCGGGTCTCGGGCCTCAGCCCTTCGTATCGGCCCCGGGCGTCCCGAAGAACAGGGGTGCCGTCCCGGATCGGCGCGACGCCCCGGTACCGTGCCGGCAGCTTGGCGTCGTCCTTGACCGAGTACACCCGGTACAGGACGGCCGTGTCTTCGTCGATCTCGCCCCGCTCCAGGGCCTCGGCGATCAGTTCGAGGGAGCTGCGGGCCTCCTGGGCCTCGGGGCCGGCCTGGGGGTTGCGCCCGAGCCCGAGGGCGGGGCCGACGGCCAGGGCGAGGCCCAGGGTGAGGGCAGCCAGTCGCATGGGGACACCTCCTGTCTCTGCGATGCCGTACGCCCGAGAAGAGTTCCCACTTCAGGGGCACGGTGGCACGGTGGGCACGACGCGCCGCTCATCATCGGCGCCCCGGGTGCCGATGGGAAGGGAAAGCAGAAACGTTCTCCCCAGGAGACCCCTTGCCCGATCTCCGGTCCCTCTTCCGCCGCTTCCGCCCCGCCGAAGTAGCCTCGGCGCACCCCACCGCCCTCACCGTGGCGGCCCTCGGGGCCCGCCAGGCCTTCGACGCCTACAACCGCCGACGCCGGGCGCGCCTGGAGGCCCAGGTGGGGCCGCGGCTCAGCCAGGCCCTGGACCTGCTGCCCCTGCTCCTCCACGGCAACGAACCGGGCCTGCCGGGCTCGGTCGAGGACCCCGCCTGTCCGGTGGGGATCGCGGGCTACTCCCCGGCGGCCGCCGACCTCCAACTCCTGCGCCGCCGGTTTCCAGCCGCCCGGGGCAAGCGGGCCGGGGTGCTCCGCCCCGCCCTGGACCTGGTCGCCGCCATGGGCAGCGCCGGCACCATCGGCTTCGCCGAGGACTCGGATCTAGACCTGTGGCTGTGCCACAGCGACGCCCTCGCCGAGCCCCGCCTGCTCGCCCTGTACCGGGAGAAGGTGCGGGGCGTCGAGGCGTGGCTCAACACCCAGGGGGGCCGCAAGATCCACTTGTTCCTCCAGCCCACCGACCACATCCGCGCCAACGACTTCGGTCAAACCGACGTGGAGGGGTGCGGCTCGGCCCTGGGGGCGCTCCTGAAGGAGGAGTTCTACCGGACGGCGGTGGTGCTCGCGGGGCTCACCCCGGCGTGGTGGGCGGTCCCCCCCGGGGTGGACCCCGAGGGGCACGACGCACACCTGGCCGCCCTGGCCGCCGACCCGTGCTTCCCGGCTGCGGAGTTCCTGGACCTGGGGTGGGTGGCCCGGGTCCCCCTCGGGGAGCTCTTCGGCGCGGCCATCTGGCAGATCGTCAAGGGCTGGACGGCCCCCTTCAAGGCGGCCCTGAAGATGGGCCTCCTGGAGAAGATGGTAGCGGCCGGGCCGGGCAGCCAGGCCCTGTGCGAAGTGCTCAAGGCCCAGGTGCTCCGGGGAGAAGAGCCCGACCCCTACTGCCTGCTCTTCGACGAGGTGCTCACCCACTACCGGATCGGGGGCGACCGGGAGGCCCAGGATCTCCTCGCCCGGTGCTTTTACCTCAAGGCCGGCGCCCGCCTCCACCCGGAGACCCTGGGCCGGCCGCCCCCACCGGGAAGCCCGGAGGCCGTGCTCGCCGCCTACGCCCGGGAGTGGGACTGGGGGCCGCGGCAGGTGCAACACCTCAACGACTTCGACCGGTGGCGCCACGAATGGGCCCAGGACCTGGCGAAGGAGCTGAACCGCTTCTTCCTGCGTACCTACCAGCGCCTCCGGGAGGCCCTGGACGCCTCCGGCGAAGCCCAGCGCATCACCGCCCGCGACCGCACCATCCTCGGCCGCAAGCTCCAGGCGATGTACCGCAAGGTCCCCTACAAGGTGGAGACCCTGCACCTGGTCGACAGCGGCCGGGAGGAGGCGAACCTGGCCCTGGTGCAGACCGCGCTGCCGTCGGGGGGGCTACAGTGGCAGCTCGGGCGCGGGCACCTGGGGCCGACCGCCGACGATCGCCCCGAGGAGAGCCTGGGGGCCTCCCTCGACCCCGTCGCCCTCTTGACCTGGGCGACCCACAACCGGGTGCTCGGGGCCCGCACCCACCTCACCGGCCGGGGGCTGGAGCGGGAGCTCTCGGCGCCGGAGCTGGAGGCCCTCGCCCACCACCTCGCGGCCTTCTGCCAGGCCGAGGCGGCGGCGACCCACCCCCTCTCCTGCCTCCTGGAGGCACCCCGCCTGGTGCGGCTGCTGGTGGTGCCCAACTTCGGCCTCGACGGCGACGCCCTCCGGGAGCTGACGGCGGTCTACGCCACCACCTGGGGGGAGACCTTCTGCCGGAGTTGGGTGGGCGTCGACGCCTTCCGCAGCTTCGCCCGGGAGGTCTTCGCCCCTTCCCTGGAGGCCGGGTGCGGCGCCCCCGAGGTGTTTTCCCCGGCCCGGCGGGTGGGGGGCTTCAAGGGCCCCCACCGTCGCCTCGGCCGCGAGCTGCCCGCCCTGGTCGGCTTCCTCGGCGCGCCCCCGTCCGGCCCCCGGCGGCGGCGAGCCGTGCTCCTGGACGGGAGCGGCTACACGGCCCTGGAGCGGGTGGGTACAGGCGCTACGGCGGTCCAGGAGCTCCCCGACGGGGACGCTTTGGAGCGCTACCTGGGGGCGGTCGGCCCCCACGAGCTGGTGGAGACCCGCATCGAGAGCCAGTCCGGGCCCCTGGCGATCCTCAAGACGGTCTTCGAGGCGGCGACCCCCGGCTTGGTCGACATCTTCGCGCTGTCGGTGGCCGAGGAGGGGCGCTTGTACGTGGTGGACGAGGTGGGGAATCTCTCGATCCTGCGCCACTCCCGGGAGCCGAACCCCTACGCCCTGGCCCGCTTGGTGGGGTTTCTGGAGAACGTCTTCCCCGAGGTCGCCGCCCAGCCCGCCAGCCCCCTCGCCGGCCGCACCCTGGGGGAGTGCCTGCGCATCCACACCCTGTTGTACGACGGCACCTGCTCGGCGTACGCGGCCACCCAGGAGCACCTGGCCCGGGTGGCTGCCCTCGGCCTTCGGCCCGTGGGCCTCACCATGGAGCGCGCCGGGGGGGCACCCGGGGGGTACCGGGTGCGCTGGGGCGACCAGGTGTTCCAAACCGGCCAGGTGGAGAACCCCCTCGCCGAGGTGCGCCGGCGCATCCGCGCCGCCCGCCAGTCGGGGCTGGAGTATGACCCCTTCGTCACCCGGCTGTTCCTCGACGAGCACTTCCGGACCGAGCGGTGCGGGCCCTTTGCCGCCCTGGGGCACTACCTCTTCTACCGCCAGGCCCTGGAGGCGCACCTGGCCCGGTAGCCGGGAGCGGGCGGGCTGGGGGGAAGCCCGGGCCCCTCCGCCCCATCCTCGGACGGCAGGCATATGCCTTGCGCGCCCCGCGGACGCCATGCCGGCCCAAGGGCCCCTCCCGAACCTGGGCCCGTGGGTTCCCGGCGCCGGGGGGGCGTGGTACCTTCGGGGCCCTGGCAACCTGTCTCCTGGAGGTGCCCCATGCGCTACACCGATCTCACCCTGGACCGCGACGGCGCGGTGGCCGTCCTCACCCTCAACCGGCCCACCCGGCGAAACGCCCTCTCCCTGGCCCTCATGCGCGAGGTGATGGCGGCGGTGGCCGAGGTGGGGGCCGACCGCGGGGTTGGGGCCCTGGTGGTGCGGGGGGCGGGCCCGGCGTTTTGCGCCGGCCACGACCTGGCGGAGATGATCGGCAAGGGAGCGGCCGAGTACCGGGAGATCTTCGACACCTGCACCCGCATGATGAACGCGCTCCAGGCCCTGCCCCAGCCGGTGATCGCCCAGGTCCACGGCATCGCCACGGCGGCGGGGTGCCAGCTGGTGGCCACCTGCGACCTGGCGGTGGCCGAGGAGGGAGCCCGGTTCGCGACCCCCGGGGTCAAGATCGGCCTCTTCTGCTCGACGCCCATGGTGCCCCTGGCCCGGGCGGTGGGCCGCAAGAAGGCCCTGGAGATGCTCCTCACCGGCGACGCCCTGGATGCCCACGAGGCCCGGGCCTTCGGCCTGGTGAACCGAGTGGTCTCCCCCTCCGCCCTGGCCGACGAGACCCTGGCCCTGGCCCGCCGGGTGGCGGCGGCGAGCCCCTTCACCCTGGGGCTCGGCAAGCGGGCCTTTTACGCCCAGATGGATCTGCCCCAGGCCTACGACTACGCCAAGGAGGTGATGAGCCTCAACGCCCTGGCCGAGGATGCCCAGGAGGGGATGGGCGCCTTCGTGGAGAAGCGGGCCCCGTGCTGGAAGGGCCGCTAGGCCCGTGTCCCTGGCCCGTTTCAAGCCCGCCGCCCGGGCCCGGACCCAGCTGCTCCTGGCGGCGCTCCTGTGGTCGCTGGTCGGAGCGGGCCTCGCTACCACGGGGGGGCGCTGGGTGCTCGGCGCTGGGGCGTGGTGGCCCGCCGCCCTCGGCGCGGCCGGGGTGGCCCTCGGCCTGGCCAAGGGGCGCCTGGCCCTGGAGGCCGCGGCCAGGCGCATCGCCAAACGCATCGCCCGCCGGGGCGACGGCACCTGCCTCGGGGGGTTCTTGTCCTGGAAGACCTGGCTCTTGATCCTGACCATGATGGGGCTGGGGGCCACCCTGCGCCACAGCGACCTCCCCCGGGCCGTCCTCGGGGTTGCCTACGTAGCCATCGGGGTCGGCCTCCTGTGGGGGAGCCGCCTGTTGTGGACCGCCTGGAAGGAGCCGACGTGAGGCGCCCCGCCCTCGCCGTGCTCTTCGCCGTGTCCCTGGCCGTGGCGGGCGCCGCCGGGGCCGCGGAGGTACCCGTCCGCGTGCACGGGGGCATGCTGCTGGTGCGGGCCGGCCTCAACGACCGCTTCGAGGGGACCTTCCTCCTGGATACCGGCGCCACCTACTGCGTGGTCTCCCGGGACGTCGCCCGGGAAGCCAAGCTCAAGGGACGGGTGGGGGGAGACCTCCTGCGCCTGATGACCGCCAACGGCCCCATCGAGGCGCGCCTCGCCGAGGCGCGGGAGGTGCAGGTGGGGAGCGTGCGGGCCCGGGACGTGGAGGTCGCGGTGGTGGACGAGCCCCCGATCCCGGGCCTCGACGGCATCCTCGGCTTGAGTTACCTCGGACGCTTCACCTGGAAGCTCGACCCCCGGGCCGGCACCTTGCGCCTCGAGCGCTAATCGGGGGGGCTCCGCCCTCAAGCCCCACCACCCGGCAGCCGATCCGTAGCCCGATTCGGGGGATTCCCGCCAGCGCCTCACGGAGGAGGCATGGACGTCCGCAGCATCGATGAAGCCCAGCACCGGGCCCTGGTGGCCATCCTGGGGCGCCTGCGCGCCGAGCACCGGGCTCGGTTCGTGTTCCTGGCGGACGGCGCCGGCCGCCCCGTATGCGCCGCCGGGACGAGCCCCGACTCCGACCTCGACGCCGTCGCCAGCCTCGTGGCGTCCACGGCGGCGGCGGCGAGCCGACTGTCCGAACTCCTCGGCGAAGGCGGCGCGTCCTTTCTGTTGCAGCGCGGCGAAGCCGACGTGGTGCAGCTCCTCCCCGGACCCGGGTTCGTCCTCGCCGTGGTGTACGACGGCGGCGCCCCCCGCGGCGTCGAACGGCTGCGGGCGCGCTTGCGCCAGCGCCGGGCGGTGGTCGAGGTGGCGGCCGTGTTCGCCGCGCCGAGCCCCGCGGGCGCGCCCAGCTTCGCCGAAGAGGAGGTGGCCGACCTGGTGGCCGACCTCGACGCCAGCGAGGCGTAGTCCTGCCCCCGGCGGGCGAGCCCCCCTATCCCCTCCCCCACTCGGCCAGGGTATCCCCGATGAAGGCCACCACGCGGTCGTGGACGCCCAAACCGTCGGCGGCCAGGGGCGCCCCGAAGCGCAGCTGCACCGGGCGCTCGGGGGTCACCGGCCCCAGATCCTTGAGCCAGCGGCCGGTCCCCCAGGCGTCGGTGGAGAGGGCCAGGGGCACCACCGGCACCCCGGCCCGCGCCGCCAGCTTCACCCCGATCGAGTTGAACTGCCCGGGGGCAAAGTCGGAGCGCCGCTCCCCCTGGGGAAACACCACCACCGAAAGCCCCCGGCCGAGACGCTCCTTCCCCCCCTCCAGCACGGCCTTCAGGTCTTCCCGCGGGCTCGCCCGGGTGACCGCGACGGGATCCCGGGAGCGCAGGATCGGCCCGAAGACCGGGTAGCGGAGCAAAGAGGCCTTGACCACGAAGGTGAGGGGCCCCCGGGGCCGCAGCAGCGCCGGCAGGACGAAGGTCTCCAGGGTGCTCATGTGGTTGGCGATGTACACCGCCGGCCCCTGAAGCGCGCGCAGGTGGGCGAGCCCCTGGACCGAGAGGCGCATCCCCACCCCCTCCATGGCCCGGATGATCCCCCGGCTCCCCTCCACCCACGCCCGGTCGTCGTACCGACCCCGGGTGGCGAGCCAGCTCGCCCGGAGCACGATCCAGCCCACCGGCAGGTAAAAAGAGAGCTCGGGCCAGGGGGAGAGCCGCGCCAGGAGGGATCGGGGCACGTTCGGCGAGGTGGCGTAGGGATCGCGGGTGAGCCGGTCCACGATTCGGCGCTCCATCGCAGGGGTCAGGGGCGGGCCGGCCGCGCCCGGCCGAGGGCGAGAGCGCCGTAGAACCACGCCAGGGTCACCAGGGTCGCGGCGGCCCGCCCCGGCGATCGGGTCAACCCGGGCCCCACCCAGCGGTCGTACCGGTCCAGCCACGGGGTGGGCCCCTCGCCGGGGGCGCAGCCCGCGGCCCGGTTGCGGCGGCAGTCGAGGGCGAAGGCGAGCTGCCAGGCGTTTGCCGCGACGTAGCCGCCGGTCCGCCACCACCAGCGGGCGGCGCCCGCCCCCCCCTCCGCTAGGATCAGCCGATGGGCCAGGCGCAGGAAGGGGCAAAGGTCCAGGCGCCCGGCCCCCCCCTGGGCCCGGTACGCCCCGGGCGCCTCCGCCAGGAAGGCGGAGAACCCGATGGCATCGAAACACCGCAGCAGGGCGTTGAGGGTCTGGCGGGCGGCGAGGCCCTCGACCTCGAAGCGCCGGGCCGAGGTACCCAGGGACCCCGGCAGGGTCACCCACTCCCCGGTCGCCGACACCCGGCGGGCCAGCCGGGCGTCCTCCAGGTAGGGCAGGCGCTCGTCCAGCCCGCCGAGCTCGTCCAGATAGGCGCGGGAGAGCCACATCCCCTGGTCGCCGTTGATCGAGTCGGGCCGGCCGAGCCGGGTCTTGGCCTCGTAGAAGTAGTAGGCTCCCCCGGCCCCCGGCGCGCTGCGTAGGAACCGCACACCGAAGTGCCCCGCCACCCGATGGCCCCGGGCCCTTCGAGCCTCGGCCATGGCGCGCGCCCCCTCGGCCAAGAGGTGCGGGTTCTCCAGGCGCGAATCGGCGTGGAGGAGCAGCAGGTCCTCCCCCGCGGCACCCCCCACCCCCGCGTTGAGCTGTCGGCCCCGCCCCCGGGGGGCCTGGACCACCCGGCCCGGGAGGCCGCGGGCGGCGAGTGCGGCGCCGAAGACCGCGGCGGTGCCGTCGCCGCTGCCCCCGTCGGCCAGCACCACCTCGAAGGACACGGCTTCCTGGCGCGCCAGGTCCCCGACCAGGACCCCGACGGCCCGGGCCTCGTCCAGGGCCGGCACGATGACCGAGAGGAGGGGGGCGCCCATGGGGGGATCTTACGACGGCGCCCCCCCGGGGGGCTAGGGTGCGCGCCCGGCGGAGCGCGTCTCCGGGTTCCTGGGCCGCCGGGAGGCGCGGCTCACCGTCCGAAGTCCCGGGGAGGACCCTTGGGGCGGGGGCGGCCCCCGGCCCGGGGCGGCTGGGCCTTACGGGTCTTGTCGGGGGGGATCGTCTCCAGGGAGACGTGGATGGCCGTCGCCCCCCCCCGAGGGCTCGGGGGCAGCACGCCGGTCCAGTGCCAGAGCACCTCGGTGCCGGAGAAGATCCGGGCGGTGCCCCCATCCCTCCCCCCCAGGGTGCAGCGGCGCCCGGCCAGCCGCATGCCGGTGCGCCCGGTGCCCGCCGGCCACAGGGTGACCACCGGCTGGGAGGGCTCGTCCACCCGCACCTCCACGGCGCAGGGTCCGCGCAGGTTCGCAAGGAGGGTCACGGCGGCGGCGGGGGTCATCGCCTGCTCGCAAGCGGCGGCGGCGTCGACCACCCCGGGACGATGATCCTCGAAGGGCAGGTAACACCCCAGCCCCGACCCGCCGACCGCGTAGCGCACCCAAGGGCCCTGCTCGGCGTCGGGAGTCACTTCGAACCCGGAGAAAACCGCCTCAAAGAACTCCCCGGGGAGTTCTACCGTCGCCCCGACCCGCTTCGTCACCGCCGCGCCGCTCGCCATGATCCTACCCATCCTTCCCGTCTCCCCGTCGCTGACTCCGATGCTATCCCACGGCCCGCCGAGTACCAAGGGCCG
>JBBIIA010000038.1:0-29693 GCA_037446775.1 Deltaproteobacteria bacterium
TGACGGCGACGGCGGGTGGCAAGAGCGCGAGCGTCGACGTGGCCTTTGTGGCGGGGGTGCCGACGGCGGTGACGCTGACGGCGACGCCGAACAACCTGACGGCGGATGGCACCAGCACGGCGACGGTGCGGGTGGTGGTGACCGACACCAACGGCAACCCGACGGATACCACCCTGACCATCAGCCAGGTGACCAACGGCGCGGTGGACAAGACCACGGTGGCGACGGCCGCCGGGGTGGGGAGCTTTGGCTACACGGCGGGGACGGCGGCGGGGACGGTGACGCTGCGAGCGACGGCGAGCAACGGGACGACCAACACCACGACCGTGACCCTGATCGCGGTGCCGGTGGGCACGGTGACGGTGGCGAGCGACAAGGCGTCGATCGTGGCCGACGGGGCCAGCGCGGCGACCCTGACCGTTGAAGTGAAGAACGCGGCGGGCCAGGCGGTGGCCGGAGTCACCCCGACGGTGACGACGACGCTGGGGACGGTGAGCGCGGCGGCGGCGACGGACGGGCTGGGGCGGAGCACGGTGACCCTGACCTCGGGGACCAACCTGGGGACGGCGCGGGTGACGGCGACGGCGGGTGGCAAGAGCGCGAGCGTCGACGTGGCCTTTGTGGCGGGGGCGCCGGCGACGGTGGAACTTATCCCCTCACCTGCGAACATCACCGGCGATGGCGCGATGACGTCGACCGTGCGGGTCGAGGTTCGCGACCTCAACGGCAATCCGGTTGATACGACGGTGACCGTCGAGGCCCCGCCGGTGGGCTTTGGGTCGGTGGCACCGGTTAGTTTTGCCACTGTGAACGGGGTCGGGAGTTTCGTCTACACAGCGGGGGTGGTCTCGGCGAATCAGACCGTGTTCTTGACGGCGCGGGCGTCGAACGGTGTTTGGGGGATCGGGGGCGTCAACCTGATCCGGGAGTCGGTGGGCTCGGTGGTCGTGGTGGCGGAGAAACTGTCGCTCCTGGCAGGCGGCAGCACCAACCTTACGGTGACCGTACGCTCGGCGTCGGGCGCGCCCGTGGCGGGTGTGCTTCCGACGATTACCAGCACCCGGGGGGACCTCGGCGCCGTGCTTGCGACCGATGCCAATGGCGAGACCACGACGACCCTCACGGCGGCAGTGCCGACCACGGCCACGGTTACCGCGACCGCGGGGGGTAGGAGCGGCTCGGCGACTGTTGTCTTTGTGTACGGACCGCCTGCTACCGTCAATCTGGTCGCGACGCCCTCGAACCTCACCGCCGATGGTACGAGCACCGCTTCGGTACGGGCCGAGGTGCGCGATGCCAACGGGAACCCAGTGAACACGAGCCTCCGCGTCGAGGTGGTGACCGCAGCCGGGGTGCCGATCAACGACGGGAGTTGGGGGGCGGTGTCGCCCGCTTCCTTGGGCACTGTGGTGGGCGAAGCGACGTTCACCTACAAGGCCGGCACGACGGCCGGGACGGTGTACCTGAGGGCCACCGCTGCCAACGGGGTGCAGAGCCCGTCCGGCGTGAGCACCCTGACCCTGATCGCCACGCCCGTGGAGGCGGTGACCCTGACGGCGGACCGGACCTTCCAGGTGGCGGACGGTGTAAGCCTCGTGCGGCTCACCGTGGTGGTGCGGGGCACCGACGGGCAACCGGCTGCGGCTGAGACGGTCAGCTTCGATAGCACTCTGGGGCTCGTGCCTGCCTCGGCGACCACCGACGGTTTGGGCCGAGCCACGGTTAGTCTGGTCTCGGCCCAACTCGGCGTCGCCACGGTTACGGCGACGGCCGGGGGGCGGGGCGCAATGGTCGACGTGCAGTTCCTGGCCGGCCCGCCCGCCTCGGTCCTCATTTCGGCTTCGCCTTCGGCTCTGGTGGCGGACGGCGCTTCCACGAGCCGAGTGAGCGCGGTGGTGCTGGACGCGAGTGGCCACCGGGTGGCCGATGGCACCCGGGTGACCTTTGCCCTGGGAGCCGGGGCGGTCGGAAGCCTGAGCGCGCTGTCGGCGGAGACGGCCGACGGGTTGGTCGCGGTCACCTACACGGCGCCCGGCAGCGCCGCCGCGTCGCCGGAGTCGGTGGTGGCGAGGGCGGGAGCCGCGGCTCCGGTCTCGGCCGCGATCGCTCTTTCGGCCGAGGTGGTGGGCGCGATTTCCCTGTCGGGGCTTCCCGCGTCCCTGCCGGCCGATGCTACGTCTACCTCGGTCCTGACGATCGCGGTCTTCAACGCACAGGGACTGCCGGTGCAGGATGGGACCTCGGTGAGTCTGACGGCCACCAAGGGGAGTTTCGTGCCCGGCAGCACGGTGCCGACCGTGGGCGGCCGAGCCCGAGTGTCGTACCGGGCGGGCGCGGCGAGCGGTCCAGCCGTGCTGGTGGCTACGGCGGGAGCGGTGACCCAAGGCGCGAACCTTTCGCTAACCGCGGGCCCGGTGGCGAGCGTCACCCTGTCGGCCACCCCCAGCCGTATCCCCCCCGACGGCTCGACCCGCAGCGAGATCCTCGTTCGGGCGCAGGACGCCAACGGCAACCCGGTAAACGGTACAGTAAGCCTGTCCACCAACCGGGAGACGTTGTCAGCCAGTTCGGTCGCCCTAGTGAACGGCGAGGGCACGGTCTTCCTCACGGCCACCGACAACGGCACCGCGGCGGTGACCGGCATCCTCGACGGCTTGGCGGGATCGACCAACGTGGACGTGGGGTTTCTGTCCACCGGACTTCCGGCGAACATCCTGTTCTCCTTCACCAAGACCTCGGTGGCGGTGCGGGGGGTTGGGGGTGACGCGGTGTCGAACCTCGACCTGACCATCGTCGACGAGGGGGGCAACCTGATCGACGAAGCCGTCGTGCCTGGCTTGGCGGTGGAGCTCAAGATCATCGAGGGCCCGAACGGCGGCGAGGTGCTGGTGGGGCAGGACGCGGTGACGGGGATCCTGGGTGTTACGACCCAGGGCGGCCGGGGCGCCGCCGCTTTCCGGAGCGGGGAGCGGCCGGGCAGCGCCCGGATCGAGGCCACGGTGAGTTACACGGGCGGGTCGATCCGCGCTACCGCGCCGAAAATCACCATCCTGGCGGGCCCCCCGTTTAGCGTGGCGCTGAATCGCTCAAACGCGATTACCGATAACAGCAACGGTACCCTGAGTCACGAGTACCTGGCGGTGGTGTCGGACCAGTACGGCAACGCCGTGGCGGACGACACCGGGGTGTACTTCGGGTTGATCTCGAACCTAAAGCACGAGAGCAGCGCCCCGCACGACGGTGCCGTGGACCTTGCCGCGTCTCCCCGAGACCGGTTCACCAGCACAAGTTCCAATTTCACTGTAGTGGGGAACTCCCGGGTGGTGGTCGGCGATACCCTGGTGATTCTGTCGGGGTCCGAGCGGAGTGGCTACCTGGTGGAGTCGGTGGTGGCCGCGAATGAGCTCGATATCTTCTCCGTCTTTGAGATCGACGAAGACGACGACTCGGCCAACCTCTCCTTCGTGGTGGGCAACAACTTCTTTACCGTGAATCCGGCGGACCCGGCCCTTCGGGGCAATGTGGCGGTCATTCCCCGAGTGGTCCCCACCCGGGGTGGGGTGGCGCGAGCGCCGGCGACCTACTCTGGCGGCGTCGTGAACAGCCAAAGCGTGGTTTACGCCGAGACGGCGGGGCGTAAGGTCGGCGACGCGCGCCGCTTCCGCCTCGCGTGGACGGCGCCGACGACGTTGACGGTGGTCGGACCCCCCGAACTCGCCGCTTCGTCGACCGGTTCCTATACCGTCACGGTAACCGACGGGTCGAGGCCCACGCCCTACCGGATTCCGGGTCTCGCGGTGACCGTTACCGTGGGCGCCGGGTCTCTCAACGGCGGCGGAACCAGCCTGACCCTCACCACGGACACAGCCGGACAGGCGAGCTTCAGCTGGACGGCTCCGGCGGCTCCCAACACCTACACCCTCACCGCCCAGGGCGGGGGGGGCGTCGGGGAGCGGGCGGTGGTCGTGCAGTGAGCGCCGCCGCTCCCGACGACCGGTTCGCCGCGCTCCGGGCTCGGGGGGCGCCCCCCCTGTGGAGCGAGGCGCTGCCCCTGGAGGAGTCCCTCCGGGAGGTGCGGGGGCGCGTCGGGCCGATCTTCCGGCTCCAGGAGGCCCACGTGCTCCTGGAGCTGGGGCGGGTCGCCGAGGCCCGTAGGGTGCTCGGGACCCTGGGGGAGCTGCCGGGAGGCCTGAGCTCCCTGCGGGACGAGCTCCTGGGGCGCTGCGGGTCGGCGCCGGCGGCCCGCCCGGAGCCCCGGAGCCTCGCCTCCCGGACCCTGGCGGAGTTGTACGCCGGGCAGGGGGACTCCCAGGGCGCTGCCGAGGTGTACGGCGAGCTTCTGACCCGGGATCCGGGGGACCGGGGCGCGCGGCAGCGGCGGGACGAACTCCTGGGGCGTGGCGCCCCCTCCGGGGTGGCCGCCCTGGAGCAGTGGCTCGGGCGGGTCCGGGGCTGGCGGAGGGCGCTCGGTGTCTGACCTCGGGGCGGCGCTCGGCGCCCTCGCGCGCCAGGCTGGCGGCGTGGAGGCGGCCCTGGTTTTGGAGCGCACCGGGCTGGAGGTCGCCTTCTGGGGGCGGGGCGACGCCGAGGCCCTGGCCGCCGAGGTGGCCGAGCTGTGGCGCCAGGTGGGGGCCTCCGAGGCCCTCGTTGAGGCGGGGGCCGTGCGGGGCTTCGAGGTGGCGGCCGAGGGGGGCGCGTGGCTAGCGGCGCCCCTCGGGGAGGAGTACCTCCTGGTGCTCCGGACGGGGGTCGGAGCGGTGCCCGGGCGGGTGCGGTTTTACGCGCAGCAGTGGGCGGCCGAGCGCCGGGGGGAGTTCGCGTGAGGGTCCTCGTCCTCCACGGCCCCAACTTGAACCTCCTCGGTACCCGGGAGCCCGGGGTGTACGGCTCGACGACCCTGGCCGAGGTGGACCAGGGGCTGCGGGCGCTGGCCGTGGAGCTGGGGGTGGACCTGGAGTGCTTCCAGTCCAACGCCGAGGGGGCCCTGGTGGACCGGATCCACGAGGCTCGGGGGCGCTGCGACGGCATCGTGATCAATCCCGCGGCGTACACCCATACGAGCGTCGCCCTGCGGGACGCGCTCCTCGGGGTGGGTCTCCCCTTCGTGGAGGTCCACCTCTCCAACGTCTACGCCCGGGAGCCGTTTCGACACCGCTCGCTCTTGGCCGACGTGGCCGTGGGGACCCTGGGCGGCTTTGGCCCGGCGAGCTACGCCCTGGGGCTGCGGGGCTTGGTGGCGTGGCTTCGGGCCCGCTCCTGACCGGGTACCCGCTCGTGTCCCCTGCCCAGCGCCTCGGCCCCCTCCTCGCCGCCGAGCGCCTGGACGCCATCGCGGTGACCGAGCCCCTCAATCTCCGCCACCTGGTCGGCTTCACGGGGTCCAACGGCGTGCTCGTGGTGTGGGCCGAGCGCGCCGTCTTCTACACGGACTCCCGGTACACCCTCCAGGCCCGGGCCGAGACCCGGGGGGTGGAGGTGGTGGAGACCCCGGACCTGGACCGGGCGGCGGGGGCCGACCTGGAGCGGGGGGGGGCTCGCTACGTGGGACTCCAGGCTCCGGGGCTCACCGCGGCCCGCTGGCGGAGGCTGGAGCGGATCGCCCGGGGGATCGACCTGGTGGATCTCAAGGGCTCGGTGGATGCCCTGCGGGTCGCCAAGACCCCCGGGGAGATCGCGCACCTGACGGCGGCGGCCCGCCTCGCCGAGGAGGCCCTCCGGGCGGTGTTGCCCCGGGTAGCGGTCGGGGTGACCGAGGCCGAGGTGGCCCGGGAGTTCCACCTCGAGGTCCTACGCAGGGGGGGCGACGGCCTCGCCTTCGAGACCATCGTGGCGGGGGGCGAGAGGGGGGCCCTCCCCCACGCCCGCCCCGGGGCCCGGGCCTTCCAGGCCGGGGACCTGGTGGTGTTCGACTTCGGCGTTCGCCTCGGGGGGTACTGCGCCGATCAGACGGTTACCGTGCCGGTGGGTCCGGTGGCGGCCGAGGCCCGCGCGGTGTACGACCTCGTCTTGCGTGCCCAGGCCGCGGCCCTGGAAGCCCTCAAGCCCGGGGTGCCCCTGGTGGAGGTGGATCGGGCGGCCCGGGAGGTGATCCGGGCGGCGGGCTACGGCGCCCACTTCGGCCACGGCACCGGCCACGGCATCGGGCTGGCGGTGCACGAAGCGCCGACGGTGAGCGAGCGCTCCGACGACGTGGCCCGGGAGGGCATGGTGGTGACTGTAGAGCCCGGGATCTACCTCGAAGGGCGCTTCGGCGTGCGCCTCGAAGACATGGCCCGGGTGACCGCCGACGGCTGCCAGCGGCTCACCTCGATCCCCAAGGAGTTGGGCGCGGTCCTGGACTGGGCCCGCGGCGCCTAGCCTCGGCCCCGCCGTGCGTTGGCGTTCGCCGGGCTGGGCGGGTACCCTGGGGGCCTCTGCCATCCCGACAGGAGAAACCATGAAGATCCATGCCGACCTCTCCTATCACCCCGAGCACACCTGGGCGCGCATCGAGGGGGACCTCGCCACGGTGGGCATCACCGACTTCGCCCAGGGGGAGCTCGGGGACGTGGTGTTCGTGGAGCTTCCCCGGGCGGGCCGACGCCTCGCCGCGGGGGAGGTGTTCGGCTCGGTCGAGTCCTCCAAGTCGGTGTCGGAGCTGATCAGCCCCGTCGCCGGCGAGGTGGTCGCGGTGAACGCCGAGCTCGAGGACGCCCCCGAGCGGATCAACGACGACCCCTACGGCGCCGGATGGATGATCCGGGTGCGCCTCACCCCCGGATTCGACCCCGGGTCACTCCTCGCGGCGGCGGACTACGAGGGACGGGTGGGGTGACCCCCCGGCGCCACCCCGAGCCAGGATCGGTGCGATGACGGTAGACAAGGACCGGGTCGCCAAGGCGGCCCTCAAGTACATCCAGCGGGGTCAGTTCGCCAAGGCCATCGACGAGTACAAACGGGTGCTCGCGGCGGATCCCCGAGACGTGCGCACCCGGCTCAAGCTCATCGACCTCTACAGCCGGGCCGGCCGGAGGCGGGAGGCGGTGCAGGAGTGCCTGCAAGTCGCCGAGGCGTACTCGGAACAGGGCTTCTATCTCAAGGCGATCGCCGTCTACAAGCAGGCCGTGCGGGTGGAGCCGGACAACCCCCAGCTGCACCGGAACATGGCGGAGATGTATGCCAAGCAGGGGCTGACCGGGGATGCCCTGGCGGCGTTCAAGGCCGCGGCGGAGCTCTTGCGGCGCCAGGGCAAGAGCGACGAGGCCGAACGGCTGCTGGTGCGCATGGAGGAGATGGCCCCCGAGAACGCGGCCATCAAGGTGCACCTGGCCGAGCTGTACCTGGAGGACCGGCGCTACGGGGCCTTCGAGGGAGAGGTGACGAAGCTCGTCCTCCAGCTCCGGGGGGAGGGACGGTCCCGCAAGCTCCTCCAGGCGATGGAGGCCTTTTACGAGAAGTCGGGCCACCATCCGTCGGTGCTGCTGCGGCTCGCCGAGCTGTACGTGGACCTGGGGGAGGAGGGGCAGGCCCTGGGGGTGATCCGGGAGGGCCTGGCCCGGGAGCCCGAGAACCGGAACCTCCGCCTCCTGGCCCTGCGGGCCCACCTGGTGCTCGGCCAGTTGCCCGAGGCCCGGCGGATGGCCCTGGCCCTGTACGAAGAAGACCCCGACGACGTGAATATCATCGAGCAGCTCGCCGCCATCGCCCAGGCCCGGGGGGATACCAGGGAGCTGGCCCAGGCCCACCGGGCCATGGCCCAGGCGTATGGGCGTCAGGGGCTGGTGGCCCGGGAGCACGCGTGCTTCCGCAAGGTGCTCGAGCTGCTGCCCGAAGACGCGGAAGCCCGGCTGGTCCTGGGGGAGGTGGCGACGGCCGAGCCGGAAGAGGAAGTGGTCGAACTGGAGGCCGCCTGGGAGGGGGGCGAGGCCTCCACCGCCCCCGACTCGGTGCGCGAGGGCCTGGTGGAGGCGGAGCTGTACCTCAAGTACGGCCTCGAGGAGAAGGCCGCGGACAAGTTGCGCGAGCTCACCGAGCTGGCGCCGGGGGAGGTGGAGATCCGGGTCAAGCTCCGGGACCTTCTCCAGCGCCGGGGGGACCGTGCCGGCTGGGTGCGGGAGCAGCTGCACATCGCCGGCCACCTCCTCCGAGACGGGCGGGAGAGCGAGGCCCTGCGGGCCCACCAGGCGATCCTCGAGGTGCAGCCCGACTGCGCCGAGGCGCGCAAGGCCATCCAGTACCTGCGGCCGAGCGTGGTCACCCGTCCCTCGGTCCCCATCGAGATCGACCTGGACGGGGCGACGGTGGAGTTCGTCGGGGGGGCGGACGGCGAGGAGCAGGTGGTCCACCGCCGCCCCCTGGAGGACGGAGGAGCCGACGAGGAGATCCAGGAGGGGCTCTCCGAGGCCGACTTTTACGAGGCCCAGGGCCTGGTGGAGGAGGCCCTCCGGGTGCTGCGGGGCCTGCGGGAGCGCTTTCCCGCCTCGCCCCACGTGGCCAACCGCCTGGCCCGCCTCGGGGACGACGGCTCGGCGCCACCCGTGGGGGACTTCTTCGACCTCCAGAAGGAAGTCCTCGACGTCGCAGACGTCACCCTCGCCAGCTCCTTCGAGGGCTTCCAGGAGTTCGAGGTCTCGGAGCTCGACGACATCGTCAAGGAGTTCAAGTCCGGGATCGCCGAGAAGATCGACGCCGGGGACTACGAGACCCACTACAACCTCGGCCTCGCCTACCGGGAGATGGGGCTCCTGGAGGACGCGGCCCGGGAGTTTCAACAGGCCGCCCGCTCCCCGGTGAAGAGCCGGGACGCCTACACCTCCCTGGCCATGTTGCTGGGGGAGCTCGGCCGGGCCGCGGAGGCCGCAGGGGCGCTTCGCCTGGCCCTGGCGGCGCCGACCAATACCCCTGGGGACCGGGCGGCCATCCTGTACGAGCTCGGCGCCCTGGCCGAGGAGGAAGGGGACCTGGAGGGGGCCCTGGCCGCCTTCGCCCGGGCGGCCGAGGCGGACCCAGGGGTGCGGGACGTGGGGGCCCGGGTGCGCAAGCTGCAAGCCCGCCTGGGGCGCTGAGGCCCGCGTGTACCGGGCCCTTGGCCTCACCCGCGACCCCTTCGCGCCGGTCTGCGACGACCTCCTCTTCTGGGAGTCCCCGGCGCGGGCCCGGTTTCGGCGGCGTGCCGTGGAAGCCGTCGCTCGGGGCCGGGGGGTGTGGCTCGCGGGGCCCCCGGGTTCTGGGCGGAGCGCGCTCCTGGAGCGAGTAGCGGAGGACGCGGCCGTCGCCGGCCACCCGGCGGCCGTGGTCCGCGGCGAGGCGCCGCCGAGCGGGGCAGCCCTCCTGGCCCTCCTGCTCGATGCCCTCGGTCTTTCGGTGGCCGCCGCGGATCCGGAGGTCCGCGCCGCCGCCCTGTACGAAGCCCTGCTCGACGCCTTCTGCCGGGCCGGTACCGCGGTCCTCGCCCTTGACGTCGGTACCCTCGAGACCTCGGCGCGTCGGGAGGTGGAGCTTCTCGCCGGCCTCAAGGTCGCCGGGCGTCCCCTGGTGGGGGTGGCCCTGGTCGGCGGGGGGCCGGTGGCGGGCTTCGAGGAGCTCCCCCTGGGGGCACCCACGCCGGGAGACCTGGAGGCGCTGCTTGCCCACCGGCTCGCCGCTTGCGGCGGTGCCGACCTCTTTACCCCCGCCGACCTCGCGGCCCTCGCCGTCGGCGAGGGCGGTTTTGCAGGAGCGCTCCGGCGCGCCCGCGCCGCCCTGGGGCGCCGGGCGTTCTGGGGCGAGACGCCCGACGCTTGCCCCGCTGGAGTCGCCGCCCCGGTCCTGCCCGAGGAGGATCTGGGGGAAGTGGAGAGGCTTCTCGCGAGCCTCTCTCCGGGGGAGTGACCGGCCCAGGCCTCCCGTCTCCCGCGCTGGGAAACGTTTTGACTGCCCCGGGGGGGGGTGCTAGCATGGCCGGTCCGTCGGAGCCCTGGGGGCCCCCGGCCACCGCCCCCGCCGGAGGGAGTGCGGCGCCCCGGCCTTCGCCCAGCTCCCTTGCCAACGCGGCCGCTCCTGCGGCTGTTTTTCGGAGTCGGCCCCATGGTTTCCTACCTCCTCAAGAAGATCTTCGGCACCAAAAACGAGCGCGACCTCAAACGCCTCCAGCCCCTGGTGGCAAGCGTCAACGCCCTGGAGGAGCGCTTCCAGGCCCTCTCCGACGTAGAACTCCAGGCCATGACCCCCCACTTTCGCGAGCGGCTCGCCCAGGGGGAGTCCCTGGACGACCTGATGCCGGAGGCCTTTGCCACCGTGCGGGAGGCGAGCCGGCGGGTCCTCGGGATGCGCCACTTCGACGTCCAGCTCATCGGCGGGGCGGTGCTCCACTCCGGCAAGATCGCCGAGATGAAGACCGGCGAGGGCAAGACCCTGGTGGCGACCCTGCCGGTGTACCTGAACGCCTTGACCGGCCGGGGCGTCCACGTGGTCACCGTCAACGACTACCTGGCCCGGCGCGACTCCGAGTGGATGGGGGCGATCTACAACTTCCTGGGCCTCAGCGTCGGGGTGATCGTCCACGGGGTCGAGGACGAAGGGCGGCGGGCGGCGTACCGGGCCGACATCACCTACGGCACCAACAACGAGTTCGGCTTCGACTACCTGCGGGACAACATGAAGTTCCGCCTCGAGGACTACGTCCAACGGGAGTTCCACTACGCCATCGTCGACGAGGTGGACTCGATCCTGGTGGACGAGGCCCGGACGCCGCTGATCATCTCCGGTCCCTCCGAGGACTCCACCGACAAGTACTACGTGGTGGACAAGGTCATCCCCCACCTGCGGCGCGCCAAGGATGACAAGAGCGAGGACGGGGACTACTCCATCGACGAGAAGCGCAAGAGCGCGCTCCTCACCGAGGCCGGGGTCGGCAAGGTGGAGCGCCTCCTGGGGATCGACAACCTGTACGATCCGCGGCAGATCGAGATGCTGCACCACGTCAACCAGGCCCTTCGGGCCCACACCATGTACAAGCGGGACGTGGAGTACGTGGTGCGGGAGGGCAAGGTCCTGATCGTGGACGAGTTCACCGGCCGCCTGATGCCGGGGCGCCGGTGGAGCGACGGGCTCCACCAGGCGGTGGAAGCCAAGGAAGGGGTCAAGATCGAGAGCGAGAACCAGACCCTCGCCACGGTCACCTTCCAGAACTTCTTCCGCATGTACAAGAAGCTCGCCGGCATGACCGGCACCGCCGACACCGAGGCGGTGGAGTTCGAGAAGATCTACAAACTCCAGGTGGCGGTCATCCCCACCAACCAGCCGATGATCCGGGTGGACCACGGGGACGTGGTGTACAAGACGGCCCGGGAGAAGTTCGAAGCCGTAGCCAACGAGATCGAGGAGCTCCACAAGAAGGGCCAGCCGGTCCTGGTGGGCACCATCTCCATCGAGAACTCCGAGAAGGTCTCGAAGATCCTCAAGCGGCGGGGGGTCCCCCACCACGTCCTCAACGCCAAGTACCACGAGCGCGAGGCGGAGATCGTGGCCCAGGCCGGCCGCCACGGCGCCGTCACCATCTCCACCAACATGGCGGGCCGGGGCACCGACATCATGCTCGGGGGCAACCCGGTCTTTTTGGCCAAGGGCGAGGTCGACCCCGTGGTCGATCCGGCGGGCTACCAGGCGGCGCTGGCGCGCTACCGGGAGCAGTGCGCCCGGGAGAAGGAGCTGGTGCTCGCCGCCGGCGGGCTCCACATCCTCGGCACCGAGCGCCACGAGAGTCGGCGCATCGACAACCAGCTCCGGGGCCGCTCCGGCCGCCAGGGCGACCCGGGCTCCTCCCGCTTCTACCTGAGCCTCGAAGACGACCTGATGCGCATCTTCGGCTCCGAGCGCATCTCCGGGCTCTTGACCAAGCTCGGCCTCCAGGAGGGGGAAGACATCCAGCACCCCTGGATCACCAAGGCGGTGGAGAACGCCCAGAAGAAGGTCGAGGGCCACAACTTCGACATCCGCAAGCACCTCCTGGAGTACGACGACGTGATGAACCGCCAGCGGGAGTCCATCTACACCTGGCGGCGGGAGGTGCTCGGGGCCGAGGACCTCACCGGCCAGCTCCGGGAGATGATGGACGCGGTGGCCAACGATCTGGTCGCGGCGCGCTGCGCCGCCGAGACCCCGCCCGAGCAGTGGGACGTCCAGGGCCTCCAAGAGGCGCTCTTCCAGCAGTTCCACGTCCAGCTCCCCCAGGGCGAGGCCGAACTGCGGGCCCTCAAGGACAAGCTCCCGGCTACCGTGCGGTCGGCCGTGGCCGCCCGGCACGCCGAGAAGCTCCAGGAGTTCGGGCCCGAGATGGCGTCGCGGCTCCAGAAGTACATCCTGCTCCAAGCCATCGACGGCCACTGGAAGGAGCACCTCCTCGCCATGGACCACCTGAAGGAAGGGGTGGGGCTCCGGGGCTACGCCCAGGAGAACCCCCTGGTGGTGTACAAGAAGGAGGGGTTCCGGGCGTTCATGGAGATGCGCGACCGCATCGAAGAGGACGTGCTCGAAAAGCTCTTCTTGATCCAGCTCGTGCGCGAAGAAGAGGCGCGGGAGATCCAACAGCCCGCCAAGCCGACCCGCATGGTGCTCACCCACGGCGCCCGCCCGGAGGAGCCGTCGGCCGAAACGGTGCGCCACAAGGGGCCCCAGGTGGGGCGCAACGACCCGTGCCCCTGCGGCAGCGGCAAGAAGTACAAGAAGTGCTGCGGGGCCGTGGGGGCCTCGGCGGGGGCCGCGTGACGCCCCGGGGGTTTCGCTTCGGCGCCGTAGAGGCGGCGGTGAAAAAGCCCGGCCGCCTGGACCTCGGGGTCTTGTGGTGCGACGTCCCGGCTACCGTCGCCGGGGTCTTCACCCAGAACCGGGTGGTGGCGGCGCCGGTGCTCCTGTGCCGGGAGCGCCTCGAGCGGGGGAGCGCCCGGGCGGTCCTGGTCAACTCCGGCAACGCCAACGCCTGCACCGGCGAGCCGGGCCTCGCCGATGCCCGGCGGCTGACCGAGGCGGCGGCCGCGGTGCTGGGGGTGGCGCCCGAGGCGGTCTTCCCGTGCTCCACCGGGGTAATCGGCCTGCCCCTGCCGGTGGCGCGGATGGAGGCGGCGCTGCCGGGGCTCCCCGGCGCCCTCGGGGAGGACCCCGAACCCCTCGCCCGGGCGATCATGACCACCGACCAGTTCCCCAAGGTGAGCCACCGGGGAATCGACCTGGGGGGGCGGGAGGTGCGGGTCCTGGGGATCGCCAAGGGGGCCGGGATGATCCGGCCGGACATGGCCACCATGCTCGCCTTCGTCGCCACCGACGCCCCGGTGGGCCCCGCCGCCCTCCAAGGGCTCCTGGACCGGGTGGTGGCGACCACCTTCAACCGCATCACCGTGGACGGGGACACCTCCACCAACGACACCCTGCTCCTGTTGGCGAGCGGGCTCGCGGGGGGCCCGCCCCTGGACGGCGACCCCACGGGCCTCGCCGCCCTGGAGGGCGCGGTGCGGGCGGTGTGCCGCGACCTCGCCCGGGCGATGGTGCGGGACGGCGAGGGGGCGACCGTGCTGGTGGACGTGCGGGTCACCGGCGCCGCTTCCCCGGCGGCGGCCCTGCAGATCGCCCGCACCGTGGCGGAGAGCCCCCTGGTGAAGACCGCCCTCCACGGCCGCGACCCCAACTGGGGCCGCATCGCCGGCGCCCTGGGTCGCTCCGGGGCTTACGGGGGCGGGCCCTTCCACCTCGCCATCGGGGGGGTGCCGGTGGTGCGCGCCGGCCTGGGGCTCGGCGCCGAGGCGGAAGCCCGGGCCCACCGGGCCATGGAGGCGGCGGAGTACGAGATCCTAGTCTCTCTGGAAGAGGGCGAGGGCGAGGAGACCGTCACCACCTGCGACTTCACCGCCGACTACGTGCGGATCAACGCGGATTATCGGAGTTAGTCCGTGGTCCGTGGTCCGTTGGAGGGCCACGCGGCCGCTGACCACTGACCACTGACCACTGACCACTGACAACTGACAACTGACAACTGACAACTGACAACTGACAACTGACAACTGACAACTGACAACTGACAACTGACCACGGACAAAACCAATGGACGACGCTGTCTTTTCCTTCTTCAAGAATCTTGCTGATGCTCCCAGCCCCTCGGGGTTCGAGCAGCCCGCCCAGCGGGTGTGGCGCGCGTACGTGGGGCCCCACGTGGACGAGCTCAAGTCCGACGTGATGGGCAACACCTGGGGCATCCTTCGGGGGACGGCCGAACGGCCCCGGGTGATGCTGGCGGGCCACGTGGACGAGATCGGCCTCATGGTGCAGTACATCGACGACCAGGGGTTTCTGTACTTTGCTGCCATCGGCGGGGTGGACGCCCACCTGCTGCCGGGGCAGCGGGTCAGGGTCCACGGCCGGGGCGGACCGGTCCTGGGGGTCATCGGCCGCAAGCCGATCCACCTCTTGGAGCCCGACGAGCGGACCAAGGTCGCCAAGGTCAAGGACCTGTGCATCGATGTGGGCGCCGCCGATCGGGCCGGGGCCGAGGCCCTGGTGGCGATCGGCGACCCGGCGACGTTCGTGGCCGAGATGGAGCGCCTCCAGGGCGATCGGGTCGCCGCCCGGGGGCTGGACGACAAGATGGGCTCCCTGGTGGTGGCCGAGGTGTTGCGCCGCCTCGCCCCGCGCAAGGGGGAGCTGCGGTGCACGGTCTTTGGGGTGTCGACGGTGCAGGAAGAGGTGGGGCTGCGGGGCGCCACCACCAGCGCCTACGGCATCGACCCCGACGTGGGGCTGTGCATCGAGGTGACCTTCGCCACCGATCACCCCGGGGTGGACAAGAAGAGCATCGGCGACGTCCAGCTCGGCAAGGGGCCGGTCCTCTCCCGGGGCGCCAACATCAACCCCCGGGTCTTTGAGCTCCTGCGCGAGACGGCGGCCGACGTCGGCATCCCCCTCCAGTACGAGGCGGCCCCCCGGGCCACCGGCACCGACGCCAACGTGATGCAGCTCAACCGCTCCGGGGTCGCCACCGCCCTGGTGGAGATCCCCTTGCGGTACATGCACACCTCGGCCGAGGTGCTGAGCCTCGCCGACGTCGAGGCTGCGGTGGAGCTCCTGGTCGCCTTCCTCCTCAAGGTCGGCCCCGAAGCCGACTGGGTGCCCTCGTAGAGCCGGAGGCTCGATGCCGACCGGCTGACCGCCCCATGCTCCGCGAACCCGCCGACGTCCTGGCGACTGCCCGCGGCCGAGCCCTGGTGCGCACCCGGCGGGCCGAGGGGTGCAGCCGGTGCGCCGCGGGGGGCGGGTGCAGCCACCTGGGGAGCGGGCGAGAGGCCACGGTCTGGGCGGTCGACCCCCTCGGCGTCGCGGTCGGGGACCGGGTGGAGGTGGCCGTGCCCGAAGGGGCGGCCCTCAAGGCGAGCGCGCTCTTGACCGTTCTCCCGGCCCTGGCGCTCCTGGGGGGAGCCGCCCTCGGCCACCACCTGGCCCCGGCCTGGGGGATCGACCGGGACCTCGGGGCGGCTACCCTGGGGGTGGTGGCCCTCAGCGTGGCCCTCGCGGCCGCCCGCTGGGCCGGCAACCGCCCCGGCCATCAACCCCGCGTGGTGCAGAAGGCGTGACATGGCAAGACGGTCCGAAGGCATCAAGCTCGCCTGCTCCAACAAGAAGGCCCGGCGCGACTACCACATCGACGAGACCTTGGAAGCCGGGATCGTGCTGCGGGGGAGCGAGGTGAAGAGCCTGCGCGCCAGCCGGGCCAACCTCACCGATGCCTACGCCTACCTGAACGAGGGGGAGGTGTGGCTGACCGGGTTGCACATCTCCCCCTACTCCCACACCCGCCTGGAGGAGCAGGAGCCGGACCGGGACCGCAAGCTCCTCCTCCACAAGGCCGAGATCCGCAAGCTCGCCGTCAAGATCCAGCAGCGGGGCTACTCCCTCATCCCGCTCTCCGTCTACTTCCTGCGCGGCTACGCCAAGGTCGAGCTCGGCCTCGGCAAGGGCAAGAAGCTGTACGACAAGCGCGAGGACCTAAAGACCGCCGACGCCAAGCGCGAGATGGACCGGGCGATGAAGCGGGACTGACCGGTGGCCCGGGGGGCACGGGTGGGATTCTTGGACAGGATGAACAGGATGTCTGGGGTCTGCTGCTACCGGTCACTCCGAAGCCCCTGCACGCCTGGCCGGGCCCCCCGGGAATCCTAGGCAGGGGCGTCTAAGGCCGCCCGCACCCGGCGGGCCAGGTCTTCTCCGGTGAAGGGCTTGGGGAAGAGCTCCAGGGTCGCCTCGGGGGGATCCACCACCTCCTCCGGGTACCCGGACATCACCAGCACCCGCAGCCGGGGCCACCGCTCCCGCAGCCTCCGCGCCAGTGCGACCCCCCCCAGGCGGGGCATTCGGGCGTCGGTGAGCAGGAGGTCCGGGGCCTCCTCCCGGGCGGCGGCCGCCTCCAGGGCGTCCTGGCCGTCGGTGGCGAGGTGGACCCGGTACCCCAGGGGGGTGAGCACGTCGTACACCAGGCGCCGCAGGTCCGGGTCGTCCTCCGCCACCAGCACCACCTCGGCGCCGCCGCGCACGGTGCTGACCGGCGCGGGGGCGGCAGCCTCCCCCGGGTGGGCGGGGAACCACAGGGTGAACACCGTCCCCCGGCCGGGCTCGCTGTCCACGGCGAGTCGGCCGTGGAGCTGGCGGAGGATGTCCTGGACCGTCGCCAGGCCGAGGCCGGTGCCCTGCCCCGGGGCCTTGGTGGTGAAGAAGGGCTCGAAGATCCGCTCCCGCACCTCGGGGGGCATGCCGGTGCCGGTGTCTTCCACCACCAGGACGGCGGCGGGCGCTGCCGTTCCCGGCAGGTTCCCGGCCTCGGTCCGGATCCGCAGGTGGCCCCCGGCGGGCATGGCGTCCCGGGCGTTGATCGCGAGGTTGAGCACCACCTGCTCCAGGTGGCCCGGGTCGGCTTGAGCCGGCGGTACCCCCGCTCCGGGCAAGAACTCCACGGCCACCAGGTCGCCCACCAGTCGGGTGAGCAGGCCCGCCATCTGCTCCAGCTCGCCGTTTAGGTCCACCGCTTGGGGCCTTCCCCCCTGGGGCCGCGACAGGGCGAGGAGCTGGCGGGAGAAGGCCGCCGCCCGGAGGCTGGAGTCGCGGATGACCCCGAGATGGCGGCGCAGGGGGTGGGCGTCGGCCAAACGCCCCAGCGCCAGCTCGCTGTACCCGAGGATCACCGAGAGCACGTTGTTGAAGTCGTGGGCCACCCCCCCGGCGAGCCGGCCCACGCACTCCAGCTTCTGGGCGTGGAGGAGCTGCTCCCGGGTCCGCCCGTAGTGGAGGCCGGCCCCGAGCTGGGTGGCGACGCCCTGGAGCAGGTGGAGGTCTCGCTGCAACAGGGGGGCCCGCCGAGCGGTGGCGCCGACCACCAGCACCCCGAGGCGCTCCCCGTCGTGGGTGACGGGGCACGCCACCAGGCAGGTCAAGCCGAGCCCCCAGGCCGCGCCCACCGTCCCCTCGGCGCACCCCTGGGCCGGGTCCCCGGGCGCCGAGCAGACGATCGGGCGCTGGGTGGCGAAGGCCTCGACCCAGGGCGTCGCCGGCCCGGCACTCCCCCCCGCCGGGAAGAGCGCCTCGGCCCCTTCCCCCAGGGCGCGGCAGACGCCGAGGGTCGCGGACCCCGCGGTAGCCTCCAGCACGGCGCCGAGGGCGAACCCGAGGCGCTGCCGCAGGGTCTCCAGGACGGCGCCAGCGACGCTCGCCCCGTCGCTCTCCCGGGCGAAGACGAGCGCCAGTTCCTGGGCCAGGAGGGCGTCGTCGTACCCCTCCTGTAGCCGATCCAGGGCCTGGTCCCCCTCCTCCCGGACCCGGTCCAGGGCGGCCTCCAGCTCCCGCCCCCGGGCCGCCGCCGCCGCCCAGGCGAGGCCGAGGAACCCCGCGCCCAGGGCGGGGACCACCACCGTCGCCAAGAGGGGCGGGGAGGCGAGGAGGGCCGGCAGGGCGACGGCCAGGGCGGCGGCGGGGTAGGCGTAGTTGCGGGCGAAGAGGAGCCGTCCGGCCAGGCTCGGCTGCCAGGAGACGAGGTATCGGCAGCGCCCGCCGCCGGCGAAGAGGCACTCGGGGTGCTCGACCCGCAGACCGGAGAGGGCAAAGAGGCCGGCGATGCCGTCGATGAACCCTCGCCGGTTTTCGCACTGGAACGGCTGTTCGGCGACGCCGGTCCCGGGGGTCACCGTGACCTCCACCCCGCAGGGGCCCGTGGGGTCGGTGCGGTAGGTGGCGGACCGGCTCAGCCGCGTCGACCAGCGGTCCACCCCGAGGAAGACCTTCTGGGGTCCGATCAGCCCGGCGAGATACCCCCGCAGCCCTCCCAGGGCCTGGCGCTCGACCGCGTAGCGCCCCGCCTCGTAGGCGAGCCGGCGGTTGCCGGTGGCTTCGGCCAGGCCCGCGTAAAACCGGTCCACCTGGTCCTGGGAGAACCAGTGCCCCTCGTCCCGCACCTGGTGGGCCGCCATGCCCCCCCGGGCGAGCACCTCCTCCGGGTCGACCAGGGGGTAGCGCTCCCGGGCCAGGGCGATGAAGGGGGCGATGACGCGGCTGTTGTACAGTCCCGGCCCCGCGGGGCTCACCGCGTGCCGGGGTGCTGCTCCGTCCCGAAGGCGGTCAGTGCTCACCCAGGTACGCCCGCCGCACTTGGGCGTCGTCGGCGAGTTTGGCGGCCGCGTCGCTCAAGATGACCGAGCCCGACTGGAGCACGTAGCCGCGGCTCGCGACCTGAAGGGCCATGCGGGCGTTCTGCTCCACCAGGAGGATAGTGGTCCCCGCCGCGTGGAGCTTTTGGATGGTCTCGAAGATCGCGTCCACCAGCACCGGGGCGAGCCCCATGGAGGGCTCGTCCAGGAGGAGCATGCGGGGGTTGGCCATCATCGCTCGGCCCATGGCGAGCATCTGCTGCTCCCCGCCGCTCATGGTGCCCGCCACCTGCCGCAGCCGCTCCCGGAGCCGCGGGAAGAGGTCTAGCACCCGCTCCAGGTTCTGGCGGTTCTTGGCCGCGTCCCGGCAGGTGAAGGCGCCCATGTCCAGGTTCTCGGCGACGGTGAGCTGGCCGAAGATCCGGCGCCCCTCGGGTACCTGCACCAGGCCCTTCTGGACCACCCGGTGAGCCTTCATCCCGGTGATGTCCTCCCCCTCCAAGCGTACCGTCCCGTGGCGCGGGCGCAGAAGCCCGCTGGCGGTCTTGAGGAGCGTGCTCTTGCCGGCGCCGTTGGCGCCGATGATGGTGACGATCTCGCCGGGGTCCACCGTGACCGACACCCCCTTGAGGGCGTGGATCTGCCCGTAGTAGGTGTCGACGTTTCGGAGCTCGAGCATGGCCATGGTCGGTTCTCTCTCGCGGGGGGTCAGGCGGCGTGGCCGCCGCGGGCGGCGCCGCCCTTGCCGAGGTACGCCTCGATCACCCGGGGGTCGTCCTGGACCTCCTGGGGCAGGCCCTCGGCGATCTTCTCGCCGTAGTCGAGCACGGTCACCCGGTCCGAGATCCCCATCACCACCCGCATCTGGTGCTCGATCAGCAAGATGGTGATGCCGAGCTCGTCTTTGAGGTGGCAGATGAAGTCCATCAGGTCCTGGGACTCCTTGGGGTTCATACCCGCCGCGGGCTCGTCCAAGAGCAGCAGCTTGGGGCGGCTGGCCAGGGCCCGGGCGATCTCCAGGCGCCGCTGGTCCCCGTAGGGCAGGTTCTTCGCCAAAAGGTCCCCCTTGCCCCCGAGGTTCACCAACCGCAGGAGCCGCAGGGCCTCCCGGGTGGCCTCCTGCTCCTCCCGCCGGGTGGCGGGGGTGGCGAGGACGATGCCCAAGAAGTTCGCCTTCAAGTGGATGTGGAGCCCCACCAGCACGTTTTCGGTGGCGGTCAGGTTCGGGAAGAGCCGGATGTTCTGGTAGGTGCGGGCGGCGCCCTTCTGGACGATCCGGTCCGGGGAGAGACCCTTGAGGGACTCCTCCCCCAGGTGGATCTCGCCGATCTCCGGGCGATAAAAGCCGGTGACGCAGTTAAAGAGGGTGGTCTTGCCGGCGCCGTTGGGCCCGATCACGCTGTGGATCGTGCGGGGGGCCACCTCCAGGGTCAGCTCCTTGATCGCGGTGAGGCCGCCGAACTGCTTGGTGAGGTTGCGAATCGCGAGTACCGCCATGGCTGGTCTCCTAGCTCCGGGACCCGGCGGGGGCCGGCTGGTCGGGTGCGTCTTCCGGGGCCTCGCCCTCGTGGAGCTCCCGCACGTGGGTGGCCTCGGGCCACAGCCCTTCGGGGCGCAGGAGCATCATCGCCACCAGGGCGGCGCCGTACACGAAGAGCCGGTACTCGGCGAACTCCCGCAGGAGCTCGGGCAGGCCCACCAGGGCGATGGCCCCGACCACCACCCCCGGCAGGCTCCCCATGCCGCCGACGATGATGACGCACAGGATGTTGATGGAGATCATCACGTTAAAGCTGTGGGGGTACACCGAGCCGATCTTGGCGGCGAAGATGGCGCCGCTCAAGGCGGAAAACGCCGCCCCGGTGCCAAAGGCCAGGAGCTTGGTGGCCACCAGGTTGATCCCCATGGCGGCCGCCACGTCCTCGTCCTCCCGCATGGCCATCCACGCCCGGCCGAGCTTCGAGTCCCGCAGCCGCCAGGAGACCAGGACCACCAGGAAGCACCCCGCCAGGATCAAGTAGTACACCGCTTGGGGGGAGGCGAACTCGAAGCCCCCGATGGCGGCCTTGGGGATCTTGCCGATGCCCTGGGCGCCCCCGAGCCACGGCCGCAGGAAGTCGGAGAGCACCAGGATGCGGATGATCTCGCCAAAGCCCAGGGTGGTGATGGCCAGGTAGTCCCCCCGCATCTTCAGGACCGGGATGCCGAGCATCACCCCAGCGGTGACGCCAAAGAGCACGGCAAAGGGCAGGGCCTGCCAGAAGTTGAGCTGAAAGAAGCCGAGCTCGGGGGAGGTGAGGATGGCGATGGTGTAGGAGCCGATGGCGAAAAACGCCACGTACCCCAGGTCCAAAAGGCCCGCGAACCCCACCACGATGTTGAGCCCGAGGCCGAGGAGCACGTACAGCCCGACGATGGTGAGCACCTCGCTCAAGAAGAGCCCCAGGAGGTGGGGCAGCACCAGGAGCAGCGCCACCCCGGCGAGGCCCGCCGTCCAGTGCAGCTGGCGGCGGCGGCCGGCCGGCAGGGCGGCCACCCGGGCCCGCACCGCGGTCCCCTGGCGGCCCCAGAAGGCGGTGGTGGCGGCGACCACGGCGAAGAGGGCCAGCGCCCCGGAGACGGTCAAGCCGTCCCCCGCGAAGAGGGCGTCGGCGAAGGCCTCCAGGGGCTGCCAGTTAGCCAGGATGGGGCGGATCAGGTCCTGGAGGAGGCCCGCCACCGCCACGCTCGCCAGCGCCGTCACCGCCACCCGGCGGGCCAGGTCGGGCAAGAGCCGCAGGGCGCCCGCCACGGCGCCGACGGCGAGGCCCACGAGCAGCAGGAGCCCCAGGCCGGCCGCCAGCCCCTCCTGGTGGAAGGTGAGGAGCTCGTACAAGGCGGGGGAGGCGTTAATGAACACCTTGCGCATCTTTACGGCGCTGCCCAGAAGCACCAGGGCAGCCAGGCTGCCGGCCATGAGCAGGCCGGCGGCGGCGGCGTTGGCGAGGATCGCCCTGGGGCCCCGGGCGGCGGCCCGGCCGGCGGCGAGGTAGGCGATGAAGAGGGCGGTGACCAGAAGCAGGGTGTGGCCCATGGAGACCACCTCGGCGACGATCTGGCGGGCGTGGAACGCCTCGGCCATGCCGATGAGGGAGAGGATCACCAGGGAGATGCCCCCGATGAGGCCGAGGCGGAGCCCCGGGAAGCCGTGTGCGGGTGCCGCGTGCATGGTCTGTTGCCCTTTCCCTGGAGCCGTCACGCCTTCTTAACCGCCAGCCGCTCCCCGAGGATGCCGGTGGGCCGGAAGATCAAGACGAGCACGAGCATGGTGAAGGCGATCGCGTCCTTGAGCTGGAAGGGGGCCACGATCCCCAGGCCATCGAGGAAGAGGCTCGGGCCCACCGACTCCACGAGGCCGAGGAAGATGCCCCCGAGCATGGCCCCCGGGATGTTGCCGATGCCCCCCAGGACGGCGGCGGTAAAGGCCTTGAGGCCGGGGATGAAGCCCATGAAGAAGTGGACCTGCTTGAACATCAGGGCGTACAGCACCCCAGCCGCCCCCGCGGCGGCGCCGCCGATGATGAAGGTCATGGAGATCATCCGGTCCACGTCGATGCCCATGAGCGCCGACGCCTCCTTGTCCTCGGAGACCGACCGCAGGGCCTTGCCGAGGCGGGAGCGCTGGACGAACTGGTACAGGGCCACCATCAACACCGCTGCCGCCACGATCACCAGGGCCTGGAACTTGAGCACCCGGACCGGCCCGAAGTGGAAGTGCCCCTCCAGGGCCTCGATGACGGGATAGGCTTGGAAGCCCGACCCGAAGAAGCCCCGGAACATGTACTGGAGGAAGAAGGAGGCGCCGATGGCGGTGATCAGGGGCACCAGCCGGGGGGCGTTGCGCAAGGGGCGGTAGGCGATCCGCTCCAGGAGGAAGGCGATCAAGACCGCGGTGAGCATGGAGACGAGGAAGACGACGATCAGGCTCAAGAAGGGGTGGCTTTCGAGGAACCCGTTTTGGTAGAAGGCCGCCGCGACGTAGTAGGCAGTGAAGGGCCCGCTCATGAACACCTCGCTGTGGGCGAAGTTGATCATCCGCAGCACCCCGTACACCATGGTGTAGCCCATGGCGATCAAGGCGTAAATGCTGCCCTGGGCCAGCCCGAAGATGACGAAGTCGAGCCACTGGCGCCCGGAGTAGACGCCCTTGATCAGGGTGGCCGCCGAACCCCAGACGATGAGGCCGAGGAGCACGGCTCCTAGGCCCCACATGATCAGGTCCGTCGCGGTCTTGTGTTCGGTGAATCGTCGCAACATGTCAGGTCCGTTCCTCGGTGCGGGTTTTTCCCTGTCAAACCCTGTTCAGCGTGTGTGTTTCGCTACGTTTTCGCCCCCCCGCGCGGCGCCGCAAGGTACCACGGGGGGGCGTTTTGACAAAATCAAAATTGATTTGCCCCGTACAGAAAGGCGCCGAGAACGGCGGAGCCGGAAACCCTGGGGTTTCCGGCTCCGCCTGGCGTCCTCGGGTTGGGTGCCCCGACCCGGGCCGAAGCAGGACCTGCTTACGGCCAGAAGGGCTTGGTGGGCATGTTCAGCTTCTTCACGTTCTCTTCGGTGGTCTGGTACACGGCGATCTTGGGGTCGGCGCAGTCGCCGAACTCGTTGCAGTTGAGCGTGCCGGTGAGGCCGGCCATGCCCTTGGTGGCGTACAGGGCGTCGCGCAGGGCCTGGCGGCCGACGTGCAGGGTGCCGTCCTTGTCCTTCACCCCCACCTTCTCGATGGCGGCGAAGATCATCATGGCGGCGTCGTAGCCGTGGGCGTGGAAGGCCGAGATCGGCTTCTCACCGTACTTCTTCTCGTGCTTGGCGACGAAGTCCTTGTAGCCGCCGCCAAAGGCCGAGAAGTCGGGGCTGGAGTGGTACATGCCCACCGCGGTGGTGCCGGCGGCCTTGTAAAAATCGGTGGAGAAGATGCCGTCGGCCCCCATCAGGGCGACCTTTTCCATGCCAGCCACTTCCTTCACCTGCCGGGTCACGTGGCCGCCGGCGGCCACGAAGATCGGGTAGTACAGGAACTCGGGCTTACCGGTGGCGATCTTGGTCAGCACCGGCCGCATGTCGGTGTCGGTGGGGGCCACCGCCTCCTGGGAGGTGATTTTGCCGCCGAGCTTCTTGAACTCCTCGGCGAAGACCGCCTGGAGCTGCTCGGCGTAGACGCTGCCGTCGTGGATGGTGGCGGCGCTCTTCACCCCGAGCTTCTTAATCGCGAACTGGGCCGCCACGGCGCCCTGGACCTTGTCGTTGTGGGCGGTGCGGAGGTACCCGTTGTACTCGGGGCCGCGCTTGGCGTCGGTCAGGTAGGGGGCGGTGTTCGAGGGGGAGACCGTGGCGATGCCGGCCTTCCACAGGATCGGCGCGCCGGGCTTGGCCTCGCTGGAGCAGTTGGAGCCGATGGCCGCCACGATGGTGGGGTCGGAGGCGAGCTTGGTGGCCGCCGCCTGGCCGCCCTCGGCGTTGCAGCCGGTGTCCTGGCCGGTGAGCTTCACCGCGTGGCCGAGCACCTTGCCGCCCTTCGCCTCGATGGCCAGCTCGACGCCCCGGCGGGTGTCGATGCCCAAGGACGCGTCGGGGCCCGCCACCACCATCCAGTACGCCACGTGGATGGGCTGGTTGCCCTTGATGGAGACCACGCCCAGGGGATCCTTGGGGGCGGCCGCCAGGGCGGTGGACGCGGCGAGGGCGGCGCCGAGGGTGAGGGTGGAGCACAGCAGGGTACCTCGTTTCATAGCTTCCTCCTTGTCTTGCGGTGGGGGGTGAGTTGCATCCCGTTGCCGGTGGGGGGAACCCTGGGAACCGAAGCGGTCTGACCAGAGGCCCCGCATCTTGCACCCGGAAGGGTGGGCACGTCAACCACGGTTTGTGTGGATCAAAAGCGAACCCGACCGCAGCAGTAGAGTTCCCCGTGCCCGAGGGAGGGCGCGCCTCGAACCCTCGGGCTGGGTCAAATCTTACCGGCCCCGAGGTGACGCTTCATCGAACCCGGGCGGGTCCGGCCGTCTGGCGCCCCCCGATCGCCGTGTCCCGGGGGCTTCGCGCGGTGGCACGGCCGTTGCTACCCCTCACGGGGGGCGGCCCGCGAAGTGCCGGGGCGCTCGTCGCGGGTCCCCAGCCGAGAGGAAACCCCATGGTCACCGCCGGCATCGACGTCGGGAACCGGAACATCAAGGTCGCCATCCTCGTGGACGGGGCGGTGGCGGCCCGGGCCTTTGGGTCCGGGGGGTTCGAGCCCAACGGGGCGGCCCAGGCCCTTTTGGACCAGGCCCTGGCCGGGGCTGGCGTGGCGCGAGCAGCGGTGGCCCACGTGACCGCCACGGGGGTCGGCCGCAACGCCTTGCGCTTCGTCGATTCCCGGGTCACCGACATCACCGCCGCCGCCCGAGGCGCCAACTTCCTGTTTCCCGGCGCCACCACGGTAATCGAGGTGGGGGCGGAGGAGAGCCGGGGGATTAAGACCGACGGCCGGGGCCGGGTGCTGGACTCGGCGGTAAACGAGAAGTGCGCGGCGGGGTCGGGGAGCTTCACCGAGTCCATGGCCCGGGCCCTCGGCATGACCCTCGCGGAGTTCGCCGAGAAGAGCACGGAGAGCTCGACCAAGATCCCGATGAACGCCCAGTGCACGGTCTTTGCCGAGAGCGAGGTGGTGAGCTTGATCCACGGGGGCACCGATCGGCGGGACATCTGCCGGGCCGTGCACGACGCCATCGCCAGCCGGGTGGCGTCGATGGTGCGCCGCATCAAGGTGGAGGGACCGGTGGTCCTCCTCGGCGGGCTCGCCTACAACCAAGGTTTCGTCAAGTGCCTCCAGGAGAACCTCGAAATTGACGCCGTCCAGATCCCGGCGGGCCCCGAGTTCGCCGACGCCTTGGGCGCAGCGATCATCGCGGCGGAACGCGCGCGGGGAGCAGCCGAAACGCGGGAGTCGGCGCCATGAGCGAGCCGAGGAGGGAGTTCTGGCGCTGGAAGGAAGAGCGCTGGGTCGACCAGAACCGAAGCTGGAAGGACGCCCGGGTCATCACCCAGGGAGTCGATGTGGGCAGCGTCAGCTCCCAGTCGGTCATCTGTCTCGACGGCGAGCTCTACGCCTACCACACGGTGCGCACCGGCTTCAACTCTCCCGAGTCGGCGCGGGCTGCCATGGAAGGGGCGCTGGAAGCCACGGGCCTGAAGCTCGCCGACATCCAGTTCACCGTTGGGACGGGCTACGGCCGGGTGAACATCCCCTTCGCCGACAAGGCGATCACCGAGATCGCCTGCCACGGCCGGGGCGCCAACTACCTGGGGGGCCCCACGGTCCGGACGATCCTGGACATGGGCGGCCAGGACTGCAAGGGGATCCAGGTCGATGAGGGGGGCCGGGTCACCAACTTCCTGATGAACGACAAGTGCGCGGCCGGCACCGGCCGGGGCATGGAGGTGATCGCCGACCTCCTGGAGGTGCCCGTCGAGGAGCTCGGGCGCCGCTCCTTTGACATCGACGAGGAGCCGCCGCCGGTCTCCGACGTCTGCGTCGTCTTCGCCAAGAGCGAAGCGATGGCGCGGCTAAAGGACGGCTGGAGCAAGAACAAGGTGATCGCGGCGTACTGCCGGGCGATGGCGGAGCGGGTGGCGGCGCTCTTGGAACGGATCGGCGTGGAGCCCCAGTTCTTCATCACCGGCGGCATCTCCAAGAACATCGGAGTGGTGCGGCGGATCGAGCAGCGCATCGGGGTGACGGCCCTCAAGACCGCGTACGACACCCAAATCGCCGGGGCCCTGGGGGCGGCGCTCTTCGCCCACACCCTGTACCTCAAGGAGAAGAGGAGGTAGGCGGTGGGCCTCCCATGATCGCCCACTACGGCTACCGGGACGCCGAAGGCGAGTTTTACGTCACCCTCGACACGGCTCGCTGTGCCGCTTGCGCGGCCAAGCCGTGCCTCTCGGCGTGCCCCCAGGGGCTGTTCGTCGCCGAGGAGGACCCCTACGGGGAACCCGTGGTGGCCGTGGCGGAGGGCAAGCGGCGCGCGCTCAAGTACGCGTGCGGGGCGTGCAAGCCCACCCGCGACCGCCCGCCCCTCCCCTGCGTCGCCGCGTGCCCCCTTGGCGCCGTGCGGCACAGCTGGTAGCAGCCGTGCGCGAAGACCTCGCCGCCGAGGGCTGGACCCGGAGGAGCGTGGCGTCCGAGCCCCGCCTCGGGGAAGCCGTGGCTCTGTACGCGGCCCTGGGGTACGAGGTGCGGCTGGTGCCGCTTTGCGAGGACGGGGGCGACGGGGAGGGGGAGGCCGCCTGCACGGCGTGCTATGCCGCCGACCCGGACCCCGGGCGCCACCGGGTGATCTACACCCGGCCGGCGGGCGATCGGGAGGGGGAGAAGGAACTGCCATGAGCAAGCCGGTGACCGTGCGCCTCCTCAAGCCCCAGGACCTGCCCGCCGTCGTGGCCATCGACGCCAAGATCACGGGGCGGAGCCGGGCGGAGCACTACGAACAGCACCACGCCCTGGCCTCGAGAACCGGGGCCCAGATCAACGCCTCGCTCGTGGCCGAACTCGACGGGGAGCTCGTGGGCTTCTTGCTCGGCACCCTGTCCTTCGGCGACTTCTGCATCCCCGACACCTCGGCGGTCGTGGATACCCTGGGGGTCGACCCCGACTGCCAGGACCGGGGCGTGGGGGGCGCCCTGTTCGAGCAGTTTCGAGCCAACATGCGCGTGGCAGGGGTGGAGCGTATCTACACCCTGGTGGACTGGAAGGACTTCGGCCTTCTGAAGTTCTTTGCCCGCATGGGGTTCGGGCCCAGCCACCGCCTCAGCCTGGAGTGTCCGGTCCGGTGAACGCCCTCGCCGCTCGGCGGGTCAACCCTACGCGAACGGAGGAAGATGATATGCGACCCCTTTCCGACCTGGTCTTCGTCAGCGCGGTGCGCACCCCCATGGGCAAGTTCGGCGGCACCCTCAAGGACCTCAAGGTGTACGACCTGGCGGCGTTTCCGATCCGCGAGGCCCTGCGCCGGGCCAAGGTCTCGGGGGACGAGGTGGACGACGCGGTCATCGGCTCCTGCCGCCAGGCCGGCAACTTCGTCAACCCGGCCCGCACGGCGGCCGTCAAGGGCGGCTGCGGCGTGGCGGTGCCCGCGGCCACCATCAACATGGCGTGCCCGGCGGGCATGAAGGCGGCGAGCCTCGCCACCCAGCTCCTCCAGGCCGGCCAGGCCCAGGTGGTGCTGTGCGGCGGCATGGAGAGCATGTCCACCATCCCCCACCTGGTGAAGGGGTACCGGTGGCAGGGCTTTCGCATGGGGCCGGTCACCCTGGAGGACGGCTGGACCGACGCCCACGACCCCATCGCCGACCTCTCCATGGGGCTCACCGCCGAGAACCTGGTGACCAAGTACAGCCTCACCCGGGCCGAGATGGACGAGTTTGCCGCCGAGAGCCACCAGAAGGCCGAGGCCGCCCAGAAGAACGGCTGGTTCGCCGAGGAGATCACCCCGGTGGTGATCCCGGGGGACAAGAAGAACCCCGAGGTGCGCCTGGAGGAGGACGAGTCGATCCGCTACGGCGCCACCGCCGACCAGATGGCCAAGCTCCCCGGCGCCTTCAAGAAGGACGGCCAGGTCACCGCCGGCAACGCCTGCGGCCTCACCGACGGGGCGGCGTTTCTAGTGGCCATGACCCGGGAGGAGGCGGCCCGTCGGGGCGTCGCCCCGCTCTTCTCGGTGGTCGACTACACCCAGACCGCGGTGGACGGCAAGGTGATGGGGGAGGGGCCCGGCGTCGCCATCCCCCGGGCGCTGGCCCGGGCCAGGATGGAGCTCGCGGACATGGACCTAATCGAGGTGAACGAGGCCTTTGCCGCCCAGGTCCTCGCCAACGAGCGGGTGCTCCACTGGGACCGGGCCAAGCTCAACGTCCACGGCGGGGCCATCGCGCTCGGCCACCCCACCGGCTGCTCCGGCGCCCGGCTTCTGGTCACCCTGTACTACGCCCTGAAGCGCTGCGACAAGGAGCTTGGGATCGCCTCCATTTGCGGCGGCGGCGGTTCGACCATGGCGATGATCATCAAGCGGGAATCGTAACCTTGATCGGACCGATCGGTCGGACGCGACCGATCGGTCCCATTCCAAAAAGGAGCACTCCATGATCGACTTGACCGGAAAAGTCGCCATCGTCACCGGGGGCACCCGGGGCATCGGGGCCGAGATCGTCCGCGTGCTCGCCCGGGCGGGGGCCGACGTGGCCTTGAACTATCGCAAGAGCGCCGCCGAGTCCGAGGCCCTGGTGGCCGAGCTTGCGGCCATGGGCCGCAAGGCCATCGCCGTCCAGGCGGACGTGGCCAGCTTCGCCGACGCCCAGCGCATGGTGGACGAGACCGTGGCCAAGCTCGGCGGGCTCCACATCCTGGTCACCAACGCCGGCATGAACTGGGACGGGGTGATCTGGAAGATGACCGAGGAGCAGTTCGACCGGGTCATCGACGTGGACCTGAAGGGCAACTTCAACTACCTGCGGGCCGCCGCCCCGGTGTTCAAGGACCAGAACTGGGGCCGCTTCATCTCCATCACCTCCATTAACGGCCTTCGGGGCAAGTTCGGCCAGACCAACTACTCGGCGGCCAAGGCCGGCGCCATCGGGCTCACCAAGGCCGCGGCCAAGGACCTGGGGAAGTTCGGGGTCACCTGCAACTCGGTGGCCCCGGGGTTCATCCTCACCGAGATGGGCGAGAACATGCCCGCCGAGTTCCGGGACGCCGCCATCAACGAGTCGGCGGTGAAGCGCGCCGGCAAGTCCGAGGACGTGGCGTGGCTGGTGGCGTTTCTATCCTCCGAGTGCGGCCGCCACATCACCGGAGAAGTGATCAAGGTGGACGGGGGGCAGTACATCTAACTGCGGTGATCGGTGATCGGTGATCGGTGATCGGTGATCGGTGACGGGTGACCGGTCACTGGTCACTGGTCACTGGTCACTGGTCACTGGTCACTGGTCACTGGTCACCCGTCACCCGTCACCCGTCACCCGTCACCCGTCACCCGTCACCCGTCACCCGTCACC